>CAYWGR010000122.1:0-15472 GCA_964458015.1 uncultured Planctomycetaceae bacterium
GTGTTCGGCGTTTATTGCACCGGCTGCAAGCCGAACTATTCGCCCGAGCCAGCAAGCTTGTCGGGCATTGCACGGACATGCTATGCCGCCAACGCCGGCGAGTGCGGCGAATGGGGATTGTTCTACTACCCGCTCCCAGGCTCGTACGCCGAAGGCGATGCGACCGGCTTCCAATGGTATTCCGGAGCCTCCTACTCGAAATCACCTAACGGGGTCATCTATCAACATAGTCAAGTAACGATGGGCACGATCCGCGACGGAACCTCGAACACCTACTTGGCCGGCGAGAAGTCGATCGATTCCGACCACTATGTAGACGGTTGCGACGGCGGCGACGACTGGAGCATGTACACCGGTATGCAGGACGATGTGGTTCGCTCCGTGGGCTATTACGACAACTCGAACGTTTTTCAACCCTATCCGCCGCAACCCGACACGCCCGGCGGCGCGATGACCTATAACAAACACTGGGGCAGCGCCCACGCCTCGGGTTTCAACATGGCCTTCTGCGACGGATCGGTCCATTCGATCAGTTATTCCGTCAGCGAAGAGGTCCACCGCCGGCTGGGCAACCGCATGGACGGATTGGCCCTCGATAGCAGCAGCTTCTAATATGACTGCTTATGAGTTGCCGCGATTTCTTTGAGCCTAGCGCATGACGAAATAGAGTCCGGCGTAGACTTTCGGATCAACCATGATCCCGTCACCGCGTTTCGCTTCGAGCCAAGCAGGAACCTGATCGAGCGGAACGACGTGGACTCGAATGTCTTCCGAATGATCGCCTCCACCGAGTCCAACGCGATGCGCCTCGCGTGCAAGGAACATCGTATAGGTTTCCGAAGCGAGTCCCGCGGAGCTCGGGCCTTCAACCAGAGGCGTCATGCGTGAGGCTTCATATCCGGTTTCTTCGAGAAGTTCGCGACGTGCAGCCTCGGCCAGGTCTTCATGCTCGCTGCCGGCGATGTCGCCCGCCAAACCGGCCGGCAGTTCAATGACCGGGCGGCCTAGGGGAATTCGATATTGCTCGACCAGTAGAAGTTCGCTGTTTTCCGTAACGGCTACAATCACCGCCGCGCCCGAGGAATTGACGCGCTCGACCCATTCCCAACCATCTTGGGCAACCAGTCGGGCAAAACGGCCTTCGGCCAACACTCGACGCTGTTCCGGGAGTTTCATATTCAAGAAAAAACACGAGGAAAAGACCATGCTCGTCGCACGAATGCGGCAATGGCGAGGCTCTGATGAGAAAGACCGTCCCGACGCAATTAGCCGTGTTGCTTCCGGCAACGACGCCACGTAAAACCACCGAGGACCATGCCCGCGACGGTCAACAATACGAGCGAACCCGGTTCGGGCACGGGGCTCTCCGGCGTGTGCTTGATTCCCGAACCGTTGAGCGTATACAACCGCTTGGTGATCAAGCTGGCGGGATAGGCCAATTGAGCGAATGTGTAGTTGATGCCTTTATAGCCGTCGCCCAAGACGATATCGGTGAAACTGTTGGGGTTGACCGTGCCGAGACCGGTCGGAATGTCGTTGCCGTCGGCATCGGTCATGGTGCCTTTAAAATTCTTGCCGGGTTTGGTGTCATCGATGCCCAAGTTGATCGAGTAGGTGCCCGCGACTAAGCCCGTGAATTTGAAGGAGCCGTCCGAACCTGTATAAACAACCAAGGAACTGTTGGTATCCCATTTGAGCGTTACTTTTGCATCGTAGATGGCCCAGTCGCTGCTGTCCACGGAGCCGTTCGCATTGGCGTCATAATAAACCAAGCCGGCAAGTGAAGCTGATTGGCTGTCGGTGCTGCTGGCCGCGAGAGTGGAATAGGTCAGCTTCGATGCGGAAGCCGTGGAAGAAGAAGAGGTCGTGGAAGTGGAAGATGTTGAGCTAGTAGTCGTTTTCGGCTTGGAAAACGAGGTGCGCGTAAAGCCGTTCCATTGCCAACTGTTAAGTGTGCCAACCGAGATGGTGCTGCCTAAAGAAGTGGAGGCAAAGAGAATCATTGCACCGGTGCACAACGATACAAAGCGCGCATGCCTTGCGCATGCCCAGACGGGCTTCCTGAGTTGCGAGAACACGGTACGCTGCCTCCATGGGTAAGATAAATTACGCGATCTATGTAAAGCACCTTACCGTCATAATATCAAATCTCGCTATATCCGCAATGGATTGCGCAAGAATTTGCTATTATTTATCGCATTTCTTTATTTAAGAATTCGGGTTATACACTCCTACGGGTGGTATGCATTGGTGTTTTTGTCTTTCCTTCCGCCAGTGCTGCCCACACTTCCTGTTCTTTACAGTCCAAAATCAAGCATTTGGTCGATATCCGGGGGGGTTGCCCTACGGACCTTTAATAGCCTGCCAGTGCCAAGTCGAGGGCGCTGATCGAGGCGGCACTTCGACGAACGCCGGTTCCCAAGGTCCGGGCCATCAATTCGTTCACCAACGCGGCATCGAGGTCGTCCAAACCGAGGACGTGGCCCAATTCGTGCTCGACGACCGTCAGTAAGTCGATCTTATCGACCGCTTTCGAACTGATCGCGGAGCTGCTGCCCGAAGAGGTGGTCCGGAATTCTTCGTCCGTGCCGGCTGTCGAATCCACGAACCAGCCATAGCCCGCGGCATTCGCGTCGATATAAACCGTGTTGCCGTCTGCCAAGCCCAAGGAAGAGCCGGTGAGATTGGAGATGACGAACTGCGTGCTTTCGAGTTTCTTGACCGCCGCGGCATCCAGATTCAGGGCATCGGCCAAGCGGGCAATGGCCGCCTTGATCACCGAATTAAGTTGGGCCTGGGTCAAGGACGCCGCCTTGCTCGAAGTCAGTGCGCCGCCGGAGGCCAACAACGAACTCCCGGAACTGGTCCAGTGTCCGATGATCGGTTTCCAACCCGAGCCGGCGCCGCTAATCGCCAGGGTCAAATTGGCCGCGCCGGCGGTGTTCGTGTTTCTCAAGTAGAATTTTTTCGCGGAAGCGGCATACAGCCCAATCGTATCGACGCCGTCGCCGTTCCAATCGCCGGCAATGGGCGTCCAACCGCATTTCGACGTACCGAACTTAAACGTCTTATTGGTCGCTCCCGCGGAATTGGCGTTTCGCAGGTAGAAGGTTGAAGTGGTCGGATTGTAGACGCCGATCGTGTCGATGCCGTCGCCGTTCCAGTCGCCGACGATGGCTTTATAGCCTTTATTGGCCGTGCCGAATTTGAAGGTCAAGTTGGCGGAACCATCGGTATTGGAGTTCCGCAAGTAGAACGTGGACGTCTTGGTGTTATACAGTCCGATGGTTTCAATGCCGTCGCCGTTCCAGTCGCCGGCGATGGGCGTCCATCCGCAACCGTCGGTGCCAAAGGAGACCAGCGTGGCCGTGGCCGTGGCACTGTTGCTATCCAGCAAATAGAAGGTCGAGGTGGTCGGATCGTAGTAGCCCAAGGTATCCGTGCCGTCGCCGTCCCAGTCGCCCGCGATGGCAACCCAATCGGATTCGACGGCGGCGTACGTGAAGCTCGCATCGGCCGCGCCGGTCTTGTTGTTGTATCTCAAGTACGCCGTGCCGGTGGAAGCATTGTATAGGCCAATCGTCGTGGCAACGCTCTTATCGTCGTTCTTGATGGTGCCGGTTGCCTTGCTCGTCCCTAAACTGGCATAAGTCGGGTTGCTTAAGGTTACGTAGAAGGTTTCGTTCAACTCGACATCGCTGTCACCATAGACGGGAATGACGATCTTGGCGGTGGTATCACCTGCGGCAATCGTAACTTTGCCGCTCTTGGCCTTGTAGTCGGTGCCGGCCGTGGCGGTGCCGTTGCTGGTGGCATAGTAGACCGTCACGGCATAGGAATACGTCTTCGAAAGAGTAACGACAAACGTGAAGGCGTTGGAGCCGGCGTTTTCATTGGCCGACACATTGGCGATCGAAACCGTAAGCGGCGTGTCTACATCGACATCCGTCACGGTGATGGTGTCCGTGGCCGAGGTATAACCTGTCGCGGTGGCAGTAATCTTAACGCTTTGGTCACCGTCGTAGGTGTTGTCGTCCACGCCGGTGATGGTGAACGTGGCGGATGTTTCGCCGTCCTTGATCGTCACGGTTTGGGTAACGGTTGCTTCCAGGGCATCACTGGTGGTGAACGTCACAATCAAATCGCCAACCGTCGATCCCGTGCGGGTAACGACGCCCGTAGCCACGCCGCCGTTCTCGGAAATGCTCGAAGGATCGATGTCGATCGAGAGCGTCTTCGCGACGTCGTCGTCGGTTACCTTCAGCGTGGCGGTGCCTGCGGAATAGTTCAGATTGGACGAATCGGCGGCAGTAATGACAACGCTTTGTGTGCCGTCAACGATGCTGTCATCCGCGGCGTTGATGGTAAACGTGCCCGTGGTGCTGCCCTTTATGATTGTCACGGTGGTTGTGGCCAAGACCGCCTCCGTGGCATCGTCAGCGGTCAAGGTAATGATCATGTCGGCGGTAGCCGCCTGCGAAAGCGTGATCGTGCCCGTGGTTTTACCATCTTTCTCGGAGATGCTCGACGGATTGAGTTCAATCGTAATCGTCTTGGCCACATCGTCGTCGGTCACGCTCAGGGAAGCCGTTCCTGTGGTGTACTCCGAATATTCGGCTTTAATCGTGACGGTTTTGGTTCCGTCTACAGCCGAGTCATCAATAGCGTAGATATCGAAGTCGACGGAGGTTTGGCCTATGCCAATTGTCACCGTGATGGTGTCGGTATAGGTTCCATCATCTTTCTTAAAGGCGGCTTCGCTCAAATCCGTGCTCGTAATCGTCACTTGAATCGCGGTATCTGTTGATCCCGTGCGCGTGACCGTGCCTGTGAACTTGCCTTTTGTTTCGACGACCGAAGAGGAACTGAGCGAAACCGACAAGGTCTTGGCCACATCATCATCGGTAACACTGACCGAGGCCGTGGCATCGGTGAAGTCAGTGGCCTTGGCCGTGAGCTTGACGCTTTGCGTGCCATCAACAATGGTGTCGTTGATCACGTAGATAGGGAAGTCGGCAGAAGTCTTGCCTGCCTCGATCGTTACGACAATGGAATCCGTATATGTTCCCGTATCCTCATCGTAAAAAAGACCAATTTCGCTTGTGTCGCTACTGGTAATTGTAACCTTGAGCTCATCCGTGGTTGATCCCGTGCGCGTAATGGTGCCCGTGAACTGGCCTTTGCTTTCGATGACCGAAGAAGAACTGAGCGAAATGGCCAGCGTCTTGGCCACGTCATCATCGGTCACGCTGAGTGTTGCGGTGTCGGTTGTGTAGTTGGTAGCTTCGGCCTTAATCGTGACGCTTTGCGTACCGTCAACAATATTGTCGTCGTGTGCATAGATATCGAAGTCCGCCGAGGTTGCGCCCTTCGCAATGGTCACAGTGATGGAGTCGACATAGGTTGTTTTAATGACGTTTCCATCTGTGTCTTTGGTTTCAATTTTAAACCAGGCTTCGCTCGTATCGCTGCTGGAAATCGTGACGGTTAACGGGCTGCTGGTGTCTCCTTGGCGATAGACCGTGCCTACAACCTTACCTGTCGAGCTTTCCGATATCGACGTCGGCGAAAGGGCGACGGTCAAACCGGGCAGTTCATTATCCGTCACCGAGATGGTAGCCTTGTCGGTAACCCAACCCGTGGCAGTTGCACGAACCGTGGCGGTTTCCGTGCCCTCGTAGGTCGTGTTGTCGGTCGCATTCAAGGTGAATGTCGCCTCGGTGTCGCCAGCATAAATCGTTACGGTCGATGTGGAGGCAGAAAGCCTGGAGGAACCGCCCGTGATTGCCAACGTAATCGTCAGGTCCGTGGAAAGTGCTTGGGTAATGCTTACCTTGCCCGTCACTGCTTTCGTGCCTGCAGCCTCGGAAATGCTGGAAGAATTCAGTGTAACATCTAACGTGGATTCATCGTCCGTCACCGTGATGTCTTTTGTTCCCGACGTGCAGCCAGTTGCTTTAGCCGTGATTCTAATCGTCTGGGATTGATCGAAGTTACTGTCATCGACAGCGTCGATATAGAAGGTTGCCGTCGTGTCACCTGCGGCGATCACCAAGGACGTAACGACATTGTGGTCGGCGTCGACGATTTTCGCCTCGTCGTTGCCGCCGGTCAGATTCAGAGCGCTGAGATTGACCGTGGTGTCTGTCGTTGCCGCCTCCGACAATGTCACGGTGGCATAAGTGGCATGATTGCCGCCGCTGCTTGTATTGCTTGCATTTTCCAAGAACGTCGAGAGACCGGTCGTCAACGAAATCGTTGTTGCCGACAGCAAATGACGACTTTCCAAGAATTCACACCTGAGGCGACGATTGAAAGCATCGCGGCGCGAGGCCTTGCCAAAAAGTTTTTCCAGGCGGCTGTTCTTCGATCGTTTTCCGGTGCTCATTTTTCTTCTCGCGGTGAGGTCCACTTGGGCAGACTAGGTGTTCCAGGAAAAGGGTGCGTATTTTCCCTTATATCCACGACTGTTTCTTTTGTCAAAGAAATGTCACGGATTTTGCCATCGCACCGAACACGAGGCGCCGGAGAGAAGGGCGCAAAGAACGGCCCCATCAGGGGCCATGTTGATAATTATCAACATGCGAGACGTGGTTAATACGTAAAAAACCGGTCTTTTTCGACCCAATCAACATGTTTTCTTGAATCGGCACAATTCAAGTGAGCAAAATTAGCGCAATACGGGTGAGCAAATATTGCACAGCCTCCAGTAAAAAATATCGCAAAATATCTTGCGTGGAAGAGCATCCGAGCGTCAGAAAAGAATCTCGTTTGAGAACGAATCTCAACGATTTGTTTTATTGCGTCCTAGGTCGCCCATGCACCAAAGCCCGGGCGCCGATCTGACGGGTTGGTCGTCGGAAGGCTGAAAAATAGGCAAACACGTTACCCAACAGTTCATTATTAATCAATAAACGCATTGAGCCATCGGCACGACATGCATCTGGCGAATGCTCAACATCGGAAAAGCACACGATCCGTTTACCACATCCATTCCATGCCCAACGACAGGCCGTGGGAAAAGGCGGTTCCATTCAGGTTGATGCGATTGACCGGATCCGAAACGAATTGCACCTGTTCTGGCGCCAAAGCGAGTCCCGTGATCCACATGAAATCATAGGCTGCGCGCCCCATCAAGTTCGGCCGGAATTTGTAAGTTGCCTGAACGCCGATTTCGCCGATCATGGCCGCCTCGCATTTGTGGGCTGCTAAACGTCGGTAGTAGTCCGCATTTGCATGATCTTGACCGTCAAGAATAGTCGCGTCGATCGTGCTGATCTGGTTCGAGAAATTCAGGCAGGGTCCGATCTTCGACTCGAGGCCCCAGGCCCAACGGCAGTTGCGGAACGTCATGTCGGCACCAACCTGAAGGCCGATCAAGCTGTTCCGAGCCTGCACCCAGTAGTTGCCGTCGGCATGTTGGGTTTCCGCGGTCCAATTGTCGCCCCATTGCCCCTGGCCATAACTGTGGAGCCCGAAAGTTTCATCGATTTCCATGAAACGGAATCCGTACAAGTAGGACATATAAGTGCCCGGCTGACATTCGCGTTCCCACTTGCCGTCGGGATGCATCACCAAGCGATCCGCCTGACCTCGCGGCGTGATGCGGCCGTTCACTTCGAGATTGTTCATGCTCGACTTATAGGTCGTCCACTGTTGGGTTCCGTAGTTGAAGGCAAGGCTCAGTGTTTTTTGCCCCGCCGACATGGACGGCAATTCGCGGGCAGTCGGGAAAGCAGTTCTCAAACTGCCCACGTAAACCACATTTCCTCCGATCGTATATTTTTCCGGTATGATCGTGCCGTTGTTGATGGCAGTGGCCTCGTCGGAGGAATAGGTTGTATCTTCATCGTAAACGGGCACGAGGTAGCCGCTCAAGTTTTTCTGGTTGGACCAGGAATTGAGGCCCCAGAACGTGAGTTCGACGAAATGATCGTTGTTATTCTTGTCGCGGCAGAAATAGTGGCCGACCGTGAATGCATAGTCCGCCGCCACGTCCAATCCCATCTGCTTCGTATTCAATGTTTGATACGGATTGGAGATAAAACTTGCACCGGTACTGCTGAGTACGCTGGTCGCCGTGGTCACATCCAGATTTCGGACATGGTAATCGCCGGAACCGTCGAGAACCAAGCCGGCTTGATAGGCGCCGTTCTTAGGTGTCTGGAAAGAGATGGGCACTTTGCGCGGCGAACTACGGCTCATGATGCGCACGCCTTGCAACGTGTACCAATCGGGCGGAGCGCCGCCGCCGCCGCACTTCAAACAGAATGGCGGTGCCGCGGCACCATCCCATAATCCGTTGTCCATGCCAAGCCAGTCGTTCGTCGAGGCTTCGACGGCCGGATCCACGGCAGCGGCCGTGTCGCCATTCGTGGCCTGAACGCCGGGATTTGGTGCTGGATTATTGGGTACAGCCTGGGCCGTGGAAACATAACGCGGCACCGATGAGACCGCCCCATACTGGGCTGCCGCTTGCCGATCAGCCAGCAGGCCCATCCAACTCATGGCCACCAGGGCAGGTATTATTGACGTTTTCACCAAGCTATCCTCCTTGCCCAAACACGCATCCTCGATTTTTTGGCGCAATCGCAGCGGATGACTGCAAGAATACACACCAGAAAAATCGGCCAACCAGGCCCCGCAAAATAGGAATAAACGTCAAAATCGAAGAATATCTCGCAGATTTCTTGACCGGCAATGTCGCCCTACATTGCTCACATTGCCTTTTTTCTTCTTGCCGGCACGGACTAAACTGCCCTGGTGTATATCTATCCCCTTACTAAGCAATAACTTACGTGCATTTTGACCGGCGTCTTCGTGTTGTTGGCCAGGAATGTCCAATCGCCGGGTTTCGCGCCTACCTTCTTTAGCCGGGAGGATGTCCAAAAAAATTGCCTCTTGTCTGTCTTGGCTAATTACACTGGATAGTTAGCGTCGCCCAGAGACCCAAACCGTCAAAAATCCGGTCCGACGAAGGTTTGTCGTGGAAAACGTTCCCCAGATCACCAACGACCAGTTGACCGTCGAGTTTGTTCGCCTGCTGAAGCAGCACGAGCGGCAGCTTAACGGCTATATCATGGCCTTGGTGTCCGACTGGCATGTGGCCGACGAGATTTCACAGGAAACGAGCATTCGGCTTTGGGAACAGTTTCGCGAATATCGCCGCGAGATGGATTTTGGCGCCTGGGCACGAACCATCGCCCGCTATGACCTATCGCAAGCGCTTGGCCCGCGAGCGGCAGCGTTTCAGCCCCCGTTTTATGGAGGCCGTGGCCGACCGTTTCGAGGCCCTTTGGCCGACGATGAACGGCCAGCTAGGCGCACTGACCGATTGCATGTCGCTTTTGAGCGATAACCAGCGCGATCTACTAAAGCTTTGCTATCAAGGCGACCGCACCATCAAGCAAGTGGCCGAGAAGCTGGGGCGAACCTATGACTCCACGTACAAGGCCGTGGAACGCACGCGAAAGACATTGCACGATTGCATCGAGTCCAAAATTCAGAGCGAGGATCGGACATGACGCAATCACAGCAACCTTCCAGCGAACTATTCGCCCGGATCCACGGCTATCTGTCGGCCCAGGAAAGCGGACAAGCCTCGCCGCAAGATGACGAAGCGTTTGAAACGCTGATCTGCGAAAACCAGGACGCCTGCGATCTTTACATTCGCTACTTGATGGCCACCGTCGATCTCCGAGCCTGGGCCGCACAGGAAGAAGCGGCAGGCGAAGAGGGGTCGGGCAGAGTGGCTAGTGGTCAGTGGCCGGTGGCTAGTGAATCGAGCATTGCATCCCGAAATCCCGAAATCCCAAAATCCCAAATCCCCAATCTCCCGTCCCTCGCCCCCAACCTCCAATCCCCTGCCTGCATCGTTCTCGACGATTCCCCTTACCCCTCTCCCCTCGCTTCTCTCCCCTTTTACATCAGTCATCCATTCGTGTTTTCGAACCTCTTTGCCCTGTTGGTAATCGGGTTAGGAGCCTTGGCTGCATGGTTCTATCAGATCGATATTCCGCAACAGGTTGCGCAAACGGATCGGCAGAACGTTTCTTTGCATAATAACGCTGAAGCCGAAAAATTTGAGATCGTCGGCCGGGTCACTGGCATGGTCGATGTGAAGTGGGCCGACATCAACACATCCACTGAGCATGGCAACAACGTTCCCCTTGGCCGCAAATATGCGTTGTCGTTTGGTTTGATGGAAATCACCTACGACACCGGCGCGAAAGTGATTTTGCAGGGCCCCTGTACTTACAAAGTCGATTCCCGCGCCGGCGGATATCTCGCGATCGGCAAGCTTACGGCGAGAGTAGAGAAGAAGGGGTCAGGGGTCAGGGGGCAGGGGCCAGAGAAAGTGGCCAGTGGCGAGCAGTCAGTGGCCAGTGGTCAGTGGTCAGTGGCCAGTGAAGCAAATCCCAAATCCGAAATCGCCAAATCCCCAATTTCTAATCCCCAATCCCCAATCCCTAATCCCTTATTCACTGTGCGAACACCGACTGCGACGGTGACCGACCTGGGCACGGAGTTCGGGGTGGAAGTCAAGTCTGACAAATCAACTGCTGTTTGCGTGGCACGTGGCATGGTTGAAGTTGCACGTGATAGTCACGTAGGCAACGTGCCAGTTCGCGAGCGGCTTGTGGCAGGCGAAGCAATTTATCTTTCTTCTTCACCGGGGGCTGCTCCTCAACGTATGAATAGTCACGTATTGCGCATGACCATGGCACCTGATATTAAAGCAGCATTTGACGAGGTGAAAACAGCCCGCCATTCCAATCAGTGTCTGACGCCAATCGGGCTAGTTGCCTCGGCCTATGGTCGCATTTGGAACATCGATGGAAGACTGTGGACTCAGAATGACCGTCAGCGGGCATTTCAAGTCGTCACCGATGGCATATTCGGCCGCGGCGTCCAAAAGAACGAGGGACCGCGCAGCAGCTTTGATACTTCGGCAAAGGGATTAGGAATTAGGGATTGGAGATTGGAAGAAAAGAACATCGAGGGCAAATTGCGAAAGGAAAAGAGCAAATCGGCTAACGCAATCCCTAAATCCCAATCCCCACTTCCCAATCCCTCGCAATTCGTCGGCCTGCGTTACGGGCAAGCCACGCAGTTTGACCGAATCAAAGTCTTTCTAGGTCGGCAAATGGGCGACGGCGGCAATTGGGCCGATGTGCCGCGTGTGTTCATCTTGAAAAAACCCGTCGATACCAATCAGACTCCGCCGGAACGGGATTTCACCAATTGGTCGGAACTACCGTTGCGGCAATTGCTCGGGCGTTTTTCGCCGCAGCCGGATACCAATCCCGGCATGGTGCTGGAAATTCCTTTGACGGCCTTTTCGCCCGACGAACGCACCGGCTATGGTTGGGCCGTGGGTGGTGTGCCCGGCAACGGTCCGGCCGGTTATCTTTCCATTACCGAATTGCGGGCGTACGGCGAGCCTGTCGCGGACCAAGAAACCGAGAAAGGAGGGTAGTCTCGACAAGCAAAATTGCTAGTCTCGACAAGCAAAATCGCGTGCGCGGAGTTGTTTTACAAAAACTGTTGGTTGTTTTTTTACATCAGGAGTGTTGCAATGAATTGCGTGAAGAAATTTGTGGTTCCAAGCTTGGCGGTCATGGCTGCGGTTGCTGCTTTTTGGGCTCAATCGGCCGCCGCGACAACGATCACCTATCTTGGCGTCGATAGCTCGACCCAAGACGCATGGCACACGAGCAGCGTGGTCAAGTCCGAAACTTTCGACGTGCAGAAAGACAACGTCTACGGCACGGACGGGTATCTGGTCGGCTATAGTGATAAGACGGATTATGATGGCATTATGTTGACAAAATCATCGAAGCCGGAATTTCTTACGGCCAGCGGTATCGACTCGAACGGCGTCACTGCTTTACGATCCTTTTGGGCGGCCAACGTTTACGCGAAAATCGATAATCCCAGTTATACGGATGGAACCGACTTCGGATCAACTGGCTTGTGGCATAACGATAGTGATAACACTAAAACAAATTTCTTCCAATTTACGTTGAGCAGAAATGCTGATTTCGTGCTTGGCGTCATCGTCGGCACACATGACTCTCAAGCCTACAATTCCCCGACAGTCACTCTTTCGTGCGGTACCACTTCAACAACGTCAGACACCATCACCTATCCAACTTCTTTTGCCAGGTATGTTTTTTTTCATGTAACAGGCAGCGTTAATGACACGTTTACGGTGTCGATGAGCAACGCTAGTGTGGCTGCAACCAGTTCGGGGCTCACCTTTGACGCGGTGCCCGAACCGTCGTCCACGGCCATCTTGGTATCTGGAATCGCCGGCCTGCTGGCGTATGCATGGCGAAAGCGCAGGTAGGATTTGTGATAAATATTGGATCGCGGATGGCGGATGTAAAAAACACATTCGCCATCCATCTCCCCAGATAATGATAGCGTAGGGCGCGTCCTCGACGCACCAACGATACGTTATCGCAACAAGCTTCGGTGCGTCGCGGACGCACCCTACAGCTCCATTCTCGTTCCGAAGCTCAGCTTCGCGGATCGGAGAGCAATGATCGATTGCCACAGCAGAGGCTGGGAACAAGAAAATGGGATATGCCATGAAACAAACTACGCAAAGAACCGCATTTACTCTCGTCGAACTCTTGGTCGTCATCACGATCATCGGCATCTTGATCTCGTTGTTGTTGCCGGCGGTGCAAGCGGCCCGCGAGGCCGCGCGGCGCATGCAATGCCAGAATAATCTAAAGCAACTTTCACTCGCCGTGCTGAATTATGAAAGCCAATGGAATATCTTCCCGCCCAGCTCTTGCTGGCCCGCCGGCGTCAATCCGAATGACGCTGGTTCGACGGGCAACTATTACGCGAGCTGGGGCATTCTCATTCTGCCATTCCTGGAACAGCAGCCACTTTACGATGCATTCGATCTGAGCGTTGCGATTTCCGGAAGCGGCAGCGTCAAGAACAACGCAGCCCGATCGCAAATGCTTTCGGTCATGCTTTGTCCCAGTGATTCTTGCAATCGCGAAGCATTCATGGGCAGTCAGAATTCGGTCACGTCGTCGTGGGGCGACAATTGGGCACGCGGCAATTATGCAGCTAACGCCGCCATGGGGTTGATGAGCAGTGTGGACTATGCCAACCACATTTGTGCGGCATTATCCACATCAACGGGATGGAACCTATCCTACATTCGTGGCATCATGGGAGCCAACTGTTCGGTTACGACCGCTCAGGTGCGTGATGGACTTAGCAACACGGCGCTATTGGCCGAAGTGCGAGCGGGTGTGACTAGCTTCGATTCGCGCGGCGTGTGGGCCCTGTCGGGCGGCAGCAGCGCCCTTTGGGGACATGGCGGCATCTGGGCTGACGATTACGGACCAAACTGCATTATCGCGAATTCAGACAACACAGCGGCCGGTGATGCGATCGCCAATGCTTTCGGTGGTGTAACGGGGCTTATTGAGGAAGGAATGCCTTGCTTTGGCGGCTGGAATGTTAACAATGAACAGGGCGCCCGAAGTATGCACGCGGGAGGCGTCAATGCGGTATTTGCTGATGGGAGCGTGCATTGGATCGGTGATTACATCCAAGTGTTGCCCAGCACTTCGACAAATCTCTCGGTTTGGGACCGGTTGATGGCTTCGGCCGATGGGATGCCGGTTGACTCCAGCCAATATTAACAGGCCTTCCCTCTTGCTTGCCTCGGCCGCGTCGGGTAAGTATCATGGAAGGTGCCATGAAACCGATCTACGAAAAGCTGATCGGCTGTCCCGACGAAGGTTTTTTATTCCAGTCTTGCACGCTTGGTAAAAACAAGCGTTTCATCGTCAAGGAAATCCGCGGGAAGGCCTGCCATCCTCGCAAGGTTGTCTCGGCTTCAATCGTTCTGCAAATTGCGTACACGAATCGTAATGCTGTCGCCCAATCGCTTCGCAACCAAGACAAAAGGCGAGTGTAACTCGAGATCGGCCGCCAATAACGATTGCATCGATTGAATCGTAAAACGAGGATCAATATGGCCCGGCCGTAGAAATACGATCCCGACCAGCGGTTCAGCTTGGGCAATAGCCAAGGCGCCGAAATCCTTATCATGCGTGATAACCACGCGATTCTCAGCCATCGCGATCTGCAACAATTTCGCGTCTGCCGAACCTTGGAGACTGCGTTCGCGCACATCCGATACGTTCTGTCCCCACGTCCGCAATTCAGCGACAACGGCCGGGTGGATGTTCTCGTCGGCAAGAAACGAAAATTCCTGCAATCTCAAGAGGCAACCTCTGCCGTAACCAATACTTCGTTTTCCAAGAAACGGACGGCATAGCGCAACGCTTCCTCAATATCTTCAACGGCAAGGTGAGGATAGGCATGAAGGATGTCGTCTCGGCTTGCGCCGGAAGCAACAAGCTCTAGGATGAATTCGACACTGATCCGCGTTCCCTTGATGCAGGGTTTCCCCCCAAGAACATCGGGATTGCATGCGATGCGAGTAAACATGGAAAAACACCTCCCACTTGTCCAATTATACCACAATGCCATGTATACGCCATAGCTACCTAAGACCACCCCCTCTTGCTTGCCCCGGCCGCGTCGGGCAAGTATCATGGAAGGTGCCATGAAACCGATCTACGAAAAGCTGATCGGCTGTCCCGACGAAGGTTTCATCGTCAAGGAAATCCGCGGGAAAGCCTGCAACTGCCCTTGGCACTGCCATGAGGAAGTCGAACTGGTTTGGGTTCGCGAAAGCCAGGGCTATCGCATTGTCGGCGACAGCATCCAGTCGTTGCAGCGCGGCGACTTGGTACTGTTAGGCCCGAATTTGCCGCACGCCTACCAGCACGACGGCCCCGTGGCAACTGCCCAGCGGTCGGCCCATTGCGTCTTGTTGCAATTTGAGGAGCGGCTGTGGTCGGGCCTTTTGGAATTGCCCGCCATGACGGGCGTGCGTCGAGTGTTGGCTCGTTCGGCCGGCGGACTGCGCATTGCCGACCCCACGCGCAAGCAAGTGACTGCGATGCTTCAGGAAATGCTGAAGCTTCGCGGTGTGCGCCGCATTTCCAAGTTTTTGGCCATTTTCGACGCCTTGGCACAGTCGCGCAGTTGCAAAACCATTGCCGGTCCCGGTTTCGCCGCTTCGCTAACGTCCTACGAGCAACAGCGTATCAGCCGCATCTGCCAGTTCATCGACGAGAACTATCATCGGCAGATTCGCTTGGGCGAGGCGGCAAAACTGGCCCACATGAGCGAAGGCGCCTTCAGTCGATTCTTTCGCACGCACGTCGGCAAAACATTTCCCGCTTTCGTCAACGATCTGCGCATCGGCCGAGCGTGCCGGCTGCTGGCCGAAACCGAAATGAATGTGACCGAAATCGCCCTGACATGCGGTTATCGGAACCTCTCGAATTTCAACCGCCAATTCTTGCGGCTGAAAAAAGATTCGCCCAGCGACTATCGCCGACGGATGCAGCGGCACGGG
>CAYWGR010000122.1:15482-16936 GCA_964458015.1 uncultured Planctomycetaceae bacterium
GGGTAAGCGTCTGGCTGGAAGAAGCAAAAAGCCGCAGCGATTTATCTCGTTCCGAAGCTCCGGCTTCGGAACGCCATGTAGCGATTGCCAAGCCGAAGGTTCCCAAGCCGGAGCTTGGGAACCAGGATTAAAATCCAACGGAAACCGTCAACCTACTTCGATTCCTTGCCGGAAAGTTCCTTTAGTTTCGCCAGATCCGCTTCGGCTTTTTTCTTGTCGCCGAGCAGGTCGTACAGCCGGGCACGAGATTCGTAAGCGTCGGTATTGTTAGGATCCAGGCGAATCACTTCGCCCCACTCGTTGACGGCGTCTTGATGTTTGCCGAGTCGCTCGAAACAACGTGCGATCCAATAATGCACGTCGGCCTCGTCCTCTTCATAACCTTTTTCCGACCGCATTTTCTGCAACACCGTCATGGCCTTCGAGATTTTTGCACGGCGCCATTGCAGATGCACCGTGGCCCAATCGTGGACGCGACCGTACGGCCGCCAGGGATACGCCGATTTATCCGTGAAGCTGTGCAAGACGGCCGAAGGCACATCCCACCAATCGGCGAACCAGAGCGAAGGATCGGTCGGCAATTTTTTCTTCTCAGCCCAGGGCAAATAGACTTGAATGTAAAAAGCCCTGGTTTGCTGGGCGGCGCGAAGCTCGTATTGCAAGATCCCCGCCACGAAGGCTTTTTTCGACACCGTGCCCGCGGCGGCTTCGTTGTTCAACCGCACGAAATGGCGGGCATAGACGACATTGTGCAGCTCGTAGATCGCACAGGCCCAAAGTTCCTCGAACGATCGGGGTTGGCCGCGATTCGGCTCGGTTTGGTAATTGGCTTCCACAAGAATGGCGGCGTGTTCTTTTTCCGACGGGGCAAGATGCTCGGCGTCGGAATGCAGCGGCGGCGTATTGTCCCAGTCGATCAGCGAATCGAGATCCTCGCCGGCGAATTTGCGTGCCGCCCATTCGCGTAGGAAATCGGCCTCGCCGCCGAATTGCGCCATGCCGGGCCGATCGCGCAGCATCTGAGCCACTTGCTGCCGGCCATGTTCCAGGGCCTCGGCCTTGAGCGTCGCGCCGTTCGAAGGCCGATACTCGGCGCCGGCGTCGGAAGGATTTAGGCCAATGGCCGCCTTCAGATCGGAGATGCCCCGGGCGTAATCGCCTTTCCGCAGCCAAGCCGCGCCGCGCGTGCCCAAAAATTTGGCCTCTCGCGGTTGCCGCCGCAAGGCTTCGTCCAACTGGGTGATGGCCGCGTCGAAGTTGCCTTGGGCGATGGCTTGCTGAGCCTGCTCGAACGCCCGATCGGCCTCGGTGTCGGCAAATGCCGACATCGGCAGGCAGCCCCAGGCAACCGCCAGGAGAATCAACTGCGGGGGGGTAACTCGCAAACATTTCATACCGAAATTATCCCTCACAATATCTGGAGTGGCAACCCCCGCCCTTTTACCGCCATTCCG
>CAYWGR010000123.1:0-16927 GCA_964458015.1 uncultured Planctomycetaceae bacterium
TCCGAATAATTCATGGCGGCCCACCGCTCCCCTCGACTCGCCCTACTGAAAACTGTTGCCACGCGACAGGTGTAAAATGCATATTTCCGACGTTGCTCGTTTTTTTACGCAAACGGCCGGGATTCGGCCGGGGCTTTATCATTATCTGCGCGATGCGGAAGGGCGGACGACGCGATTTCATTTGCGCGTCGATACAGGCGGAGATGGTTTGCTGCTGGCCAATGCGGCAGCCGTCGCACGGCTGAGTCCTTCGGGCGTCGTGATAGCCAAGGGGTTGCTGGAAGGCGACGACCATTCGGAAATCGCGCAACGGCTGCGTAAAATGTTTCGCCGAGCGCAATCTTCGCAAATTGCCGCGGATTTGGCCAAGGTGGAATCGCTGATCGGGCGGATGCAGTCGCCCGGCGGCAATTATCCGGTGCTTAATTTGACCGATCCGGCGTTTTCGCCCAAGGCGATGCCGTTGGAGCATCCCATTTCGGCCGACGTTCCGCTGGACCGCCCTGAGGTTATCCATCCGATTTTCAAACGTCTTTGGGAGCTCGGTATTCCGCAGGTAACGATTCTTGCGGGCAATCATCCCGATGCAACGATGTTGACCCGGGCGGTGGAGCAGGCGGGCGACTTGGGGCTCGTTACCGGTGTGCGCGGGCGCGGCAACGACCTGAACCATGGCACGGAAATCGCCGACATGATTGCCGCGGGGCTCGACCATCTCGATATCTACTACTTGTCGGATCGGCAAGAGATACACGATGCACTGCTTGGCGAGGGCGATCAACAGCAGGCATTTCAGTCGCTTCTGGATGCGCGCGACCAGGAAATATGTCCCGTGGCCCAGGTTGCTTTCGTGCGTTCCACCTTGGCAACCATTGAATCGACGTTGGAGCGATTGGCCGACGAGGGGATTCAGAATGTCGGGCTGTTCGCCATTGCGACGACGAATCCCGCCGAGGCATCGGCCGGAGCGCTGTTGGCCCACGAATTGACGCCGATTGCGAAGATTGTGGAAGATATCGCCCAGCAACTTGGTTTGCGATTGTTATGGTATCCGACCGTGCGGTTCGATTCTTCGCGTTCGTTGGGCGAACAGATTTGCCGCGGGCCTCGATGCAGCGGCGACACGGCGATTTGCGTGGAGCCGGACGGTTCGGTCTATGCAGCCCGGGGGCCTTGGCGATCGGCCGGCAATTTGATCTCGGACGATTGGAAGACAATCGAGCAGAGCGATGCGTATCAAGCGTATCGTCGGCGCGTGGAGAGCGACACGCACTGTGATCGGTGCCCTGGTTTGGCAATATGTGCGGCGGATTGTCCCCGTGAACCGGCGGGATGGGCGTGATTAGTGACTAGTGGCTAGTGGTTAGTGGCTAGTATGAAGAGGGGCGATTGGGGCTTTGCAAAATGAGATGCGTTATCATGCTACGATCAAAATTAACGGCTTTTACATGGCTTTTATTGTTGGCGATATGCACAACGACTGGAAATGCCGCGGAGTATTTGTTCCAGGTGCCGGAAGTGCAGATGCTGGTAACGGTCAATCCGGATGCTTCGGTGAAGATCCACTACGAGTTCACCTTTCGGAATACACCGGGCGGCCATGCGATTGATATCGTCGATATCGGCACGCCGACGGCGGATTATTCGCTCGGCAATGTTCGGGCATGGGCCGACGATCGGCCGCTGTCGGATATTCGCGTGTCGGCGTATGTCAAACCGGGTTTTGAAGTTCATCTGAACGAAAAAACGATCATGCCTGGCCAAGAGGGCCGACTGCGGGTTGAATTCACGATGCCGAACATGGTTTTCAAGGACACGACGCGCGGCGATTATGCATCGCTGCGGATCACGCCCACGTGGTTCGGTGCGCAGTATGTTCAGGGCACGACGCACCTTCAGATTGCGATCCAACTGCCGAAGAGCGTGCAGCCGGATGAGGTGTTGCATCAGGGGCAAGACTTTTCGCAGAAGGCATCGACCGCGGCGGGTGCGATTGTTGGTTGGGACTTCGCTAGTACATCACTGACGGGTCCGCATCCGGTGGCCGTTTCGTTTCCCCGGCGTGATTTGACGCGCGTGATCGAGCAATCCGCATTGGATTTGTTGTTGAAGTGGTTTCGCGAATCGAAAAATGCACGGCTGACATTGGGCGGGATATTTCTGGCGTTGCTGGCGTTTTTGTATTTCCGATTCAGCGGCGGCACGGGCTTTTCGGTGTATGTCGTGCTTGCGGCCGGCGCTTGTGCGGTTTTTTACGTTAGCCCCGAGTGGCATTTGATCGCCATGCCGGCGGTCGTTGCCTTGATTGGGCTGAACGAGTGGTTTTTGGATCGTCGCAAGCAGCATTACATGCCGCCGATTGCGCAAGTGGAAGGCGGAGGGATTAAGCGCGGTTTGACAGCGCCCGAGGCGGCCGTTTTGCTGGAATTGCCGGTCGCTAAGGCGTTGTCGCTGGTGGTTTTCGGCATGTTGAAGAAGGGCATCTTGCGTCAAACGCAAGCCGATCCGCTGATGGTGGAAGTGAACGAGGCGTTTCGGAATGAAAAAGAAAATACCGTGGATGCAACCGACATATCGGGGCAGAAAACTGCTTGTCGCGAGGCTTCGGTGCAACACGGCATTGTGGTTTACGATTTCGAGTTGCCGTTCTTATTTCTGCTGCAACAAAACCCACAGAAGGCGGTTCGGGAGATCGATTTTAGCGTACCAATGAAGAAACTCATCCAGGATACGGCGGCACGGATGAAAGGTTTTGATATTTCGGATACGAAGGACTACTATCGGGCGATTATTCGCAAGGCAACCGAGCAGGCTGCGGCGATCGGCGATATTCCGCAGCGTGAGAAGGCGCTTGACCGCAACTTCGAGTGGATTTTGATGGACGACGGTTATCCGACCGTATTTCATGGTCCTTACCGGCCTGTTTGGACGCGGGGCTCGATGTTTCCGGCGGGCGGTGGAAGTTCACCGACAGCAGCGCCGAGCATTCCGGGCACGACGACATTTGGCGACGTAGCGTCGAGCTTCGCCGGTTGGGCAGAAAACACGATGGGCAGTTTGGCTTCGACGATTTCGCCCGGCTCGCTCAATCTGCCGCATCCTGCCGGCGGATTTTTGGATCTTAGCGGCGCGGATCACGTAACGGGCGAATTTTTCAAAGCCTTGGCCGAGGCCAGCACCAGCGGTGGACATGGTGGCGGCGGCGGATGTGCGTGCGCTGGTTGTGCGTGTGCATGCGCATGTGCCGGAGGTGGGAGATAGTAGTTAGGGGCTAGGGGCTAGAGGATAGGAATGGATTATTCTTTGCCGGCGGAAGAATTGCTTCGCGAGCAAGCGGCGTGGTTGGCACCGGCGCGAAGTCGGCTGTTGCGCAGAGCGGATATTGCACGGCGGCAGAATGTCTTGGATTTGGGGTGCGGTTTTGGGGCGGTTACGGGCGAGTTGGTGCGTCGCGCGGGCGGCAAGGTAACGGCGCTGGATTGCCGTGAAGAAGTATTCACGGAATATGCGACTGCGTTTGCAGGCGCTGCATGCGTTTGCGGGCGTGCCGAGGCATTGCCACTGGCCGATCATGCGTTTGATTTGGTGTTTTGCCAGTTTGCTTTTTTGTGGTTTGATGCAACGGCGGCGGTCCGCGAGATTCGGCGGGTGTTGGCGCCAGGCGGCGCGTTGGTGGCTCTGGAACCGGACTACGGCGGCATGATCGAATATCCGCCGGAGATTGCGCTAGGGGATGTTTGGTCGGCCGCGCTGCGTCGTGCGGGCGCGGACCCTTGCGTGGGGCGCAAGTTGCCGGTGGTATTGTCTCATGCGGGATTTCGTGTCCATGTCGATTTGCCGGATCGATTAATGCCGCCTTCGGGATTGCGGTTTCGAATGATGGAAGGATTGCCGCTAATGCCGGATGAGGAAAAGACGCTTCAGAAGGCTGAAAAATACGATGCCGGGATGGGGGATGCCCCGCGGGTGGTGCATTTGCCGGTGTTTTTCCTACATGCGACCGCCGAGTAGCCGAGCTTGGCGATCTTTTTTCGCATTTGCCCGTGGTTCAACACGGTCCTAGAATTCCATTGTAACCGCGGCGCGTTATGCAGACCCCCCCGGCTGAAAGCGGGAGGACGCCGCTCCCTTGAACAAGGAGATTTTCGCTATGTTTATTGCTGCAAAAGAAATGTATGGCGCGCCGTTGGAAGGAAGCGACGGTCGGGTTGGTTCGCTTTATGATTTTCTGTTTGATGACCAATCTTGGAAGATTCGGCATCTGGTCGTCAGTATCGACCGGTGGTGCCTTGGCCGTCATGTGCTGCTTTATCCCGAGGTATTGAACGGGGTGAATTGGCCGGATCGCCGGTTGAACGTGCAGCTATCGAAGGAGCAGATGTGGGAAGCGCCGGGCACGGAAACGGATTTGCCGACGGCCCACTATGAATCGCTCAGTTCCGCTCAGGTACTTGTTTGGGAGGCCTACTGGTCGAATATCCAAGAATCGTCCAAGGAAATCCAAGGCAATCCAAACCTCCACAGTACGCGAATGCTTACGGGCATGCATCTACACTGTTCGGATGGTCAGCTTGGCCATATCGACGATTTTTTGATTGACACCAACACGTGGTTTATCCGCGATATGGTGGTGGATACCCGCAATTGGTGGCCTGGCAAGCGGGTTTTGATCGAGCCGTCGCTGGTCGAGAGGATCGACTGGGACGAACGGGAAGTGCGTCTCGCGCTGCCCCGGGATCAAATTGAGCATCGACCGGCCTATCAGATGGCGATGCTGGACGAGATGGCTGCCGCCGGGCATTCGTAGTCGCGGGGGCTGTTTTGGGCCGTTCTAACGTTGTTCTAACAAGGCCGCTGAAGGTCGCGGCGCTTGACCTATTGCCATTTTCGCCTCTACGGGTTAATGTACGCTAGTGTCAAGCGACCTTTTTCAGGAGCGACCATGTCGGTTCATTTGCAGCGGGAAATCGAGCGGGTAAAAAAGAGCATCCTTGCGTTATGCGCCATTGTGGAGGATCAGGTTCAACTGGCGGTCCGATCGCTGTTGGAGCGTGATTTGGCCCTGGGGCATACGGTTGAAGATCGCGATAACGACATCGACCATCGCGAAGTGGAGATCGAAGAGGAATGCCTTAAGATTCTCGCCCTGCACCAGCCGGTGGCAATTGATCTGCGTTTTATCGTGGCCGCCATGAAAATCAACAACGACCTGGAACGCATCGGCGACTTGGCGGTCAATATCGCAAGAAAGGCCACCTCGTTCATCGAAGAAACGCAGATGTCGATCCCTTGCGACATCGCCGGCATGTGGGACAAGACCCAGTCGATGCTTCGCGACAGCATCGATGCGATGGTGAACATGAACAGTTCATTGGCCCTGGCTGTTTGCCGGCGGGATGACGAAGTGGACCAAATCAAACGCGATATCCGCGTCAGCGTCGAAGAACAAATACGCCGAGAGCCGGAAAACGTTCGTCCACTCATGCGGCTTCTGGCTGTTTCACGCAATTTGGAGCGCATTGCCGATTGTGCGACCAATATCGCCGAGGACGTGATCTATTTGTCCGAAGGCCGGATCATTCGCCACGGCCAGAATGGGTGAAGCGGGTTTCGTGGTACTTTTTTGGCCGTGCGGCATAAGAGTTCGCGAAGACGGAAATGGCTGTTTTCTGGGAAGCCTGCCGCCCTCACCCCCGGCCCCTCTCCCGCACGCGGGCGAGGGGAGATATGAAAGGCGGACGATCTCTTTACCGGCTTGCCGACATTACGATTCCGAGATCCGATCGCCTTAATGCTGGGCGAAGAGGTCGTCTTTTTTTCGGTCGGCGGCAAGTTTATTGCGCTGCGATTCGCCGATGATGACTTCCATGCCTTCGCGCACGTCGCCGGCGACTTCGGTCACATGGCCGTCGCTGGCGCCGACGCGTACTTTGATGGGCCGGATCAGATCGCCGTCCTTGATCCAAAGGCGATCGCAGACGTTTGATTCGCCGGTGTTTTGCTCAACCAGCAAGCTGTTCAGAAACGGCATGGCCGTGGTGCGGATTTCCTCGCGATTATCCGAATCGGCGGAGTGATTGGCTGCAAGTTCGCTGCAAGCCGAAGGGCGGGGTTGCCATTGCAGCGCCGCATTGGGCACGATCAATACATTCGGATGCTGCTCGACCTCGAACTGGAGATTGGCAGTCAAATAGGGCAGTATGCCGCGAAAATCGTTGGTCGAGGCCACCACCGTGTAGTTGACGGCATTCGGCGTCATCTCGGCGTTCAGTCGGATTTGCGTCACCTTAGCGGTAAAAACTTCGCCCGGATACGCATTCACGGTAAATCGCACGGGCTGGCCGGGTTGAATGCGGCGAATCTCCGATTCGTTCACCGAGGTCCAAACCTGCATGCGCCGCAAATCCTTGGCAATCAGAAACAGCGGCGGAGCGTTCAACGTCGCTACGACCGTTTGCCCGATGTTGATGCGGCGGTCGATAATCACGCCGTCGATGGGCGACTTGATGACCGTGTAGTTCAGGTTGGTCTTGGCGATGCGTAGCGTGGCCTCGCATTGTTGGATGGATGCCTGGCCCACTTCGACGTTTGCCTCGGCGACGCGACGATTGACCAATTCGGTGTCATAGTCGCTGTCGGAAATGGCCTTGAGGGGCAACAGGCTTTTCGCCCGCATCCAATCGTGCGATGTTTGTTCGCGGCGCGCCAAAAGCTGCGACATGTCGGCCTTGGCCCTGAGAAGCGAGGCTTCGGCGTATTCCACCTGAGCCTTGTAAATCGTTGGGTCGATTTGGGCGAGTACATCGCCTTGACGGACGACCGAACCGTGGTCGATCGACTTGTTTTTGTTGACGGGATCGAGGCCGAACGAAGCAACCATGCCGGTCACTTGGGTGCCGACTTCGACCAATTCCTCGGGCTTGACCATTCCGGTGGCGCTGAGCGTGGAATTGATGTTGCCGCGACGGATTTTCGCGGTGCGCAGGCCGATGAGCAAATCGGACGTTGTTTCGGCGGGACGCGGTTTTTCGACAACCTCGTACGAGGCATAGTAGGCCGCGCCGCAGGCCAACACGATGGACGTAAGGATAATCGACAGTGTGGTCTTCATGACGGTGCTCTCCTAACCAGTAGGGTTATTATTGCGATAGTCGCCGTCAACAAAGAAATGGCGAAGTCATCGCCATTCCGCGCTGACTATTGCACGGCGAAGGGGCCATCGGACCCGTCCGCCGACCGCAGGTAGGTCGAGGTGGGATGGAAAACCGAGACGATCAATCTTTATGCGATGTCTGGTAATCCACACGAAACGCTAAACAACATCAGCGTTGTTCGGCCGTCATTATACCCGCTGCACCGGGATGGTGCAACCTTGCATTTCCACTGGGCAGGGGTTAGGCAATGTCGGCCGTTCAGTAAAGAAAGGCAAGCGGGGAGGATAATTCGTATCTGTTTATTGAATATGCTGTTACATTTTTTCCATATGTAACAGGTATCAACGTGTAACAGGTATCAACTCGTCGGCTTGATGCCGAGCTCGCGCAATTGCTTCGCATCGACCAATCCGGGCGCGCCGGTCATCATGTCGGTGGCGCGTTGGGTTTTGGGGAAGGCGATCACGTCGCGGATGTTGTCGAGCCCGCCAAAGAGCATAATCATGCGGTCGATGCCCAAGGCGATGCCGCCGTGGGGCGGCGCGCCATATTGCAGCGCTTCGAGCAAGAAGCCGAACCGTTCGCGGGCTGTCGGCTCATCAATGCCCAGCAGTCCGAACACTTGCTGCTGAAGCTCTTGATCGTGGATACGAATCGTGCCGCCGCCGGCTTCGTAGCCGTTGATCACGAGATCGTAGGCTTGGGCGCGGCATTTCTGCGGATCGGAGCCCAGCATCTCACGGTCTTGCGGGCGTGGGGCCGTGAACGGATGGTGCATGGCCGTCCAGTTGTTCTCCTCGGTGTCGAAGGCGAACATCGGGAACTCGACGATCCATGAAAAATTCATCACCGAGGGATCGTACAGTTTCAGCTCCGCGCCAAACCGCTTTCGCAAGGCGTAGAGAGCCTTGCAGGTGGTCTCAAACTTGTCGGCCACGATCAGCAGCAAATCGCCGGGGGCGGCGTTCAGCCGTCCGCTGATTTTGGCCAGTAGTTCGGGGCTGAAATTCTTCGCAATCGGCGAAGCCAGTTTGCCATCGGCCTCGACCTTGAACCAAGCGAGGCCCTTGGCGCCGAAGTTTTCGACCACGAAGGCGGTCAGTTCGTCGATGCCCTTGCGTGAGTAGCGATCGGCGGCCCCGGTCGCATTGATGCCTCGCACGCGGTTGCCGGCCTCGGCCGCACCGCGGAACACCTTGAACTCCGACTCCAACGCCAGGTCGGTCAGGTCGGTCAGTTCCATGCCGAACCGCAGGTCGGGCGCATCGTGACCAAAACGTTCCATCGCTTCGTCGTAGGTCATCCGCGGCAGAGGAAGCGAAACGTCGAGCCCTAAAACGTCCTTGGCCAGTTGGGCTACCAACCCTTCGATGATGCCCATGATGTCGTCCATGGTGATGAACGACATTTCGAGATCCAACTGCGTGAATTCCGGCTGGCGGTCGGCGCGCAGGTCTTCGTCGCGGAAGCACTTGGCCACTTGCATGTAGCGGTCGTAGCCGGCGACCATCAAAATTTGTTTGTAAAGCTGCGGTGATTGCGGCAACGCATAGTAACTGCCTTGCTGCACGCGGCTGGGCACGAGATAGTCGCGGGCTCCTTCGGGCGTACTACGGCCGAGCATGGGCGTTTCAACGTCGATGAAGCCGCGCTCGATGCAATAGTCGCGCATGATTTTGACCATGCGGTTGCGGAGCAACATGGTGCGTTGCATTTCGGGCCGACGAAGATCGACATAGCGATACTTCAAGCGGATATCCTCGCCGGGCAAGTCCTTGCCGGTGGGCTGGAAGGGCGGCGTGAGGCTCTTGTTGAGGACTTCCAAGTGCCGGGCGCGAATTTCGATTTCGCCCGTGTCGAGCTTGGGATTGATCGTGCCCTCGGGCCGTCGGGCGACGTGTCCCCGGACCAGCACGACGTATTCCGACCGAAGCACTTTCGATGCTTGGAGAGTTTCGTCGCCGCCTTCGGGAGCGAAAACCACCTGGGTTTTGCCGTAGCGGTCGCGGAGGTCGATAAACAACACTCCGCTATGGTCGCGATAGGTATCGACCCAGCCGCAAAGAGTAACTTCCTGGCCAATATGGTCCAAACGCAATTCACCGCACGTATGTGTCCGCAACAAGTTGATATCCCCGCTAGGAAGGGTTAATTAATCTCGGTTTATCCAATATCCAGGTCGTCGACTACCGTGTGCAACGGCTGCAATTCGAATTTGATGTGATTCTTCCGAATAGAAAACGGCATAAGGGAAACGACGCACGAGAACATAGTGGAATTTTGTGGTTCCATACCGTGAACCTAAATGCGAATCCTTTTGGATGCGCTGCACGGTTTTTTCCACGGCGAGTAGAAACTCTCTCCCAAGGCCCGATTTGCGTCGTTCATACCATGCAACAGCCTCGCACAATTCTTTTTTTGCTAGAACGTGAAAGACTGCCGGCTTCATGGATACTTCTTTCGGAGCTCGGCGAAAACATTTTCCGCCGGCTCGCCGGCAACGATGCCCGTTTCCATTTCCTGCCACCGCCGTTCCAGTTCCGCCTCGAAGGCCGGTTCGCCCGTTGTGTCGTCCGATTCTTCAAGGGAACGGATGAGGCAATAAGCCAACTCGGCCCGCTCTTGCGAGGGAAGCTGGAGCATCTCTTCCCGGAGTTTTTCGGCAGTTTCAGTCATTCCATAAATCCTTGCAATAATTCTATACGTCACTTCCCCCTAGTGTCAACGGAGGGGGGCCGCCTGCCCCGCGATTCGATCAGCAACGGTTACAGCGTTCATTTCCGTACTCCTTGGAACAAAACGGCACTCGCTGAGGCTGCGGAACCAGGTGGATTGTCGCTTGGCCAACTGCCGGGTGTGTTGTTTGACTAGTTCGACGGTTTCGGCCCAATCGTGGCGGCCTTCCAGATGCTCGATCACTTCGCGGTAGCCAACGGCCTGACCGGCGGTGCGGCTGAGCGGATTCGGCTCGGCCAACAGTCGGCGAACTTCGTTGACCAAACCCGCGGTGAACATCTGATCCACACGCTGCTCAATCCGGCGGTGCAGTTCTTCTTTCGGCCAGTCTAACACAAACACGCGGCATTGTTCGGCCGGTCGGCCTTGATCGAATTGCTGTTGCAACGTGCTGATGGGTTGACCTGTTTTCTCGAAAACTTCGATAACACGGATCAGCCGGCGGGTATCGTTGCTGTGCAGGCGCGCGGCGGCCGTCGGATCGATCTCGGCCGCGCGGCGGTGGAGCCAATCGGGGCCATTGCGTTGGGCTTCGTCGGCCAATCGGTGGCGTAACGTCCAATCGGCGGGCGGGCCCTCGAAAATGCCCCGGAGAAGACCTTTAAGATACAGGGGGGTGCCGCCGACAAACAAAACCTGCTGTCCCCGGGCGGCGATTTCCTCGGCACACCGGCCGGCGGTTTCCACATATTGGGCCAAGCTGAATTCCTCGTGCGGATCGAGGATGTCGATCAAATGGTGCGGAATTTGACGGCGTTCGGCCTCTGTCGGCTTGGCGGTGCCGATGTCCATGCGGCGGTACAACGCCATCGAATCGAGCGAGATGATCTCGGCATCGAGCCGTTCGGCCAATTCCACCCCCACGGCCGACTTGCCCGAGGCCGTTGGACCGGTCAAAAACCAGCAATCCAAAGCATAATTTAGGGGCATTGCGGGGCTTGCCGAGGGGGTGGTTTTACTGGTACATTAAATCTACTCCTCCATTTTGACCGGAATTCTCCGTTCTGAAAAGGGTCTGCCTGAATGTCGGATACGCATTTGATTTTCAACCGCTTGATGGCCGTCATCGAAGACCGGAAAGAGAAACGTCCCACCCGATCCTATACGACGAAACTGTTTGAAGGCGGCCTGGATTTGATCGGGGCCAAGGTTTGCGAGGAAGCGGCCGAAGTGGTCGATGCGGCCTCGGTCGCCCACGAGGATCGGGGCTATAGCCTGACCTACGAAGCCGCCGACATGTTCTACCACATGCTGGTTTTGCTGGCCTACTGCGGGGTGCCGTTGCTCGATGTCGAGGAAGAACTTATGCGACGGTTCGGCAAGTCGGGGCTTCGGGACAAACCGAAGGAACCGCTTCCGAAAGCGGAGAAACACGGGTAGCGGCGTCGAACAGCAATTCGTGCGGATCGCGGGCGTCTCGGTCGGGAAGCGTTGCAACGGTCAGATTGGCTCTCTTGCCGGGTTCCAGCGTGCCGATCGTGCTTTCCAGTCCCAGGGCTTTTGCACCGCCCATGGTTCCCATCTTCAAAATGTGATGCAATTCCACGCCGGGATGTTTTTGCACCACACGCTGCATTTCCGACCATAAACTCAAGTCGGGCGCGGAGCCGCGGCCGTCGGTGCCCAAGGCCACGGTAACGCCTGCCGTAAGCATTTTTTCCAGAGGATAATCGCGGTGAGCAAACCAATCGTGCGTGCGCGGGCAGTAGACCACGGCCATTCGAGCGACATGAGCCCCTAAAAACGCAATTTCCTCGTCGTTCAGATAGTTGCCGTGTACGATCAATGCACGATGAGCCGAGGCCAATTGACGCAAATAGTTCAAGGGACGGCTGTCGGGCGCGATCAATTCAGAGTTCCACGCACCCAAATCTTCCAAAAAGCTGCGCAGCGGACCTGTGCCGTGTTGTAAAAGCTCGATTTCCTCACTGGATTCGGCCAAGTGCATCGCCACGGGCAATTTTTCGGCGGCCGATAGGGCGATGACGGCTTCCAACAGTTTGGGATGAACGCTGTAGGGGGCATGGGGACTTAGGCCGGGCTGCCAGTTAGTGATTTTCCCCCGGATGTGCGAGTTTGCCAATTCCATTGCACCGGCAACGCGTTCGGCCGTTGGGGCGATCAGCTCCTGAAAGACTACGCCGGAAAGCGGTGAAGCGGAATAAACGTCGGCGGGCCAATCGGGCTGGGCGATGTCGCCAAGAACACGAACTGCATTCCGAAAAGACTCGTTCAGCCCGCGTTCGTGGCAAGTGCGATGGGGAGCTATCTGCTCTCGGCTATTCGCCTTGTTTGCGCGGCTTTTCTCGGATGAATTATTTTGCCGCGACTGCATTACGCAGCGGATCCAATCGACGAATGCGATGCCATGATGTCCCAGGGGCGCGGATAAGTCGCTGAAATCAAGATGCACATGAGCATTGACGAGCCCCGGCAGTAGAGCGACGTTGCCGAGGTCATGGATTTCTTGAGGTGCAGGCGAGACGCCTGTATGGCGATGTCCCAGGGCGACGATACGACCATCCTCAATCGTTACGACGCCATTGGGAATCGGATCGCCCGCGACAGGAAAGACATATCGGGCAATGAGGGTCAATCGCGACATGGGGTTTTATGAAGATTAAAACAATCGGGATGTCGTGATTTTTTGACAGGATTTACAAGATTGACAGGATGGGTATTGAGGTTCGTGTAAATTATGTCTGCTGATTAGCAAAGACTTTCTTGGACAGTGCAATTCACGGGCTCGTCGTTGGTTTTTTTGGGCGCATGTGGAACGGTCAAATAGCTGAACCATGCCAGCAGGACCGATGCGCCGGCCAGACCGGCTAAAACCAGGGGCCAAGTGAATTCGCAACCGCCGCCCTCACCGGGCACAACCAGCATGCGCAGCAGCGGAATGTTGGGAATCATGTCGGATGTCAGACGGCTGCTGGCTACGGCCAACGAGTTGTGAATCACATGGAATGTCATACAAGGCAGAATGCTGCCGCTTTGCACGGCTAGGAAACCCAGGACTACACCCAATAGGCTGGCGATCAGCGACTGCTGAAGGATGCCGTGCGTGACGCCGAACAAGATGGACGTGAAAACGATCGCTCGCCAAGGACGGCCCATGCGGCGGAAGCCCGAAAGAATAAAGCCGCGAAAGGCCAGTTCTTCGCATACAGCGGGCACAACGGCTAATAGGAACGCGAGTTGCCAGAAATTGGCGTCGTGGAACAGTTCCTGCATTTTTTCGAGCGCGGGCCGAACGCTATCGCCCACGGGATAGAGCTGCTGAACGGCCAACCGCATTACGTTAGCGGCCGGATGCAGCATGACGGCCAACAGCGCGGCGGCGGGTATTGCCGCCCAGACAGGCCGGCGCAGCAGCAACGTTTCACGCGGGCTGCGCGTTAGGAAGAATGTCATGAGCAAAGCCGGCAATGCGATAACGGCCAATTGCGAAACGAGAACCGATTGGGCAAAGCCGCCGAAACCTTCCGGCGCCGGCAAGGAAAAACTCAGGAAGAAATGGACCACGAGGATCAAAATGCCGCAACATGCCGCAGCGGCCGCGGTCGGCGTCGCTTGGCGGTCACGGACCAAATGCACGAGCCAAAGCCCGAGATCGAGCCGCTCGCTTTCGCGGAACAGGACCGATTCGCGGTTGAACTGTTCGACGGCCCAGCGGATGGCGAACATGCAGGCAGTGATGGTTACGGCCGCCACGGCGGGCGAAAACTGGATGGCCTGCCAATAGCTGCCTTCCAACACGCATCGCAACAACAGCACCACATTGGTAATCGGAATCAAGCTGGTGCCCAAGTTCAAATCCACGCCGGGCGACATCGGCAAGATCACCAAAGGCATCGTGACGACCAGCAGCGGCATCAGGTAATATTGCCCTTCCTTCGTGCTGCGCGCAAAGGCGGCCAATGCCAGGCACAATGCGCTGAACAGGGCTGAAATCGGGACAAGTGCAACCAGCAATGCAATGATGGCGCCCATGGGCGGCAAACCGAAGCCGGGCAATTGAATGGCAACCATCCAACCGGTCAGGCCGATGCTTAGCAGGTTAAGTATGGCCGTCATCATGCTGAAAAGCATGACGGTGCCGAGCTTCCCGACGACGATCTCGCTGCGTTGCGCCGGGCTGGAAAGCAGAGTTTCCAGCGTGCCGCGTTCTTTTTCGCCGGCGCACAGGTCGATCGCCGGATAGAAAGCGCCGGTCAACGCCCAGAGCAGCAGCAGAACGGGGAAGATTTTCGACCATCCCGACGCGCCGCGGTGACTGGCGTCGGCCACGTCGGCGCTTTCAACCCGAAACGGGCGGACGGCTACGCTCGGCACGCCGCTGGCCGCTAGATTTTCTTCGCCGATCCGGTCGGTCCAATGCCGCAACACGTCGGAAAGCCGTGCGAAGGCGATTTGCGATTTGTCGTTGGCGGTCGTGTAGATGATTTCCGGGCTAGGCACTTCGAGCCGTACCGGCGGATGTGCTTCGGTATGACCGGCCTTGCGATTTTCGCTTCGCTGACGAATGGCTTTGCGGAAAGCATCGAGCCGGGTGGAAAAATCGGGCGGAAAATAGAGGGCCGCCTCATACTTGCCCGCTCGAACCAAGCTGTCGGCTTCGGTTCGGGCTTTGGACAAAGGCAAATCACGCAATGACGGTTCCTCGGCCGTGAAATGCAGTTCCAGAAGCGATGTGCGTCCGGGATCGGCGAACAAGTGCTTTGAAAATTGTTGCTTTTCAAAGAGTTGCGGCCGTTCGGCCGTGTCTTGCGATCCCACGACCAGCACCCGGGTGGGCTGTTCCTGCATGAATTGCGAAACCTGGAACAGGCTGAGCCCCATGAGCGGATACAGAACAATAGGCAGCACCGCGATCATGAACAGCGTTCGCCGGTCGCGAAGCTGATCGCGGATCTCACGCAACATGATCCATTTGACGTTCGTGAAACTCATAGATTCTTAAACCGCAAGCGTTTGCGATGCAATTTCGTCGTGGTTGGAGATCAATTGGAAGAACAACTCTTCGAGGTCTCGTTCGTGGTGCAGGTCGCGCAATTCATCCAGACCGCCCTCGGCCAGAAATTCGCCGCGATACAAAATCGCGATGCGATTGCATAGCTTTTCGACTTCCCGCATGATATGCGTCGAGAAGATGATGCATTTGCCGTTGTCGCGCAACTCGGCCACGGTGTTCAGAAGCGCTCGGGCCACCAGGACATCGAGGCCCGCAGTGGCTTCGTCGAAAATCAACACCGGCGGATCGTGGATCAACGCGCGGGCGATGGAAACTTTCTGCTTCATGCCGGTCGACATTTTCGAGCCCAGGATGTCGCGCGTGTCGTTCATCTTGAGCCGCACGAAGATTGATTCCATGCGGGCGGTCAGATCGTCGCCGGGAATGCCGCGGAGCCGGCCGAAATATTCGACCATTTCCCAACCGGTCATGCGGTCGTAGACGGCCGTATTGGCCGAAATGAAGCCGATTTGCCGTCGCACTTCGGTCGCTTGCGAGACGACGTCGAAGCCGTTGATCGAGGCCTTGCCGCCGGTCGGTTGCAGCACGGTGCTGAGGATGCGCAAGGCAGTTGTTTTGCCGGCGCCGTTGGGACCAAGCAGGCCGTAGATTTGGCCGGGCTTTGCCTGGAAACTGATTCCCCCCAGCGCCACGAATCGTCCCCGTCGTAGGTCGCTGTAATGCTTGGTCAATTCGTGAACGTGAATCATAGCTGGTGCCGTGGTGAAGAGGAGCGTATCCTCTTATTGTAACCTCGCGCGGGGAAAATTTATTCTAAAATTTTGTAAAAAACATCCCTTCTTGCGGGGGTGTAGCCCGTGCCCTCGATTTTTCGCCGAATTTCGGCCTCCGTCGTTCGGAAACTGGTGCCGGCGGCAGCCACAACGTTTTCCTCAATCATAACGCTACCGAAATCGTTGGCCCCAAACCGCAGGGCTAGCTGACCGACGGATAGTCCCTGCGTTACCCAACTTGCCTGAAGATTAGCGAAATTGTCGAGATACAATCGGCTGACGGCCAGCATCTTCAGGTATTCAAAAGCCCCCAGTTTCGTCGTGTTCTGCAGGGCCGTGTTGCCGGGCTGGAATGTCCAACAAATAAAGGCCGTGAAGCCGTGCGTTTCGTCTTGAAGGGTGCGGAGCCGATCCAGATGTTCGATCCGGTCGGGCAGTGTTTCGAGATGGCCGAACATCATCGTGGCCGAACCGCGTCCGCCGAGGTTGTGCCACGTTCGACAGACTTCCAGCCAACGGTCGGCCGACGCCTTGCAAGGGCTAACCTGTTGGCGAACGCGATCGACGAGGATTTCCGCCCCTCCGCCGGGCAGCGAACCCAGGCCGGCCTGCTTTAGCCGTTCGAGAACCTCGCGGATTGAAAGGCCGGAGACGGTTGCGATGTAGTCAATTTCCGGCGGGCTGAATCCGTGTACGTTGAGCGTTGGGAAATGTTGCTTGATGTCGCGGAGCAGCGCTTCGTACCAGTCGATTTTCAGGTCGGGATGCATTCCGCCTTGCAAGAGAATCTGGTTGCCACCCAGGGCGATGGTCTCTTCGATCTTTCGGTGCAGCTCGTCGTTCTCGATCAGGTAGGCGTCGGGATCGCCTTGCTTGCGCGAAAATGCGCAGAAGCGGCAGCCGCTCGTGCAGATGTTGGTGTAGTTGATGTTGCGGTCGATGTTGTAGGTGCGGAACGATTCAGGATGCAATCGCTGGGTCAGGGCGTCGGCGGCGCCGGCCAGGGCCGCTAAATCGTTCGACTCCAACAGCGCGAGTCCTTCGCTTGCGTTGAGACGCTTTCCGGCCACCGCTTTTTCAAGAATGGTTTTATTCATGACTGTCGAATACGAGTTTTACGTTTTGCGGAGCGAGACCTAATCGGCCGGCCAGGGCATAATAGCGTTCCAGTCCTTGCCGTTGCCGGTCGCCCAGGTGAAACCGCAGATGATCGCGCAAATAGGCAAGGCAATCCGCCTCGGGAACTCCGATCTCGGGCGCTGCTTGGCGGGCAATTTCGTCGAATTGGG
>CAYWGR010000124.1:0-8736 GCA_964458015.1 uncultured Planctomycetaceae bacterium
GGGCTGGCCAATGCCGGTGTCCGGCTGATCTCGATGCGCAGCCGCGTGATTTTCGAGGGCGAATTCAACGATTTGGTCGAACAGCACGGTCTGAAAAGCACCGCCCTTTCGCACGAAACGCTGGCCTTGGCGGCCAGCATGATCGAGCCTCTTCCCACCGGTTCGATTTCGATGGTTTGCGACAAGCATGGTGGGCGAAATCGTTATGGCTCGCTGTTGGCCGAGCATTTTCCCGATTATTTGATCGAAGTGCGCGGCGAAGGTCGCGAGCGAAGCCTCTATCGCTTCGGCCCGTCGGAACGCCGCATCGAGGTATGTTTCCGGATGAAAGCCGAATCCTGTTTGCCGGCCGCGTTGGCATCGATGGCTTCGAAGTATCTGCGCGAGTTGGCGATGCGCGCCTTGAACGATTTTTGGCGTCATCGCATACCCGGCTTACAACCGACAGCCGGCTATCCGCAAGATGCCAAACGGTTCCGTGCCGACATTGCGGAAACAATAAAACAATTGCATATTCCGGATCGCCTTCTATGGCGCATGAAATAAATGGAGCGATTCGCCGTAATTTTCTAGCCCCTAGCCCCTGACTCATGGACCTTTACATTATTCGTCATGCTTGGGCCGTCGATAGCGGTGATCCGCGTTGGCCGCACGACGATCAGCGGCCGCTTAGCGCGGAGGGCCGCGATCGCTTCAGCCGTATGGCTGCGCGATTGACGGAACACGGGATGAAGCCCTCGTTGATCGCCACGAGTCCGTTAGCTCGTTGCATGGAAACTGCCCAAATTTTGGCATTATGTGTGAACAAGGCCGAAATCGTCGAGCTCGACGAGTTACGACCGGGAAGCAATGCCGACGTCTTGATGCGATGGACGGTGCGTGAATCACGCAAACACGAACAAATCGCGTGGGTTGGTCATGCCCCGGACGTAAATTGGTTGACCGCCGCCGTGATCGGCGACGCCGCCTGCTCGATCCGCTTCGCCAAAGGAGCCGTCGCCGCCGTGCGTTTCAGCGATGCGCCGGCACTCGGCGGCGGCGAATTGCAGTGGCTTGCCACGGCAAAAATCTTGGGCCTGTAGAGCCACACCTCCCCTTGTCGGGGGTAGTCTCGGGGCGTAAACTTAATAAGAGTAAGTTTATCATCGGACTGTTGATGCGGAGAGGCTTGCGATGGCTTGGGAATATAGTGAAAAAACAAAACAACTCTTCATGGATGCCGTTCACGGCAAGCCGGGCACCCATTTGGGCGAAATCGAAGATCCTGACGGCTTGGGTGAGCACGGCTCCCTGGCCTGCGGCGACGCCATCCGTTTCACCTTTCGGGTAAAACGCCATCCGACCGATCCGACGAAGGACGTCATCACCGAGGCCCGCTACCTGACGTTCGGCTGCACCTCGGCCATTGCCGCTTCCGAGGCCCTTTGTGCGATGATCGAGCAAGGCGGCTATACGCCCATCGAATCGTTGAAGATCACGAACCAAGACATCGTCAAATACCTTGAGGGCCTTCCGAAGCAAAAAATCCACTGTTCGGTCATGGGCGCCGAAGCGCTCGAAGCCGCTGTCTTCAATTGGGCCCAACGTCGCGGCGTCGATCTGCAAAGCCTCGGCGTTGATATGCACGGCGACGAGCGGACCGAAGGCCGGATCGTTTGCAAATGCTTCTCCCTCAGCGAACCATACATTCGCCGCAAGATCAAGGAATTGAATTTGCACACGATCGCCGAGATCACCAACGCCATCAAGGCGGGCGGGGCCTGCATGTCGTGTCACCATGTGCCCGGCGGGCTGCAAGACCTGCTCGATGAAACCTGGGGCGCCGGCAAGACGCAAACAAAACCTGCCGCGAAGCTTCCCATCCTTGGTGCGGTGCCTGTCGAGCCGCCCAAAGTTGACGGAGCGACACTGTCCACCTACCAATTCGACAAAAAAATCGAAAAAACCATGGACGAATACGTTCGGCCCATGCTGAAAAACGACGGTGGCGATGTCGAAATCGTGGACATCAAAGGCACGCTGGTCTACTGCCGCCTGACCGGCGCCTGCAGCGGCTGCGAACATGCAAGCCAAACCCTGCGGATGTTGGTCGAACGAACCCTGAAAGAAATGGTCGATGAGCGGATCAAAGTCATCGACGTGTAGTTGCTCCTTTGTGGCGATTTGCCGAGGAAGGGGGTGGGAGAGGGGGAATTTCCCACTTGCCCACTATCCCTTTTCGAGTTAGAATAGTAAAAAGCCAGCAGGGAGAGAGTAATTCCATGACCACCAAAACCGCCGACGACAAAGGACGCATCACGCTGGGCAGCCGATTCGCCAACCGGACGGTAATCATCGAGGATATCGACGCTACCGAAGTGCGAATCACGCTGGCTGAGGTTATTCCCCAACGTGAAGTCTGGCTACATAAAACCCCCAAGGCGAAAGCTTCCGTGCTTCGTGGATTGGATCAGGCCAAGGCCGGCAAGAAGGCCAAGTCGCCGCCGAACTTGGAAGCCGACGCCCGATTGGCTGCACAACTGGATGACTAATGGGGATCAGAAAACTAATGTCGGGAGGCCGGTAAGCAGGAGTATTTGGCCCAGCGCTACCCGACATTATTTACCTGAGAAGCAATAATGTTTTCACTCGTTTGGACGCCCGAGGCAAAAGCCGCTTACGACGAGTTGAAGGCCCGAGCCGAAGCCAGTCTTGTCGCTCGGCGGAAGAAGGAAAAAGCAAAGTCGTCGAAAGACGAAGGGCTTTTCAAGCAAGTCCACAAGACATTAACGCTATTGCTCTCGAATCCCAAGCATCCCGGCCTGCAAACGCACAAGTATCATACATTGCCTCATCCCTATGTTGCGAAGGAAAAGGTGTTCGAGGCATATGCGCAGAACCAAACGCCCGGCGCTGATCGGGTATTTTGGTGCTACGGTCCCGGCAAGCGGCAAATTACGGTCCTTGCCATTACGTCGCACCCATGATAAACGGAGATTTTCATGAACATCATTTATACCGATAACAACGCCACCACGCCGGTGGCCCCCGAAGTCGTCGAGGCGATGAAGCCTTTTTTGACGACCGAATATTTCAACCCCAGTTCGATGTACGAGCCTGCACGACGCACGGCCCATGCGATTCAAGCGGCCAGGGCCGAGGTCGCTCGATTCTTCGGGCTTGCCGATCCTAGTGCGATCGAATTCACCAGTTGCGCTTCGGAAAGCGACAACGCGGCGATTTTCGGCGCGGTTCGGGCGAATCCCGGCCGCCGGCACGTCATCACCACGACCGTCGAGCATCCGGCCGTTTTGGAAGTTTGCAAAGAACTCACCCGTGAAGGGCTCGAAGTGACTTTTCTCGGCGTCGATCGCCAAGGCAATCTTGATATCGGCGAATTCATCCGCGCCCTGCGATCCGATACGCTGTTGGTCTCGATCATGCACGCCAACAACGAAACCGGCGTGATCTTTCCGATTGAACAGCTTGCGCGATTGACCAAGGAAACCGATCCCGCCATCATCTTCCACACCGATGCAACGCAGTCGGTCGGCAAGATCCCGATCGATCTGCGCGGTGAATTCCAAAATGTCGATCTGTTGTCGTTCTCCGGCCACAAGGTTCACGCTCCCAAGGGTGTGGGTGGTTTGTATATCAAACGCGGAACACGCTGCCGGCCGTATCTGATCGGCGGTCATCAAGAAGAAGGTCGCCGTGCCGGCACCGAAAACGTGCCGTACATCGTTGGGCTGGCCAAGGCGCTCGAATTGGCTGCACTGGGGCTCGACGACGAAAACACCCGGGTGCGCGGCCTGCGCGACCGCTTGGAACGGACCCTCGAAGAACGCATTCCCTATGTTGAGATCAACGGCCGCGGCGCGCCGCGATTACCCAACACGCTGAATATCTCTTGCCACTGCGTCGAGGGCGAATCGCTTCTCTACCAAATGAGCGACCTCGGCATCTGCGCATCGAGCGGGTCGGCCTGCACTTCCGGCTCCCTTGAACCCTCTCATGTATTGCGGGCGATGAAGGTGCCCGACGCCGCCGTTCAGGGTTCGGTCCGCTTCAGCTTCAGCCGCTACAACACCGATGCCGACGTAGACCACATCATCGAAGTATTTCCCGCCATGGTCGCCAACGTCCGACGAATGTCGCCCTATTGGGACCAAGAGAAAAACGCTCCGCGCCTGGGTGTGATGGATCCGGCCTAGCGTCGTGGCAAGTATTTCTCCGGCTCGTCGCGAACTGCCTTGATGCAACCTTCACAGCAGAGATACAAAGGCGTATCGGCGATCAATAACTTGACCACCGGCCCCTTGATTCCCAGCACGTCGCCGCTGACGGGGCACGTTCGCTGCCGCATCACTCCCTCCGCATCCGTTTTGACAGGCAACACCTGGGCGACATAAGGCCGAATCTTCCCATCGGTCAAAACCGGAGTAAAGGAGACTGTCGGTTGTTTGCGATTCGGCAAGTTGGAAATGTCGATGGTGATCGGCGTTTCCTTGCCCCGCAACGGCGCAACATCTAGATTAGCGACCAAATACTCCTGATCGATCCCTGGTTGGATGGGAATGAATTGGAATGAAATTTTGCGAGCCGTTCTTTCGCCCGGCATGAGCAAGGACATCTGTACCTGGATTTCTTTCGCACTCAAAGGCTTTACCAATTTGTCGAAAACATAAACCCGGGTCTGCAACGGCATGAAGACGATCTCGAACCGATTCGTCTCGGTACTCAGATAATGACCGCCATGAGGCGTCAGCACGGTCGTCGAGGGAGGCAGCGATGAGCCGCGGTAATAGTCCGCGGGGCTTTTCGGACCTCCGCCCCCCGGTCCACCCATTCCTCCCATACCGGGCCCTTGACTGAAACCGAGGGCCGGCATGAGCAGAAATCCCCATGTCCAGACTGCGACGAAGAAGCACTGCCTAGCGCGATTACTAAATTTTCGACAAATTGGCATGGTAACAGATATCTCTTCGCGGTAATTTATCGCCCACAGTGGAGGCGTTCGCATTTTAGTCGCTCGATATTCTACGCATCCCATACGAAAATACCAATTGCAACTGAGGCCGGATTAGATCACATCAATGTGACTATAAAAAGCCCTGGTAAATTGGAGAACGGCCACAAGGCCTCCCCTCAGTGTAGATTTGGATAGCCAGTCTATCGAACAGATAGAGCATGTGTGGATTGCGGTTGATGCGTCCTTGATCATTCCATGAACCTTTGCGATGCCGCGGAGAGGAAAAATGAGCTACAAGATCCGCTGGATTACCGGATGCCTTTTATGTGGGTTGATGTTTTCCACGGGATGTAGAACCCATACGGAAAACGGCGCTCTATTCGGCGGACTATTAGGAGCCGGCACGGGTGCAATCATCGGAGGCGCTGCCGGTAATCCTGGCGCCGGCGCCGCCATTGGCGCTGGGATCGGCGGACTGACGGGCGCTGCCGTCGGTTCGGATATTGATGAAAACGAAGCTCGTAACAGGGCTCTCATCGAAGCCCAACTCGGACGCCAAGTTGTCGCCGGTGCCGTCACGGTTCCCGAAGTGCTGACCATGACCCAAGCCAAGGTTCGAGACGACTTGATTTCCAACCACGTTCGTGCACATGGTTTGGCAGCACCCCTCACGACGAGCGATCTCGTAACTCTCCAGCAGGCGGGTGTCAGCCCGCAAGTTATCCAAACAATGCAATCCGTGCCCGTTGCCCAGGCGCTGCCGGCAAAAACCGTCGTGATCCGCGAATCGGCCCCACCGCCGATCGTGGTTGAACATTGGGGACCTGGCCCTTGCTACCATCATCCCCATCATTGGTGACAAAAAACGCGCGCACTTGTCCACTCCCGCCGTTTGATGCTATCCTAAATGGCTCGAATGATGTCTAGATTAGTAGTGATCTGAGTGGCAGCGGTTTTCCGGCTTCTCATTGGCCGGCCTCGGCTCATTAGCTATCTTGGAATCAATAGACCATCAACCGGACAGAGACCGAAGGGCTGTGAGCATGAGCGAAGAACCCGCGCCGGTGAAGTCTCCTGCTGATGAGACGCACAAGGAGTCAGCCAACCGGCAGCTTCACGATCGCGTGCAATCGCTTCGACTGCCGCAACATGTGGAAACCGGTTCCTCCGGTTCCTGGTCGCCCTGGCTGTTGTGTCTGATTTTCGCCGTCAGCACGGCCGTATTGGCCTATTTGCATTTCTTTCAAACGCCGCCCGCCGCGCCGACGCCCCCGGCAGCCGCCAAGCCGAACACGTCTCCGCGGCCGTCTTCTACTTCTGCACCTGCACCATTGGCCATGGCCGCTTCCTCGGGCAGCGTTGCCCTCGAGGCCAAGGGCTACATCATTCCGGCCCACCAGATATTAGTCAGCCCAAAAGTCAACGGCATGGTGGTTAAGCTGCGGATCACGGAGTCGCAGCGCGTCAAAAAAGGCGATGTTTTAGCCGAACTGGAGGATACGGAATTCCGTGCCGAACGCGATCGCGCAAAAGCCTTGTTGGAATCGACGCGGGAAAACCTCTCCGAGCTAGAACACGGCTTTCGCCCCGGCGAGATCGATCAAGCCAAGTCCGAACTAGCCGAGGCCGAGGCGCAGCGCGTACAGCTCGAGGCCGACTATCGGCGAAGCTCTGAGATGTTTGCCAAAAAAGTGCTCTCGCGCGAAGGATACGATGCGGCCTTGAGCAGGTTTCAGGCAATGGATCGCCGCGTGCAGCGGCTTACTTCCGCGCTGAAGTTGATGGAGGAAGGCCCCCGCATCGAGCGAATCAACGCCGCAAGAGCCCAGGTGAACCAAGCCGAAGCCGAGCTGGCCAAGGCCGAGTGGCGATTGAGCAATTGCATCATCCGCGCTCCGATCTCCGGCACGATTCTCAAGAAAAACGCCGAGGAAGGCAGCTTGGTCAATCCCATTGCCATGCAAGGGTTTTTTAGTCTTTGCGAAATGGCCGACCTTTCCGACCTGGAAGTCGAGCTGACGATTCAGGAACGCGATATCAGTAAAATTTCCAAGGGACAGAAGTGCGAGATCCGCGCCGAGGCGTTTCCCGATCGTAAGTATCTCGGCGAAGTTTCGCGATTGATGCCGACGGCCGATCGCTCGAAAGGCGCCGTGCCGGTCCGCGTGAAAATCCAAGTGCCGGCCGCCGAAGAAGGCGTCTATTTGAAGCCTGAGATGGGCGCATTGGTGTCGTTCTTGAAAAAGTAGAGTGCGTGGAACTCGCTGCAATCCGCAGGGCAACGGTGCATTTCGCACCTTGCAGCAAGAGATGAATCGGTAGCATTCCGAAATTGAAATATGGATAATACAGCAATAAAAAAAGACATCGTTCGCGTTCATGGCGTGCATAAATACTTCAGTCGCGGAAGCGAGCGCGTCGACGTTTTGAACGGCGTCACCTTGAATGTGCCCGAAGGGGAATTCCTCGGTTTGATGGGCCCCAGCGGCTCCGGCAAGACCACGCTTCTGAATTTGATCGCCGGACTTGATACGCCCAGCCGTGGCGAGATCCATGTCGGCGAGCGGTTGATCTCCTCGATGTCCGAAGGGCAACTGGCCGGTTGGCGCACACGGCACATCGGATTCATTTTTCAGTTTTATCATCTATTGCCCGTGCTGACGGCCTACGAAAACACGGAATTGCCGTTGTTGCTGCTTCCGCTTTCCGCCGCGCAACGAAAACAGCAGGTGATGACCGCCCTCGAATTGGTCGGACTAACCAATCGCATCCACCACCGGCCAGGGCAGCTTTCCGGCGGTCAGCAGCAGCGCGTGGGCATCGCCCGAGCCATCGCGACCGATCCGACGTTGATCGTGGCCGACGAACCGACCGGCGATCTTGACGCCCACGCCGCTGAAGAAATCCTCAATCTTCTTTGCGAATTGCGGAAGGCGTTGCACAAGACGATCATTCTGGTAACGCACGATCCCCGTGCCGCGCAGCGTGCCGACCGGCTTTTGCATTTGGAAAAAGGCCAGCTCGTCGAACAAACATCCAACACATGAAATACTTCAAGCTGATCTTCCGCAACGTTCACCGAAATCCCTTGCGATCCATCCTGACCGGGATGGTCACGATGGTATTGGTTTTCGTTGTGACCTTGGTCTGGTCGATCCTATGGCTGTTGGACCTGGTCACTTCGGAAAAGAACCAGAATATCCACGTCATGGTGACCGAGCGGTGGTCGGTTCCCAGCCGTCTGCCTTATTCCTATGCCGACTCGTTGAGCCGGGGCGCCGCGCGCAATCCCGGCGACCTCGAACCGCTCGATTCGATGACGTGGCAGTTTTTCATTGGCACGCTCGATCTGACGAAGCTGACGCGCGAAAACCTGGTTTTTGCCATCGCCTGCGAGCCCGACAAGATCGGCACGATGATGGAAGGACTCGAGTCGCTGCCTGCCGATCAAGAAAAAGAATTACACGAAAATATCGCCAAACTGAAAGCCAACCGCCAAGGCATCATCTTGGGCAATAACCATCTTCGCAACACCAACAAGCGGATCGGCGAGCGGTTGAAACTCAGCGGCATCAGTATTTCCAAGGGGTTGGATTTGGAATTCGAAATCGTCGGCTCATTTCCGCCCGGCCGCTACGACACGATGGCCGCCTTCAACCGCGATTATTTCATCAACGCGCTCGATTCCTATCCACAGACGCACAACGGGCAGAAACACCCCTGGTCGGAGCGGAACTTGAGCCTGATGCTCTTGAAGGTGCCCGACCAGGCGGCCTTCACGAAAC
>CAYWGR010000124.1:8746-16567 GCA_964458015.1 uncultured Planctomycetaceae bacterium
GCAGATCGAGTCGTCGCCCGAGTTCACCAGCCCGGCCGTGCGTTGCGAAACGATGGCCTCGGGCCTTTCGAGCATGTTGGAATCGTTCCGCGATTTAATCTGGGGCATGCGATGGTTCCTCGTGCCGTCTTGCCTGGCGACGGTGTTGCTGGTCATTGCCAATGCCATCAGCATCAGCGTGCGCGAGCGTCGCATCGAACTGGCCGTGATGAAAGTGCTCGGTTTTCGACCGTATCAGATACTGATTCTCGTGCTGGGCGAATCGCTGCTGTTGGGCGGCGGCGCCGGGTTCCTCAGTGCGGGCCTTACCTACGCCGTGATCAATTGGGCGATGGGCGGCCTTTCGTTCCCGATCGGATTTTTCGATCGTTTTTTTATTCCGCCTGCCGCATTGTGGTGGGGGCCGGCCGTCGGTGGGCTGGCCGCGCTCCTAGGCAGCTTCTTCCCCGCGTGGTCGGCGCGTAACGTCAAAGTTGCCGACGTATTCTCGAAGGTGGCGTAAGATGGCGAAGGTCTAAGAAGTAGGGTGCGTCCTAGACGCACCACAACAAACAGCAAAACAAACCTACGATCGAAGACGTATCAGAGACGCACTCGATCCAACTTGCCGACCTGTGATATATAAGTTACAATTAATTCGATGATGGAAATCCGCCATTACTTGACATCGTCTGGAATAGACCCGTTCCAAGAGTGGTTGGATTCATTGCGAGATGCCAAGGCAGAAGCGAGGATCGTTGTAAGAATTTCCCGACTAGCGGCGGGTAACTTTGGCGACTGCAAACCGTTGGCCAACGGCGTTTGGGAGTTGCGAATCGACTGGGGGCCGGGCTACCGCGTTTATTACGCAATGACGAAACGGACGTGCGTATTGCTGTTGTGCGGTGGCGATAAACGTAGACAGTCGGCCGATATCAACCTCGCAATCGAGTATTGGAATGATTATAAGCAAAGGATCAAAAATCCATGAAAAACAGGGCAAGCGTTTCTCACGACGAAGCGATTATCAACAAACTGCGAAAGAACCGAACCTTTGCCGCTGAATATCTCAAGGCGGCGATCGAAGATACGGACGAACCGCGGGTGCTGTTGATTGCCTTACGACAGATTGCAGAAGCCCGCGGCGGTATTGCAAAAGTAGCCAAGGCGGCGGGAGTTGAACGTGAAAGCCTCTATCGTGCCTTGTCACCGCGCGGCAACCCACGCTTCTCCACGCTTGTTGCGGTTACCAAAGCAATGGGTTTGACACTCACCGTTGAGACGGCTCCGCTGATGCATCGATAAAAAATGATGGAATGTTCCTTTTTGTCCTGGGAGCAATCAAGTAGGATTCATCACAGACGCATCTTCTGATTTTCTGACTTTTTCCAAGGTGGCATAATGATCCTTACCCTGCTAGCCATTGCCGGCGTCATTCTTCTGACACTGTTCGCCATCGGCAAAATCCCGCTGAGCTACAACTTCCGCAATCTGACCGTCCGCTGGAAGACGACGCTCATGACGTCGCTGGCTTTCACGGCCGTCATCGCGCTGCTTACCGTGATGATGGCGTTCGTGCATGGCATGAAAAAACTGACCGAGCAGACGGGCCAGCCCGGTAACGTCGTGATCATGTCCGACGGCGCCACCGACGAAATCATCAGCAACCTTGTGATCGGTGATCTGGCCGAAATTGAACATCTGCCGCCGGTCGTTCGAAAAAACGGTCGGCCGATGGCCAGTCGTGAAACCTTCATGGTAGCCAACCAGCCTATCACGGATGAGACGAACGGCCGGCCCAAACGTCGTTTCCTTCAAGTCCGCGGCATCGAAGACCCGCAAATGACCGCCGACGTGCATAACCTGGAACTGTTGCCGGGCGGAAGTTGGTTTTCGGAGGCCGGTGTCCAGGAGGTGAAAGATTCGGCCCCCTTAGTTCAAGCAGTACTTGGCGAGGGCGTTGCTTACGAATTAGCTCGCACCCGAACGAGTGCGGAGCTTGCGAAAGCGAAAAACCCGACGCGGCTCGATGTCGGCGAAACCTTTGTCCTTGGCGACCGCACATGGATCATCGTCGGCATTTTGAAGTCAACCGGCTCGACGTTCAACTCGGAAATTTGGGCCAAGCGGTCGTTGGTCGGCTCGTTGTTCGGCAAAACCAGCTACACGACCTTGGTTTTACGAACGCAAGACGCGGATTCGGCCTTGGGACTCAAGGAATTTTTGAGCAAGGATTACAAAAAAGCCGCCGTCAATGCACAGGTCGAAACCGAGTACTATAAAAGCATGTCGGAAACGACGATCCAATTCACGTTTGCCATCGGATTTATCGCCGTCGTGATGTCGATCGGCGGCATTTTCGGCGTGATGAACACTATGTTCGCCGCCATCAGCCAACGCATCAAGGATATCGGCGTGTTGCGGCTGCTGGGCTACGCCCGATGGCAGATCCTCGTTTCCTTCCTGCTGGAATCGTTGGTCATCGCCCTGGTCGGCGGAATGTTGGGCTGTGCCTTGGGCTCGCTTTCCGATGGCTGGACCGCCACGAGCATGGTGGCAGGGCAAGGCGGCGGAAAATCGGTCGTTTTGCAACTGGCCATCAGTCCCGACATCATTGCGGGCGGAATTTTGCTCACGCTGTTGATGGGCCTCCTCGGCGGCCTGCTCCCCGCCTTGACCGCCATGCGGCTCAAACCGCTCGACGCCCTGCGATAAAGAAACGTGCTGTGGTTTCCAATCCAAGGCTGCACTAATCCGCAACGCGCCGACCGTTCAATATGTCCGGCAAGTCGCTTGCGGCTTCGCAAAGCAGAACCACACGCTCGAAATCTTACAAGGCCCACTAACGTCCCGGAGGCGGCGTCGGCGTATTGCGCGGCGGTGTGGCCACGGGCGGCGTCGCCACGGGCGGCGAGGCATACTGCGGACCGGCCGGCGGTGCCGCCATCGGCGGCGCGGCGTACTGCGGTGTTGCCGGTTGCGGCGGCGCGGCATGCTGAGGCGCTGCCGGTTGCGGCGGTGCAACGTACTGCGGCGCTGGAGCGGTCGGCGCCGGTCGAGGCGCGGGTTGCGGCGCGGGGGCCGGTGCGAAAGTTTGAGCAGGGGCCGCCGGCTGTGCGGGAGGCGGTGCGAATGTTTGCGCCGGGGCCTTGCGATGCGACTTCGGCGAAACCGTCTCACCGTAAGTGGGTTCCGGCACGGTCGTCAGAATCTTCTCGATCACCTGATCCACGTCGATGCCTTCGGCGTCGGCGTTGAAGTTGGTGAAAATACGATGCCGCAACACGGGGTACGCCACCGATCGAATGTCTTCCGCCGTGACGGCGAACCGGCCGTGCAAAATTGCGCGGGCCTTCGCGCCTAGAATCAAGTTTTGAGCGGCACGAGGACCGGCGCCCCAGGCCAACCAGTTCTTCACGAAGTCGGGGCTATATGCTTCCTTGGGCCGTGTGGCACGCACCAAATCGACGGCATAATCGACCATGTGCTGGCTCGTAGGCACCTGACGGACCAATTGCTGAATCCAGATGATGTCGGGCCCCGAAAGCACCGGCCGAATTTCCTGGCGAACCGTTTGGGTCGTCGCCATCACAATGTCCCGCTCTTCATCCCGCGTCGGATAGCCGATGTTGATCGACATCATGAAACGGTCCAACTGGGCTTCGGGCAGCGGATAGGTTCCTTCCTGCTCGATCGGGTTTTGCGTGGCCATTACGAAGAACGGCGGCTCCAGCTTGTAGGTGTTGCCGGCCACGGTCACTTCGTGCTCTTGCATCGCCTGGAGCAAGGCCGCTTGGGTTTTCGGCGGCGTTCGGTTGATTTCGTCGGCCAGAACGATGTTCGAGAAAATCGGCCCGCGGACAAACCGGAACGTTCGCTTGCCGGTCGCCTGATCCTGGTCGATGATCTCCGTGCCCGTGATGTCGCTGGGCATAAGGTCCGGCGTAAACTGAATACGGGTGAACTTCAGGTGCAACGCCTGGGAGATGGTCGAAATAGTGAGCGTTTTCGCCAGCCCCGGCACGCCGATGGTCAAGCAATGGCCGCGTGCAAAAGTGCAAAGCAGCATCTGCTCGATCATTTCATCTTGACCGATGATGGTTTTATGAACTTCCGTGACCAGCGCCTCACGAGCTTGTGCTACTCGACGGACGGCTTCTTCGGGGCTCATTTGGGGGGTGGCGACTGCCATAAAACAACTCCTCTGTGGTGCTTCCCTCTGTGACCGTATCCTTATACATTAGTTCATAGAGTTATTCCGATCAATGCTCGGGGAATATTCCCGGGCCCACGAAGAGAATTAAGAATAGGTGTGGGCAGAACCTTTTCCTTCATCGCACAATCGCTACAAAAATGCCAAAAAACCTCGCCTTTTCGGGCTGGATTGCCGCAAGTGTCGTGCTGCTATCGCTTTCAAGCCGGGCAACGGCCGAGTCGTTTAAGCACCAAGGGACCGAATTCAACGCCGTCCGCTCGGTCATGGTGCCTGCCGGCAAGCAATATTCGGTCATTGTGACCGAGTTCTTCCATCAGGGCGAAATTCGGCCCGACGGGAAAAACGTGGTCGTCATGGCCCAAAACAGGCCGGCCCCCATGCGTGTGCTACAGGTGGGGCCCGGCGACTTCTGCCGCCTGGCATTCCAACCGCTCCAGGGCCAGTCGGAATACGACATCTACTACGGCGGCGACCCGCCGACCGAAAAATCGCCCGCTTGGACCAATACCGACGGCCTCTTGCTCGAAACCCGGCAGTTCGCCGCTTGCGATATGCAAAGCTTGGACGGGGTGCGTGGCGCCTATGAGAAAGCCGCTCCGATCGGCGCCGACTACGTCGAGGGCGTTTTCCACTGCTACAATCCCTGCGTGCTGGCGGCCGCCCCCTTCTTCAGTCATTACAGCGGCGTGATGGAAATTCGCAAGGCCGCCACCTACGGCTTCATGGTTTCGAGCCAGGACGCCAGTTTTTTGTTGGTCGATGACAAACTGGTCGTATCGGCCCCCGGCCATCATGGACCGGCGATGGACGCCCGCCCCGGCTGCCGGCAGGACGTGAAACTTGCGCCTGGTATGCATAAATTCGATTATTACCACGCCGCGGCGGGCGGAACCGCCATTATGGCCGCTGCCTGGGAAATCGACCCGACGGGCGAAAAGCCGGTGAAGCCCGTTGCCATTCCTTCCGACGTTTTCCGCACGCATCTTATCGGACGCTTGCCGGCTACTCGTCTGGTGACGCGAACCGTCAAGCAAGTGCCCGACTTCATCATCAAAGTCACCAACGAAGTGCTACTGCCCGAAAATGAAACGCCCCTGGTGGGCGTGTTGTTCCGCGATGTGTCGCCCAAGTCTCTCACGATGTCGGGCACCAAGGTGCAATGGGATTTCGGCGACGGCCAGACAAGCGATCTGCTGAACGTCGATCACGTTTATCTCCGCCCTGGAATCTACCCCGTCAAGCTCTCCGTGCGTCGCGGCGGCAAGACGCTTTCGACGACCAACCGCATCAATGTCGACCGGCCGCATCCTTCGCCGAAAGACCGCACCTACACGTTTGCAGATTATCTGAAAATCCTCGAAACTTACGATCCAAAAACTTTGGACGCGCCCGCGCTGCTCCAATTGGTGGCGGCCCTCGAAGCAAAAGCCCTGGCATTGTCCCATCGTGCGGAAGACGAGACGGAAAAGGCCAAAGCCTCGGAAGAAGACCCCAACCGCCGCCCCACGTCGAAAAAAGAAGCAGCGCCTGCCCGCAAAGCTCCGAAGGGTGAGGAGCTTTCAGAATCTGACGAATACTTGGCCAAGATCGTCGCGGCCGGCAAGGCGGTGTTTACCGAGGAAGCAGCTGCCAAAGGCGACGAAGACCTGCTGAAACTGGCCGACATCACCGGCCCGATGGCCCGCGACCGACTGGGCGACTCGCTGACCGCTTTCATCATCTGGCAAGGTGCGGCCCAACGCATCGGCAATGCCGAGATCAAAGCCGAGTGTGAAATTCATGCTGCTGACATCGCCATCAACGATCTGCTGAAGGTGCCCGAGGCCAAGCGGCTTCTGGAATCGGCAGCCAAGCGGCTCGGCAAAGGCAATCTCGGCCCCATTTCAGCATCCTTGCAACGCACCTGGGGCGACTAATACTCCGCCTCGGGCGACGGCAAAGCCGCTCGCAGCGCCTATGTCGAAGCCGAACGTCTCGGCGGCATGGCCCGCCCATTGGTCGAAACGCAAGCCCAGCGCGGCGCTCACACTCGTTCCACCGAAGAGTTTGTCAAGGAAAAGCAATTCGCCCGCGCGGCCGAAGAAATCCATGCCTGGGAGCGAGATTTCCCCACGGAGAAAATCGAAGGCTATTTAACGCTGCTCTACGCCCGCTATTGGGCCGCCCGCGGTAAATACGCCCAAGCAATCGCTCAAACCGAACGATTGCAAACCGTGAGCCCCGACTCGCCCTACATGGATCAGCTTCTGATGACGGCCGCCGATTGCGAAATGCGTCGCGGTCGCAAGGATCGCGCCCTGGCCACGTTGCATTCCTTGCTGAAAGACTATCCCGGCAGCCCCTTGGTGCCCGTGGTGAAGAAGAACATCGCGGCCATCGAGAGCGAGGGTCATGGCGAGAAGAAGAGCGGAAAGAAATAAAATCGCCCAGCAAAAAAGCATACCTCGTTCCAAAACTCCAGCTTCGGAACGCCATGTAGCGTTTGCCGGAGGTTTATCTCGCTCCGAAGCTCCGGCTTCGGAACGCCAGATGCCGTTTGCCGGAGGTTCCCAAGCCGGAGCTTGGTAACCAGGATTGTCCATTTTATTAGAAGCGATAAGTCTTCTAATAATCCTTCGGCTTCGGAACTCCCCAATCTACTTCCACGTAATCCGATACCGGCCCACGCCAGGCTTGCCAAGCTTGATCGTCAGACGGTTGTTCTCGAACTTGCCTTCAACAGGCCCGAGGTCTTGGCACGTCTCGGCCGCTAGGGCGTGGATCCGCACTTTGGCCGGATCGGCCGACGGCGCCAGAGTCTTGAGATCCAGCGTAACGCGGAATTCCTGATCGCGCGGATAGGGGAACAACGTCAACTGGTCTTTCTCGCGGTTGATCTTCACCGCGCCGTCGGTGGCCACGGCCCCGAAGTCAACCCATGTGCCCGGCGGATTCAAATGCGCCTTGAAATCGGCTTCCGGAATTTTGTTTTGCGGTTCCGGCGGGGTATTTTTAATGTCGAGGATCTTGCCGTCTTTGCGATCGAGCACCAGTCGCGCAAGAATAATGCTGTCGCTCGATCCATCGGGCCCTTTGATCGTCACGCGGCGATTATGCCCATATAGACCGATCTTCAAATCATAGACATCCGATTTGCCGGCCACCTGAAACTCATAGGGCCCATCGACGATGCGATCACCCTTCTGCCATTGTCGCGTCGGTTTCGGCGCGTTGTGGTCTTGTTGGAACTCGATCAAGTCGCCAAAACCATACGCCGGCCGGCAGCCGTGAACGAAGCAAACGTATTCGTTGTCCAGCGTATCATTGACGATCCACTCGTAGGTTACCTGGATGCGATCGCCGCCTAAATACTTGAACGATGCCAATCTCGGTTGGATATCTTTCACGTCGCGCAGATAAGGAGCGTGGAAGCTTGTCCGCGCGTCGGCGAATACATACTCAGGGCACGCGGCATAGTCGGCCCAGCGACCGTCGTGCATCGCCGTCGAAACGTCGGTTTCAGGTCCGAGGGCCAAAAAGCCCCATTGCGGCAGCGTGCGGCCCTCAACCGCCCAAGGCTCCTTGCGCCAATTGACCCAGACGGTCAATCCGCTTTGATAGCGGATTCGCTGCCGCGAGGTATCGCC
>CAYWGR010000125.1:0-16460 GCA_964458015.1 uncultured Planctomycetaceae bacterium
CGGAAGCAGAGACCGAAAACAATAACACAGCAAGAACAAGCAAGGTTGTTTTTGGCCGAGGTTCCCAAGCCGTCGCTTGGGAACCAGAATGAAGAACAATCGCGGTCATTTTTTGCAACAAAGCATATTGTCGAAAAAGCATGGTTTTACTCCTGGGATGCCTGGAGGCGTATCGCGTTTTGTCCGAGGTTCCCAAGCCGGAGCTTGGGAACCAGAATGAAAGAACAAGTACGGTTCCGAGGTCCAAATTATGTGCGAAGCCGCAAGCGGCTGTCGGATGTTCTATCCCCCACGACCGCATTCGGCGGGCGTTTTCTAATCCCTAATCCCTGGCCTCTACTCCCTGACCTCTGACCCCTGCCCCCTGACCCCTTCAACTATAACAGGCTCCGGAGATACTTGATACTACGGGCAGCTTGTTCGACGGTGCCGCATTCGACGCTAAAGATGATTTCGCGGGGAACCGTTTTGCAGATTTCGAGGACTTTGGCCCAATCGATCACGCCGTCGCCGCAGGCGCAGCCGACGGGTGTGCCGGTCACTTTGCCGCGTTCGGCATCGGAATGGGCCTTCGAGATGTCCTTGGCATGGACGTGGATCAGATGGCCCTTTAAGTGTTCAAGCCATGCAATGGGATCCTCGCCGGCCAGGTAGCTATTGCCGGTGTCGAAGTTGACGCCCAGCGAGGGCGATTTGACCAGATTATAGATGCGATCAAATCCGGCGGGCGTTTTCGTGTATTGTTCATGCATTTCGAGGCCTACCAGAATTCCGCGAGGTTCAGCCACATCCAGGGCTTCTTTCAACGTGTAACGCATCAGCACGTGATCTTCTTCGATGGTGGTCCAGGGCGCTTTGGGGCCTTCGTCGGTGTTGACGATCGTTGCGCCGCATTCGCCGGCAAAGCGAATCGCTTGGATCAGGTATTCGGTGCCTTTGCGGGGCTGGCACAGCAAGGAATGGCCGGAGATCGAGCCGATTTTGACGCCGGCCTTTTCGCACATCCGACGAATCCGCAGCGGATCGTCCAGCGTGGAAACGCTATGGAAGTACCCGCTTTCGCAAAGCATCTGACGGCCGAAATGGACCATCGGCTCAACATATTCGTAGCCAAGTTCACCCGCTTTGTTGACGCCCCACTCGAAGGATTTGTCGGCGCTGCGGACATACTCCATGTTGATGCCCAGGGCGATTTTATTTTTTCCCGCGCCGGCCGAAGGTGTTGCGGCAACGCCCGTTTCCGCAGCGCAAAGGGAAGAAACGGTCGTGCCGGCTGCTGTTAGCGAGGCGGCAACGCCGGCCAGCTTAAGAAAATCACGTCGAGGGGCTGTGGAGTCCATGATTGGAGCCTTTCGTGCTGAAATAGAAATGAAGAATTATGAACAAATGCAAATTCTTGATAACATTGTGCATTTATGGTAAAAAATACCGCGGCAGGCATGGATGAGTCGTCCAGAATGTTTCATTGAAATAGATTAAACATTTTTCGATACCGACGTTTCAAACCAATATGCGAATCCCAATCTACGAGGAGCATGGGCGAACTTATCGGGCCGACACCTGCGGCCCCGTGATAGAGGCGGTGCAGTCGGGCCAACTTCGACATGCCGCGCTCGTGCGAGGGCAATATCCCGGCCGAATGCTCGCCCGTCATGCCTTGCCGGGCGTTCGGTCGCTGGGATTTTGGGACGCCGACCGCCCGCAGGACTGGGGACTCGATTGGCATCGGAACGAAGGGCTGGAGTTGACCTTCTTGGAAAGCGGCGCCATCGGATTTGCCGTCGAAGGGCAGGAATTTCGGCTGCAATCCGGGGATTTAACGTTTACCCGACCGTGGCAACTGCATCGCGTGGGCGATCCAAAGGTCGGTGCGGGGCGATTGCATTTTTTGATTATGGATGTCGGCGTTCGACGGCCGCACCAAACTTGGCACTGGCCCTCGTGGATTGTGCTGACGCCGGACGATCTGCGACAGTTGACAGACGTTTTGCGTCATAACGAGCAGCCGGTATGGCGAGCCACGCCGGAGGTTGCACGGTGTTTTTGCCGCATCGGCGCGGCGGTCGAGGCCGACCTCGATGGCAGCAACATCTCCAGCTTGGCCGTACAGATCAATCAATTGTTTCTGTCCGTATTGGAAATGTTTCGCGGGCAAGAGGTTAAGCTCGATGCTTCGCTTTCGAGCACCCGCCGCACGGTCGAATTGTTTTGGGCGGATTTGTGCCAAACGCCGGATCTGTTGGGCATGGAGTGGACGGTTCGCGGCATGGCCCGGCGATGCGGGATGGGGGTGACGAACTTCATCCGGCACTCGCGGGAATTGACCAATAGGACGCCCATACAATACCTGAACCACTGCCGGCTGACGGCCGCGGCGCAGATGCTGAAAGAGCGGCCTGACCAAAGCGTCACCGACATCGCCATGCGTTGCGGCTTCACATCGAGCCAGTACTTTGCCACGTTGTTTCGCCGCAAGTTCGGCTCAACCCCTCGCGCGCATCGCCGGGACGAGCTTTAAGCGGACTGTCGAAAATCGCTTCTCTTGGCAAAGTCCCCCATGTACGATGCGCATATAATACCTTTTTTCGCGAAGAGAATACAAGACGGAAGACGGCCACCTGGGGTTTAATCTGTATACATGGGCGTGCGTCATGCACCGATGCTGCGATTTGTTAATATTTTTGACGAAGGACGTCATAGACGGGGTTCGGTTGGGAGATTATTGATAACAGAAAAGGCCCTCGCAAGGTTTAACGCCAAAGACATCATCTGGCGGGGGGAAACCGGCGACGCCATGACACAAAAAGACACAACTTTGTCGGAAAATGACGTAGCTTAGCGGGGTTCGGGGCACTAGCATGAGAACCATGATAACGCTATGATCAGTTATTTGCATCCATACCAATAGGCACTATTTCCACCGAGGGAGTAACTTCGATGTCCGACTATTCGGAATTGTACAATGCCATCCTCAACGGCAACGCGAAAAAAGCAGAGGAAGTGACAAGAAACGCCATCGCCGAGAAGGCGGATCCGAGCGAACTGGTCCAAAAGTTCATGATTCCGGCCATGGATGAAGTCGGCAAGCGATTCGAGTGCAATGAATACTTCGTGCCCGAGTTGCTGATCGCCGCCCGCGCCATGAAAGTTTCGCTGGAATTGATCGCCCCGTTGCTGGCGGCGGCGGGCACGGAACCGGTCGGCCGCGTCGTAATCGGCACGGTCCAAGGCGACTTGCACGACATCGGCAAAAACCTCGTGGCGTCGATGCTCGAAGGCGGCGGATTCCAAGTCGTGGATCTCGGCGTGGATGTTCCGCCGGAAAAGTTCGTCGAGGCGGCCAAGGAGAAGGACGGCACGATCGTGGCCCTTTCCGCGCTTTTGACCACCACGATGACCATGATGAAAAACGTCATCCAGGCCTTGGAAAAGGCGGGCATTCGCGAGAAGACGAAAGTGATGATCGGCGGCGCGCCCATCACGCAGCAATATGCCGACGAAATCGGCGCCGACGGCTACAGCGACAATGCCAGCGCGGCGGTGGCGTTGGCGCGGAAGTTCGTGTAATTTTGCACTGAATAAAAATAGCCGGGAGCTAACAGTTCCTGGAATGTGCGCAAACCTGCTCGCATTCTCCGTGAGTTTTTAGCTCCCGGCTATTTTGAAAAATGGGGCGTGGTTTTTCATCGTGTAGGTTGATTTTTCGGACACCACATCAACAGGCGCAACTGTCGTGGCTCCCTCACATGAAGGTGTTACCTATCGTGAAATGCTGACGTCCGGCCGCTTTTACTACGGCGCGGAGGTAGTCAGTTCGCGCGGCTTGGAGCCGATGGATTCGCCGGGCCATTTGGCCTCGTTCGCCCGGGATCTGCTCGGCGATCCGCGGATCGGCTGGATTTCGATCACCGACAATCCCGGCGGCGGACCGATGTTGCCGCCCGATTGGATTGCCGGAAAAGTGGCCGATTGCCGCAACCGCGTGGTATTGCATCTAACCTGCAAGGATCTGAACCGCAACGGGCTGGAGTCGGCCGCTTGGCGGTATGCCTCGGAAGGTTTCGACAATATCCTGGCCATTACGGGCGATTATCCCACCGGCGGCTTCGGCGGTCGGGCCAACCCCGTGTTCGACTTCGATTCCGTTGCGCTGATCGCGCTGCTGAAGTCGATGAACGAGGGTTTGAACGTGTTGGGACGCGGCGGTAAGCCGGAGACATTGCCCAAGACCAACTTTTTCATCGGCTGCGTCGTCTCGCCGTTCAAGCGTTACGAGCGCGAGCTTATACCGCAGTATTTTAAGCTGGTGCGCAAGATTGCCGCCGGCGCTCGTTGGGTCGTTCCGCAACTCGGCTACGACATGCGGAAGTTCCACGAGATCAAGCTGTTCCTTGAAAAACGCGGCATCACGGTGCCGCTGATCGGCAATGTATATCTGCTGACGAAGGGTGTGGCCAAGCTTTTCAACAGCGGCAAGCTGGCCGGCTGCGTGGTAAGTGATCGGCTGCTCGAAACGATCGAGAAATACGCTGCCGGGCCCGACAAAGGCAAGCAGTTTTGCCAAGAGCTGGCCGCCAAGCAGTTGGCCGTGTTCAAGGGGCTTGGTTTTGCCGCCGGTTACTTGGGCGGCATCCACAAAGCCGACGGATTCGGACCGATCATCGAGTTGGCGGAAAGCTACAAGCCGGACGATTGGAAAGAGTTCATCAAGGACATCCAGTTCTCGCAGCCCGACGAGTTTTTCCTGTTCGACCATGATTATTACTCGGGCCTGTGCGAGTCGGGCCGGATGAACCAGGCCTATCTCGATTCGTTGCGGCGTCCGCCGGTGTCGAAGGAAGCCAATTGGAACTACCAATTGTCGCGGCTGGTGCATAAGTGGGCATTCACGCGCGACCAAGCGCTCTATCCGCACCTGAAAAAGATTTTTACTTGGCTGGAGAAGAACCCTGGCTTTTTGAGTCGCATGGCGTATCGGCTGGAGCGGGTGTCGAAGCTGGCGATGTACGGCTGCCAGGATTGCGGCGATTGCAGCTTGCCCGAATGCGCGTATCTCTGCCCGAAAAAGAGCTGCTCGAAGAACGGCCGCAACGGTCCCTGTGGCGGCTCGGCCGACGGCCGCTGCGAATTGGACGACAAAGAATGTTTTTGGGCGCGGATTTATGAACGTTTGAAGACTTACGGCGAATCGGAGACGATGCTCGATCGGCCCACGACGATTTACAACGCCTCGCTCAAGGAAACGTCGTCGTGGATCAATACGTATATGGATCGGGATCATAACGCGACGCAGGGAAAGAATGACGAAAACAAAACGTCGAATGAATGATTCGTGGCAAATCATGGAACTGGCGTTCGACGTTTTTCCAAACAACAACAGTTTTACATAAGGATAGTAAGATGCCTCTTACCGGTTTGACGATTATCGGGGAAACGATTAACGATTCGGTGCCGTCGACGAAAAAATTGTTCGATGCCAACGATATCGACGGCCTGCTGGAGATTGCCAAGATGCAGGACGAGAAAGGCGCGGCCTATATCGATGTGAACGTAGGCCCCCGCTCGCCCGAATTCATGGCCGACATGGTGAAAAAGATTCAGGGCGTAACGGCCAAGCCGCTGTCCGTCGACACGCCCGACCCGTCCATCGCCAAAGCCGGACTGGAAGCCTACGATCTCGATCGGGCAAGCGGCAAAAAGCCGATTCTCAATTCGATCAGCGCTCTGCGGGCAGGCATGTTCGAGTTGTACGCCGTTCAACCGTTTAAGCCGATTCTGCTGGTTTCGGAAACGGTGGTCGACGGCCGTTCGAAGCCCTGCCACTCGGCCAACGAGACTTACGAAGCGGCCAAGCAGTTGGTTGGCATGTTCAAAGCCCAGTGTGCCGGCGCGACGAACGACGATTACATCATTGATCCCGGCATCGCTCCGATCGGCAGCGATTCGGAAGGCAATATCCACCGCTTGATCGGCGCGATGGCGTTGATTCATGCCGACAGTTATTTCGCCGGTTGCCATGCCTCGGTGGGCTTGAGCAATTTCACGGTTATGCTTCCGTCGAAGCGGCCGGATGGATCGGCGGTAAAAGGACCTTTGGAAAGTGCGTTTCTCACGAAAGCGATGCCGCTGGGGCTCGACATGGTCATCGGCTCGGTGAAACGCAATTATGAACTGCTGGAACCCAACCATCCCGCGATGGTTTGTCTGGAAGAATGTTTGACGCTCAGCGGATTCGACGTGCTGATGCGCGTGCGTGAATTCTATACGAGTTGAAAACCGTTGCAAACGTAAATCCCAAGCCTTGATGGCGCGGTGACGCACCATAGCGCTACCGGTCTGTACAGATGGATCAATCACGACAAAGTCATTACGCCGCGAACCGCAAGCGGACATTTTTTCACCACTATCCCCTAGCTGCTAACCATTAGTTACCGACTATGCCTGAAACATCCCGCACGCTGCCGCCCGACATTGAAATCGCACGTAAATCCAAGATGCTGCCGATCGACGAAATCGCCGCCAAGTTGGGCATTTCCGGCGACGATCTGGAGTGCTACGGCAGACACAAGGCCAAGGTATCGTTGGATCTTTATCGCCGATTGGAAAACAAGCCCACGGGCAAGCTGGTGCTGGTGACGGCCATCACGCCGACACCGGCCGGAGAAGGCAAAACGACCACGAGCATCGGCTTGTGCGACGGTTTGAATCAGATCGGCAAGAAAGCGGCCGTCTGTCTGCGCGAGCCGTCGCTGGGGCCGTGTTTCGGCATGAAAGGCGGCGCCGCGGGCGGCGGTTATTCCCAAGTTGTGCCGATGGAAGACATCAACCTTCACTTCACCGGCGACTTCCACGCCATCGAGTTGGCTCACAATCTGTTGGCGGCCTTGTTGGACAATCATATCCACCACGGCAACCAATTGAATATCGATCCGCGGCGAATCGTTTGGCGGCGCGTCGTGGACATGAACGATCGTGCATTGCGCAACATCATCGTCGGCCTGGGCGGGGTGAATAATTCGATGCCCCATGAAGCGGGTTACGATATTACGGTGGCCTCGGAAGTGATGGCGGTCTTCTGCCTCTCGCAATCGCTCAAGGAGTTGAAGGAACGACTAGGCCGGATCATCGTGGCGTATACACGCGACAAGAAACCGGTGACGGCCGCCGACCTGAAGGCCAACGGCGCGATGGCCGTGTTGCTGAAGAACGCCATCAAGCCGAATTTGGTGCAAACGTTGGAGAATAATCCTGCGTTCATCCACGGCGGACCGTTCGCCAATATCGCCCACGGCTGCAACAGCGTACTGGCCACGAAGCTTTCGATGCGGCTTTCGGAATACACGGTGACCGAGGCCGGTTTCGGCGCGGATTTGGGCGCGGAAAAATTCCTGAACATCAAGTGCCGCAAGTCGGGCATCATGCCCAACGCCGTGGTGATCGTGGCCACGGTTCGCGCTTTGAAGCTGCATGGCGGCGTGCCGTTGAAAGATTTGAGCAAGCCGAACGTGGAAGCCCTGGACAAGGGCGTCGAGAATCTGAAAAAACACATCGAGAATATCCATCGCTTCGGCCTGCCGGTCGTCGTGGCGATCAACCATTTTTCGAGCGATACGAAAGAAGAGATCCAGTTCATCAAGGACAAGTGCGCGTATCTTTCGGTCAAAATCATTACGGCCAACCACTGGGCCGAAGGCGGCGCCGGCGCGGAAGAGTTGGCCCGGGCGGTGGTCGAAGTAATCGACAACACCAAGACCGACTTCTCGCTGTTGTATCCCGACACCTGCACGCTTTGGCAGAAGGTCGGCATCATCTGCCGCGAAATCTACGGTGCGACCGACGTGCTGGCCGACAAAAAGCTGCGCGATAAGTTCCATCAGCTTCAAGAGTCCGGCTTCGGCGATTTGCCGATCTGCATGGCCAAAACGCAGTATTCGCTTTCGACCGACCCACAGTTGACGGGCAGGCCGAAGAATTTCGACGTGCCGCTGCGCGACGTGATGGTGTCGGCTGGGGCCGGTTTTGTCGTTGTTTTAACGGGCGACATCATGACGATGCCGGGGTTGCCGAAAGTTCCGGCAGCCGAGACCATCGACATCGACGACAACGACCAGATCGTCGGGCTGTTCTAAGGAACGCCGATACTACCCGACCGCTTTCAACACCAGCCCCTCTCCCGCTTTTCCGGGCGAGGGGAGATTTCCACGCTCATGCCCGGCGAGCTAGTTTGCGCAAGGCTTCGATGCCGCGTTCGATGACTCGATCGTCGGCCGCGTAGGAGATGCGGAAATGGGTGTCGCGGCGGCTGAAAACACCGCCGGGAATGACGAGCAATTGGTGTTGCTCGATGGCTTGGGTGACGAATTCCGTGCCGGTGCCCCAAGGTGCTTTGGGGAACGCATAGAATGCCCCGCCGGGGCATTGCAATTCGTAATCATCGGCCAAACCGGCCACGATCATGTCGCGTTTGCGGCGATAGGCCGCGATATGTTCCGACATATCCACATCGAGGGCCGCCATGCCGGCCCATTGCAGCGGATGCGGTGCGCAAACGAAGCTGTATTGCTGCAACTTGATCATTTCACGGATGATCGCCGACGGCCCGTGGGCAAAACCCAATCGCCAGCCGGGCATTCCATACGTCTTACTGAAGCCGTCGATCACCAACGTTTGCGGATTGAATTTCGCCGGTGAAACGAAGGGCCGATCGTAGCAAAACGCCCGATAGATTTCGTCGCTGATCAACACGATATCGTGTTTGGCGGCCAATTCGGCCATGCCGCGAACGATATCTTCATCGGCCACGGCCCCGGTCGGGTTGTTGGGGCTATTGAAGATAATAACCTTGGTGCGCGGCGTGATGGCCGCTTCCACCCGATCCAGGTCGATGCGGAAATCGGGATACATATCGACATGAATCACTTTGGCGCCAGCCACGGACGAAAGCGCGTCGTACATCACGAAACAAGGATCGAAGACGATCGCTTCCTCGCCCGGATTGAGCAAAACCAAAAGGGCCAGCATCAGGCCGCCGCTTGTGCCGCTGGTGATGAACACGTCGCGGTCGGCGTGGCCATATTCCTGCTGCACGCGCGTTTGAATCTTTTCACGTAGCAATGGGATGCCCTGCGTTACCGAATAGCCGTTCTTGCCGCTTTGGATGGCATCGATCGCCGCTTGACGCACCGGCTCGGGCACGTCGAAATTGGGCTGGCCGATCGAAAGATTGATCGGATCCTTCAGCTTGGCGGCAAGGTCGAATACTTTACGAATCCCGGAGGAATCAAACAGTCGGGTACGGTCGGCAAGCCAATGGGTAGACATGGTTTGGGGCTAGAGATTCAGTGCTAGGGGCTAGGAAATGATCTATTTTATCAGATGGCGACTTCGCGGTCGAGGACTGCGGAAAGCGTTTCATCGCTATGACTTAAGAGCATCAGGAGCCGGGTTATGGTCATCAGGGCATCGGGCAACGGCAAGCCGAAGTCGGCGTGCCAAAAACGTCCGCTGGGCCCGCCGCCCCAAGCGGCTTGGTGTTGCCGCATGGCAACGGCCATTTCAGCCCGCCGCTCACCGCTTAGGATCGCGTTTGCACCGTGTTGCTTGAGGCGGTCGATAATTTGAGGGCTGGTGGAATTCTCCAACACAATGGGGCCGTCGGGGCTTCTGCGAAGTGCGTCTGTTGCCAAAAGCAAAGACAATGTTTCGGCCGCGATGGTTCGACCTCGCTCGTCCCACGCACGGCACGTTTCGCCGTCGCCGTCGATGCTCACGGCGAAATGGGCGGCCTCGGCGCGGATTTGCAGCGGCAAGTCGTTACGCACGCCACGACATGGAACGATTCGGCAGGCAACATTCGCAAAAAGCTTTTCGAGATATTCATACAAGGGCCGTGAAGCGGAATCGACGAGAATCACAAGCGGCCGCAACGCATGATAGTATTCGGACATTGCAGCGAGATAGGCCGCGTCGGCCTGCATGCGATGGAGCGTTCCGTAGTTTTGCAAGGGTGGATTGGCATGGGCCTGAAACAATTCGGCAATCGGTTCGAGTGAACCGCCGGCCGAAAGCGGCTGCGCGGCGGCGTTCCAAAATTGCAGGCCGACGATATGCGGCTCTTGGCCTGGATTGCCGACCAGGATGCCGCCCGAGGCTCGTTGCGCATGCACGGCGAAAGCCATACACGCGGACGTGGCGGGGCCGATGTCGATCAAGCGGCAACCGCTCGAACGAATCCCTTCGCCGACCGCGGCCGAAAGCTCGGCGGTGATGGCGCGGCCGTCGCCGGCGAGGAGAATGGAGCAGGAGGGATTAGAGATTTGGGATGGGGTGATTTGGGATTTGGGATTTGTTGCAGGAGCTGCCGGCTGCAAACTACTGGCTTCTTGTTTTGTCCAAAGACAGAAGGCGGCGGCGATTTTTCGAGCAACGGCGGGCGTGAGATCGTTCAGATAGGCCCCGCCGGCGCCTTCCGCATGAAACAACGGCTGCGGCTGACTGAGGAGTTTCACCTCGCGCAATTGCTCGATCTGCCTAGGCGAGAGAGCCCCGTTGTCGTCGCGTTGGGGGCATTGTCGGCAAGCTGGATAGAACGCCGCCAGACGCCCAAGATGCACCGCGCGGCTGATCGGATGCGTTTCGCCGGGACAGCGATATTCGCGATTCGGTGGCAACGATTCCCGTGTATTCTCCAACTACGCAATCTCCACTTCATGCCATGCCTTTGCCAGCAGATCCGCAACGCCGAGTTCAGCAGCCCAATTTTGAAGGTAGACACGATCCAGCGTATCCATTCGAACCCTTAGAACTCCAATGACATCCTGCCATTGACGTTCCGAGACTTCGTCACCCAAGCGAAACCATTCCAGCTTGCTCAAGACAACATCTTCGGGAGTGGGTACAAAAAAGCTAGCAGAGGGTTGGTCATCGTCCCAAGAATCACGGTGAATACGTTCCAGTGTTTTTTGATCGTAAGGACGATTTTTTGTGACAAAAACATCTACCTTGAAATTCGTTGCCAAATGAATGACATTAAAACAAGATTTTCTCGCAATGGCATCTAAAATCATCCCCTCATCAACGTAGTACTTGCTTTGAAGTGATTCGACTAACGCGGACGCATGTTTTGGCAATAAATCCGCGACCAAGTCTACATCAACCGTAGCGCGTGGGATTCCATAAAACACGCTGGCAAAGGAACCACAGATGTAATAGCGGACTCCCAGCCTTTCCAGTTGCTCCACCACCGGCGTCAAAGCCTCGAAAGCGTCGGAAGACTGCACCACGATCATTTCTCCTTGCGATAAATGCGGAGACGGTTCGCTAGTTCCTTGCCGTAGTTCAATTCAACCCATAACATTTCAACCTCATGGGGGGTCAAATGTGGGTTTGCTTTGGCGATTCCACGGCGGGATAATCCAATCACGAATGAACTCAGAGATCGCATCTGTGCAATTTTCTGCGCCCCAGTAACACGGCGGTACTGTTCGATTCGGATTTTCTCGATGTCCGGATGGGTGTCAGAGAACATGGCAGATCCTTACCAAGCGATTATTGATACCGACATTGCTAATGTTCCAAATCCAACCAAAAACACGGCTATTCCAGCCGAGTTTGCCGGCCTAGTTGGCCGTGGAACGGTTCGTAGGCAATGTAAGACACAATAACAACCAACATATTATCCGCGGAAGGCGGATGCTTGGCAAGCGGGCTGAAAAAGGGGGTGCAAAAAGAAATGCAGCAGTTTTTCGGAACAGTCCTCACCGTAACCCTCTCCCAAAGGGAGCGGGGACTATTGGGGACAACTGCCCAAAGAGATGAAATGTTTCCGCAGTTTTCGCTCTGTAGCCTTATCGCACGCGGCAGCGGAAGCGGAGGATGCCGCCTTGGCCGGGCTTGAGCGGATCGGTGACTTCGCAACGGACGACAACGGAACCGCCATCGTTGGGTTCGGTCAGGAATTTTGCCTCGACGCTGCATTGAGCACTGTCGGGGATGTATTCCAACCGCGTGTTGAGGCTGTCGATGATCGTTACATTGCCGATCGGTTGATTGCCGACGTTGTCGAAGCGGAGCGTGAATTCCACCTCGTCGCCCGGCTTGGCGGTGGAGGTCGAAGCCACTTTGACCAACTGCAACCTAGGCTTTCCCGGCGGTTCGGAGACGGTGTAAATCATATCGCTCTTGTCGTACTTGACCTCGCACATGGCGTTGCGTTGGTCGAGAATGACTTGAACCGATTGGGTATGCGACCAGGAAATGGCGGCCGTGGAACCACGGGCAAGGAACGGCATCTCGGCCGCTTCCATCATGCCCATTCGGATGATCGCCAAATTTTCGTAGGGCTTGAAGGCGTCTTGGAATGCCCTTGGACCGATGGCCGACGACAGCACGTCCTTGCCTTGCTTTCGACGAAGCGAGACTGGCGGCCGGGCGCTGATTTCGTCGCCGGGTTGAACGTTTTGCTTGGCATTTTTGACAAGCTGCAACGTGGTAGGCGTGCTCAGCTTCTCAGGCGTATAGACGCCCCCGACTCGCTGACGTTCCTCGTTGGCGACCAGACCGACCACTTGACGGACCGCGCCGAATCGAGGGGCGTAGATGTAGACTTTGTTGCTGGGTTCGACGACCGTACGGCCATCGACCGTATCATAATGAGCCACGGCGTCTTCCATGCCGAGACCAAGGACCTCCCATTGTTTTCCAACGCCGACGGGCGCGCCTTCATCGCCGCCGTCGCGAAGGTACTCGTCTTTGGGCCAAGGCCGTGCAATTCCCGGCGGGGCCCAAGGTTCGTTTGCCGCATCGACCTGGGGACAAGGCTCGTTCTCGCTTTGAGCGGTTTCGACAGGAGCTGCATATGTAGTCGGCACCACGACCGGCGCGGCGGCACGAGCTTCGGCCGGTTGATTTTGATTTGTAATGGGCGCCTGCGAAACGGCGGGTTCACGCTGACCGGCCGGACTGCGGCACGAGCAGAGGATCAAAGCGCCCAGGGCGATGACGGCCATGCGCCAGAGTTCGGAATGGGATGATGCCATTGTGTTCTGTCGATGGTTACGGCTCATGGCTTCGCCTCCCGCTTGACTTTGGGCGGCTGCGATGGCTGTCCGCTGCCTTTGTCGCCGGCCCCTGCTCCCTGACCGCTGTTTTCCATATCCGGCGGCGGTGGCAGATTTTTTACCTTCGCGGTCGGCGCGGTTGGTGTTGGCTTCTGGATGGGTTCGGGTAAGGACGGCAACGCGACATATGGCGGGCATCCGTAGAAGAAGTTTGCATCTTCTACTTCATTCTGGCTCGGAAGCCGTCCGCCTAAACGCAGAATGGCCACCGGGCGACCCAGTCCGTCGGCCACGGCCAAGGGATCTTGTCCCGGCGCGGTCTCGAACCAATTTTGTTCTTGAGGGTTTTCACGCGACGGCAATGCACTTTGCGGATCTTCGAGAAAAATCACGCGGGTCACGAATTTGCCGTCAAGGGCCAACTTCAAATCCGCGGCAGTAAGTTCGATGGGAATGGCGAAGCGACCTTCCTGACCTTGCGGCGGATAAAGTCGGTCGATGACTTCGATCGTGGGAAAGACTTCCGCGCCCTCGGCCAGAGCGAGGTTCATGATTCGGAGTCGATAAACGCCTCCGATGAGCATTCCCACGCGGCGTGCGTTTGGCTGAGCTTCGTCGAACCGTCCTTCCACCGCCAGCGAGATCAAGGCCCCCTTGGGAGCCTTGATCTCCACCGGCTGGAAGTACCCGGGCAATGGTCCGCCCCGCTGGAGTTGCCGACTACCAATCGCTCCCGGCGGCATTACACCGTGATGGAGATAGTGTACCCGCGGTTGCTGAGCCTGGAGCGTCGCCGCTAAGCTCAAGCACCACAACACTAACGCCATCCTGCCGGCAACTCTTCTTCCGGAGCATTTCGCCACGGTTGTGAGACAGCGGATGGATCGGACCATTATCACGAGTCGTTGGTGGTTAGAAGGTGGAGGAAAAGCAAATTATTAACAGGCAAACCGCGGTACGTTTCACGCACCCATCATCACATTCCCGCATGGCGAGTCGAGCATGGTAATGGCTCGCCCAATCACTGTCTCATCCGCAGGCCATCCTTTGTGCTCGACCTGCTTCACTCCGTGAGCGACTACTTCGTGCAATTGGAGGTTGCATCTTGGCTAGGCGCCGCCGTCGTGGCCGGGACAGCGCTAGTGGTCGGGCAATCTCCTTCGCACGCCTCTTCTTCGCAACCCGGTTTAACGCATTCACGGCGATCGCTTAAGGGTTGCTTGTAGCGGCCAAGGCCCGCACCGGTGCGTTCGACGATGCGAACGTGGTCGGCGGGCTTCGGATAGCTATAACCAGGCTTCTGTTTCACATTGACGACGACCTTGTCGGTCGGTTTCGGCATGTGAACTCTGGTATGGTTCTTGATCACGTGCTTTTGCAAGCCGGCGGGAACTCCCATCGGTATGCTCGGCGGTCCAGGCAAACCGATCGGCGTGCCGCACATGGGCGAACCATATTGCGGGCCGGTAACGCCGGAGACATAGCCCATCGGCATCGGAGCGGGATTGCCTGTTGCGACGCCCATCGGAGCGGCCGGAGCGCCTTCGCCGCCGGTCGGGCATTGATAGGAAGCCGTGGCAACGCCGTCTTCTTGCACCTGATCGGTCGGCACCTGCAAATCTTTGTTACCCAACCGAGCGATGGCCAAAATGGCGCCGCGACGGTCGGCTTCAACGATCGGATCCACGCCTGGATCAAGACGTGTGCTCACCAAGGTTTCGACGCCCGCTAGGGCCAATTCTTGGTATTCGGGATCCGGCAAGTAGATTACCTTCGTTACGAAGTTGCCGCTCAACACTTGGTCGAAGTCTTCCTCGGTGAACTGAACCGGAATGGCGTTGTGCGCCAGGAAGGCATCGGTACGCGGCAACATCGGGCCGACTTCCAACGTCGGGTACAACTCCACGCCGGGACGGCCCGGAATGTTGTTGACCTTTAGCCGGTAGATCGCGGCTTGCGGGAAGTTGTAACGGCCGGGGCAAACCAACGGCTGCGAATCGAACGCACCAGGTGCGCTGATATCCCACGTGACGGACATGCCCTCGGGCCCAACAAACGCCACTTGGGACGATGCGTTGGGTACGGGTGCGTTGGTCGGATACGTCATCACACCGGGCCCTGGGCCATCCACGCCCGGTCCGGGGTGCATGACCATATTGGCCGGCGGCAACGTGTTTTTGCACGGCGCTTGGCACCCCACAATCAAACTTGTCACAAGTAGCGACAAAACAAGAGACCTCATAATGTTCCCCTCTCCATGAGGCGGCCAAGGCCGCAAACATAAAATCCAACAGCGATATTCCGCGCCCAAGGCGTTCTGTTCCTCATTTCATGCTTTGGTTGCCGCCGAAGCGGACCAGGGCTCCCTCTTGCCCTTGGAAGCATGAAAATGCAAACCGAGAACCTTGAACTTCGTTCTCCCTTCCTAGGCGATGCCCACGCATAATTTGTCTGCGTAAAACACCCGCCTGGGGTTTATTGGTCGGCCTGTTACAACACGATTCTTTGGCAAATCCGGCAGAACTGACATAAAGAGAATAAATTGTCTCACATTGCCAGGCCTGCCCAGACTTCACAAGCTGCTCATGTAAACATAGACAAGCAACTCAAATAGGTATTTTTCGCCTTTTTGAATGCTCTTGACTCCCCAAAGGCTTGTGCGTTATTCTTCGCCCCCTATTCAAGTGGGATTTGCAAAACCACCGGCAGTCGCCGGAAAATAACGGGGAGTAGATCAAGTTGGCGCATTAAACGATGGAAACCGTTGGGAAGAAACGTCGCAGACGAACCTGAACGCTTCTCCGACATTCCCATTCTCCATGACAAAATGTGCCGACCTTTCCAGCTCCTAGGTTGATTATTTTTGAAACATTAAACGGCATATCGTCATGCAGCACCCGCCTTACCAACGCGCGCGTGGTCTCGGCTATCTGTCGGCATTGCTGGCAATCGCGTTTTTGGGATCGGGCTGCAAATCGGGAATCTATCAAGCGGCTAATCTTCCGGCGGTGTTGTCCGCACCTACCGTTCTGGATCTCGAAACCATCAATCTTTCTGGACTGGCCAGTTATTCGGTGAGTGTCGATGTCATTCAGCCGGGCGACGTGCTGGATGTAAGCATCGTTAATGATTTCAGCAAGCTCACGACGGCAACGACGCCCATTCGCGTGGCCGATGACGGCACGCTGGCAGTTCCCTTGGTTGGCAATGTGCGCGTGGGAGGCCTGGACTTGCGGCGGGCCGAACAAACGATCAATTCCGAGAGCATCCTGCGAGGATATTTCCGCACGCCCTGCATCACCTTGACGATGAAAAAATGCTTCGTCAGCAAGGTGGCCGTAGTGGGGGCGGTGAAGAAGCCGGGCTCCTACGAATTGCCTCGCGGATCGAGTTCGCTCATGG
>CAYWGR010000126.1:0-16446 GCA_964458015.1 uncultured Planctomycetaceae bacterium
AAAAGCATGGAATCCGGTGTTTTCTACTTGACAATTAAGACAGTCGCTCACCCCCTGCTCCTCTCCCAAAGGGCGAGGGGAGATGTGTTCAGTCGTCGCCAAATTCTCGCTCAAGCTCTTAAAGCCGCCGGCATTGGCGCTGCCATGTCATTGCTGCCGCAGAGTTTTTGTCTTGGCGAGGACCGAAAAATGCCGCATCCGTTCAAGTACGCCATGTGCAATGAGACGTTCGGCAACTGGCCGTTCGAAAAGGCCTTCGCACTGGTGGCCGAGTGCGGTTATCAAGGCATCGAAATCGCGCCGTTCACGATGGCCGAATATGCAAAGGATATTTCCGACAAACGTCGTCGCGAAGTCCGAAAACTGGCCGAACAAAACCATCTTGAAGTCGTCGGGCTGCATTGGCTGTTGGCTAAAACCAAGGGCTTTCATTTGACAAGCGCCGACGCGGCGGTGCGTCGTAAGACGGCCGACTACCTGGGCGAGCTTGCCCAATTATGCGCCGATCTGGGCGGGCGGATCATGGTCCTCGGTTCGCCCAAACAGCGCGACCTCGCGCCCGGCATGAGCAAGACCGATGGCATGAAGCATGCGGCCGACGTACTTCAGGCGGTCGCGCCCACGCTGGAGAAAACCGACGTGACGATTGCCTTGGAGCCGCTGACAACCAAGGAAACGAACTTCCTCACGACGGCTGCCGAAGGCGTCGAGCTCATGAAGTTGGTCGAATCGCCCCGCGTTCGGCTGCATCTCGACTGCAAAGCGATGGCCGGCGAGGAGGGCTGGAAGGAAGACTGCATCCACAACCGGCCCTATTACTGGCTGCCCGACTTGATCCGCAAGTATCGCGCCGAGACGGTTCATTTCCACGCGAACGATCCGAACCTTCAAGGGCCGGGCTTCGGCAAGTTGGATTTCGTGCCGATCATGCAAGCCCTGGCCGACATCGACTATCGCGGCTGGGTCTCCGTCGAAGTATTCGACTACTCCCCCGGCGCCGAACGCCTGACGCGGGAGAGTATCAAATACATGCAGAAATGTGCGGCGAAGATCTCGTAGGTAGTGCAACGCCCCCTAAGGCATGCCACGCCACGCTCAACACAGCCGCTCCAGATTTCTTTCTTCAAGAACTCAGGGGTTCTGCTCTATTCCCACCCCCCCCCTTTGCGTTATAATTGGCAGATCGAGCGGGCCAAAAACGTCCGGCCGCTTCATGGTAGCATTTGCCCCTTTTTTGGGATACTTTCTTCTTTTTTTCATACCGTAAGAATGAGCATCACCCAACCATCTGTCCCCAATCCCCAATCCCCCATATCAGTTGCCGAAGCCCGTCGGGCGGAAGCGGTCGGCCGCGATGTGACCATTAGCGGCTGGATCCGCACGCGCCGCGACTCGAAGGCCGGCTTTAGTTTTCTGGAAATCAACGACGGCTCGTGCTTCGGCAATATCCAGGTGCTTGCCGAAAGCGGCTTGCCGAATTACGAATCGGAAATCAAACATCTTTCAGCCGGTTGCAGCATAACGGTCACCGGCCTGGTCAAAGCCTCGCCCGGCAAGGGCCAAGCGACCGAGATTCACGCAACGGCCGTAACTGTTCACGGCGAAGCCGACGCAGCCGCGTATCCCTTGCAGAAGAAAGGGCATTCGTTCGAGTTCCTGCGCTCGATTGCCCATCTGCGCCCGCGCACGAACACATTCGGAGCAGTCGCCCGGGTGCGCAACTGTGTGTGCAACTCGATCCATCAGTATTTTCAAGAGCAGGGCTTTCTCTACGTTCACACGCCATTGATAACAGCCAGCGACTGCGAAGGCGCCGGCGCAATGTTCCAAGTCACCACGCTCGATTTGAACAAATTGCCGAAAGGCGAAAAGAACGGGGCCGATTACTCGCTCGATTTTTTCAACCGGCCGGCCTATCTGACGGTCAGCGGACAGCTCGAAGCCGAAACCTACGCCTGCGGACTCGGCAAGACGTATACCTTCGGCCCAACGTTCCGCGCCGAGAACAGCAACACGCCTCGCCACTTGGCCGAGTTCTGGATGATCGAGCCGGAAGTGGCTTTTTGCGACCTGTGGGGCGACATGGAACTGGCCCAAGGGCTGTTGAAACGCATTTTCACCGACGTTTTGCAAAAATGCCCCGACGACATGCAGTTCTTCAACGAGCGGATCGACAAAACGGTGATCGAAACGCTCGAACACGTCATGAAAAGTCCCTTCCTGCGCGTTTCGTACACCGAGGCAATCGACATCCTGAATAAATCGGGCCAGACGTTCGAATATCCGACCGCCTGGGGCAACGACCTTCAATCGGAACACGAACGCTACCTCACGGAAAAGCATTTCCAGCAGCCTGTGATTCTGTACGACTATCCGCGAACCATCAAACCGTTCTACATGCGAGTGAACGACGACGGCCGCACGGTCCGCGCAATGGACGTGCTCGTGCCCAAGGTGGGCGAAATCATCGGCGGCAGCCAACGCGAGGAACGGCTCGACATATTAGAAGGACGCATGAAAGAGCAGGGCCTTGAGCCGGAAAGCTACTGGTGGTATCTCGACCTGCGCCGCTACGGCACCGTGCCCCACGCCGGTTTCGGCCTCGGGCTCGAACGCATCCTGCTTTTCATCACAGGCATGCAAAACATCCGCGACGTAATCCCCTTCCCCCGCACGCCCGGCAGTGCGGATTTTTAAGTAATACGAACAGCGCGATTTGCTTTCCCATGCCTTCGCCCCAACATAACCGCCGACAAAATCAAGGCCAAAAAATCCTTATTGGCATTGCCGTTGGCCTATTGCTGGCCATCGGACTCATCAGGGCAAGCATCTATTTGGCCTATGCCTCGTTAGAAATTCCGGCGGCCGATCAGCCGTATGTTTTGGAAGGGGCGAATGTCTATTTCGCTTGGTGTGTCGAACAGGGGTTTCCACTCTATCCCGAAAACACGGAAGCGATCTACACGGTCAACTACATGGGACCGTGCTACTTCACCGTCGTCGGCATGATCGGCTGGCTGTTCGACGCCGATATCCCCACGCTTTACCTGATCGGCCGAGTGGTGACCTTTTTGTGCGGGCTAGGCACTGCCGTGATTGCCACGATGTATCTCGGACGTCGTTACGGTCGCTTGCCTGCCTTGATAGGCTTCGTTTTTGGTATCGGAGCCGCGCCCATGATCGGCTACGGCGTGATGACTCGGCCCGACATGATGGCAGACCTGTTGGGCGCGGCAGGTTTTTTCATCGCTTTACGGCCGAATCGTCGCGAGCTTTGGGTTGCCGTGGTTTTATTGGCGCTCGCCTTCCTGACCAAGCAAACCGCCGGCGTTTGGCTCTTGGCCGCCGTCTTGGCGTTGCTCGTCGAAAAAGATACTCGCCGCCGCGCCCTCGTGTTGGGTAGATCAACTCTCGCGGCCATCGCGGCAACTGTGGCATTGCTGGCTGCCTTATATGAGCCAACGATCATATCGAACCTCTTCGGTCAAGGCGGCATTCCTTTCGACTCCGTCCAACGGATCGGCATTTTATGGATGCTGGTCCATCGCTCGCCCGAGATTCTTTTTTTCGCTTTCCTCGGCTGTTTTCTCTGGATGGGCCAACGCCATCGAGACCGTGCCCTGGTGATTCTCACGGTCGTATGGCTGGCAACCGCGGCGTTCACTTGCGCTAAACGTGGCTCCGATCTGAACTACTTCATCCCGCTTCGCATCGTCGAGGCATTGGCCGCAGGCACATTGTGCGCTGCCATAAAGCGTGCCGAGCGTTGCCGGCCCGGTTGGATCGCTTTGTCCACAGCCGGCATCATTGCGATGGCGCCCAGCACGATCTTCCTTACAAAAACAACGGCCGAATCTTTGGAGCGGCAAGCCGCGATGCATTCCGAAGCAGGCCAGGCGGAACAAGTGCAGTTGCAACATCTCGTCGAGTTGGCCCAAAATCCCTACGTTCGCCTGATGACCGATTCAGACCGCTTGGCCGTCTACCAAGGCCCCAGGGCCGTATTTTTCGACGCCTTTCTCTTCCGGCTTCATGTCGAAACCGGCCAAGTCGATCCTCGGGAACTGGTCGAACAGCTCCAATCGCATTGGTTTTCATATCTCGTGCTTTCGGCGGATGTTTCGCGCGATTATGACGATGTTTTCTTCTACCGACTGCCCGACCAAGTGGCCAAAGCCGTGAAGGCGAACTACCAACTTCGATCCCGTGCAGGTGGCTTCTTTATCTACACTCCGCGGGAGCAGGAAAACAAGAAATAACCCAGCCGTTTAGGGGGAACATTCAGACCAGCGCGAGCTGAGCGATGGCTTCCGGCCGCCCTCCTCTCTTTCCATTCCTCTATCCCCTATAACCTCTCCTCCAGCACCTGCCATCCCCCCCGTAAAGTTGCGGTTTTCCCAGTCCGACTCACGTCATGGATTGGGGCAGCCGATGTTAAGATGTACCGGCCACGGAATATGCGTAGGTTGCGAATAGTTGGCGACAAAGGCAAGGCTGGTCCTTAGTTTCGATTGTAGCAATTGCATCGAGGCCGCCCCGAACCTTACGGAGTCCAAGGATGGATTGTACTACCCCTTACTCCCCGAAATGCATCCATCACCGTGGCCAAATCCGCATCCCCGCAGAAGCATCTGAGAATCTACACGGAACAGCCGCCGAAAAACGTTCGGCCGCAGATCGAAGCCGTCGCCTGTATGCCCGATTTACTTAGGGCATTTCAAGCCACCACCGGCTGGACTCTGAAATACGAATCCGGTGCCCTTCAGTTGGAATTACCCAAAGTAGAAGGGAGTAGTGGAGAGCAGTCCGCAATCAGCGCTCAGCACGCAGAGAAGACAAGTTCAACACAAGAAACCTCCGCCGGCTCACCCACCGCCTCCCGCGTCAACGCCCAGCGTTTGGCCGGTTCGATTGCCAATCTGGTGAGCGAACTGCTGCAAACGCGCCGCGTATTATGGCAACGCGAAGCCGAGCTAGCAGCCGGTGTGCCCACGGTTCCGCATCGGGAAGAAGAAAAACACTTGGCCGCCCGTCTTGAAAGTGTTTTGCGGGCAGGCGCGGAGGCTATCGGCGGAGACGCCATTGCCTTGTATCTGCTCGACGATGCCACGACCGAATTGAAATTACGATCCTCCTGGGGCCTGCCATTCGACCGATTCGCGAATCCAGCCCGTTCGCTGCAAGGCGCGATGGCCGATCTCGAAGCGATGCTCGGTCATGCCGTGGTGTTGAACGACGACCAACTGATGCGGATGTGGAATATCCCCGAGAATTTCCCCGCCGCCGTGTGCGTACCAGTTTCGACGCCCACCACGCTGTTGGGCACATTATGGGTCTTCTGCAACGAACGTCGCGACTTCAACGATCGTGAAACGAACATTCTCGAAGTCGTCGCCGGCCGCATCGCTTCCGACCTGGAGCGCGAGATGTTGCTCCGCGCCGGCACGGACGGCGCCCAATTGAAAAAACAAATTGCCGCGGCCGAACGAGTGCAACGCAACGAACTGCCGACCATCTCGCCGTTGCTGGATGGATGGAACGTGGCCGGTTCGACATCCCAGGCCGAAGGCATCGGCGGAGCATTTCACGATTGGTTCTGTCTGCCGCGCGGTCTCTTAGCGGTTGCCGTGGGCAAAGCCGACGAGCAAGGTGTTGCGGGCGCCATGACCGCCAATGTTGTGAAAACGGCTGTCCGTGCCCATGCCCGCTATCACCGTCAAGCGGAACGTGTTTTGGGACAAACGAATCTTACCTTGTGGACCGGCTCGGCAGGCGATCAACATGCTTCGTTATTCTGTGGACTCGTCGAAACAGCCACGGGACGTGTTTGCTGTTCCTCGGCGGGACAGACTTGTGCCTTATTGCTTCATCCCGATCGTTGGGAATCGCTAACACAGCCGTTCGTCAACTTGGGCGGAAGTCCGGAAGTCGAATTCGAACAACACGGCTACGAACTTCAGCCGGGCGATACATTGGTGGTTTTCACCGCAAGCATCCGCGATGCCGTGGATGCAGCAAACCGCCCCTGGGGGGAGGTCGGCATGGCCGAAACTTTGATGGGAAAACAACACCTTGCAGCCGAAGAAATGGTCGCGGCCGCCTGCGAAACCCTGAATTCCTATGCCGCCAAGCCTGATCGGATCGACCGGTCGATTTTGATCGTCAAACGGACGACGGCTTGACGCCCCGTGCCTGTCGGGTACACTAGAGTTTCTCGGAAAATTGAGCGGGAATGGCGGAATTGGCAGACGCGCCAGGTTGAGGGCCTGGTGGTAGCAATACCGTGCAGGTTCAAGTCCTGTTTCCCGCACTTTTAACACCTTTACTGGCAACGGCATGCAACAACAGCGGCCGTTGCCTCTTTTTTTGCGTCAAGTTCGTGGGCATAAATTAGACACGTTGCTCAGAAAAACATTGGCGATGATTTGGGCGTGACGACCCGATGAACCGATAATCTTGCACGTGTTTTAGCAAGAAAACCGGGTAAGCTCTCGAAGTTCGGCCCCCTGCGATGCGTTAGGTTTGCGGGCAAGAACGGCCGTGGCTTGTCACCACGGGCTTTTTCTCGATAATCACAGAACTGGACTAAGAGAATGGCGATGCGCCCCAGGGGGGGTGTGCGACGGCTGTGGATTGCAGGACAGCAGGCTCTGTTTGCCTTGGAATCGAAGAAAGACAAAGACTAATGGCTCGCTCAGATTTGATCTTGACCCTAGTGAAGGCCGGCAGCCGGGGCGACCACCTGCTCTTCCGAAAAGCGGTTGAGGCGCTGATTGTTGAGGAACAGACAAAACAGCACCATTTGCTGGCACAGAAATTGACCGAGGAGTTGCGATCGAATTCCAGCTTGAATTCCAACGGTCCAGTTGTTCTCGGAGATAAGCTGACCAATCTCCTACTGGACGTTACTCCGCATCTCACACTTGACGATCTTATCCTCCCCCCCAGCGTCGAGGCGACGTGTCGTGAGATCATTGAAGAGCACAATCGGGCAGACCTGTTGCGATCCTACAACCTGGAACCCCGCAGCAGGATACTCCTTCAAGGCCCCCCCGGAAATGGAAAAACGTCGCTTGCAGAAGCCCTTGCATCCTCGCTTATGGCGACTTTTCTCGTCGTCCGCTACGAAGGAGTAATCGGAACGTACTTGGGAGAGACGGCTGTTCGTTTGAAACGGGTATTTGAGTTTGCCAGCACGCGCCGATGCGTCTTGTTCTTCGACGAATTCGACACACTCGGAAAAGAACGCGGCGATGTGCATGATACGGGAGAAATAAAGCGAGTCGTCAGTTCCCTGTTACTGCAAATTGACGCACTCCCTAGTCACGTCGTAGTCATTACAGCAACAAATCATGCGGAGCTTCTTGATCGAGCGGTTTGGCGCAGATTTCAGGTACATATGACCATGCCGAAGCCTAAACGAGAAGAAGTGCTCGCCTGGCTTTCACGTTTTGAGAAACGATTCGGCCAACCTCTCGGCTTATCGAATAACTCGCTTGCCGACAAGCTCAAGGGCGCGAGTTACGCGGATATAGAAATCCTAGCTGATGCCATCCAACGCCGCTACGTTCTTTCATTGCCCGATGCCAAGCCAGAAACCATTGTTCGGACCTGCCTTGAACAATGGCAGGGGCGGCGTCTCGCTCCGAATGGAGACTGAAACATATGCAAATGGAAAGACCGATTCTTATTCTTCCAGAACCGGCGGTGGCGGAAAGAGGCTCGGCCGGTGGAGGTGGTGCCGAGCATATCCAGATTCCATCGCATGGACGGCAAAAGAATCGCCTTTCACCACAGATGACACGGTTGGAGGGCATCTATAATGCTGACCAAGCAAATCTCCAAGCCAGCCCTGATGGTGCTATGCCCGAACATGTGCTTGTACTTGAGACAATCGGCGCGGTGGAGGATTTTATTGTTGCCGTCCGAAATACGCCAGGGCTTGAATGGTTGGGGGAATTCGACGAGGAGGACATACCGCCGGATGACGATTTCTACAAGACCAAGAAGGATGGGGAGAAAAAGGATGTTGATGGTTTTCTGAAAGGTAGGCTCTACTTGGTTATGACGGATCATGCCGCATTAAACCAAATCCTGGCTCTATGGAAGTACTACTCAACTAACGCAAATTACAAATTCCCAATCGGCCAGACGAAATGGCGAGATGTCTTCAAGAAGCTTCGAGAGATCAGAACGTGGAGTGTCGAAGATCGGCTTCGTGAGACTGGTGTAATCGAGGATTGGCAACATCGTCTTCAACAGAAGGAAGGCCGAGTTCGTTTTGAAATCGAGATTTGGTTTCGTCGAAGTGAGACGGCTAGAAAACAACGGGAAGACGAAATCAGGAGGCTGATAACCGCCAGGAAAGGACGTATTGTTAGTACGGTCGCAATTGAGGAGATCGGTTACCACGCCGTATTGGCAGAATTACCGATGAAGGAAATCCAGGCGATTGTGAACCATGTGGAAGCAGGCGGCGATCTCTTTAAATGCGAACAGATCGTGTTCTTCCGTCCGACTGGCCAGTGTTTTGTTGGGTTGGTTGAAGGAGAAACCTCGCCGGCCAAGACACGTTCAGCGTCACCTGCGCCAAAGGGTGAGCCGATTGTGGCCATTCTTGACGGCTTGCCACTGGAAAACCACCGCCTATTACAGGGACGGTTGATCGTTGATGACCCCGACGACTGGCAGAGTGACTACCAAGCCCAATATCGACAACATGGGACAGCTATGGCGTCGCTCGTTGTTCATGGTGAGCTTGATGCGGGTGAGCGAGCAATATCCAGACCAGTATATGTTCGTCCGATCATGCGGCCCAACATGCAAGCATGGCCGGGGCCTAAAGAGGAGATTCCAGAGGATGTTCTCCCAGTTGATCTCGTCCATCGAGCCGTCAGGCGAATCTTTGACGGTGATGGGGGTGAAGACGCATCAGCACCAACCGTGAAAATCATCAACTTGTCGATCGGGGACACAGCACGTCCGTACAACAATATGTTGAGTCCCTGGGCGCGGCTCTTAGATTGGCTATCGGTACAATATCAAGTGCTGTTTGTCGTCAGTGCTGGGAATTGTGACGCAGACATCGAGTTAGACATTCCTCGTAACGCACTGGATTCCCTGTCTGCACAAGATAGACGGCAAAAAGTGATCGCAGCCCTTGGCGCATCAGTTCGGAACAGGAGAATCATTTCGCCATCGGAGTCCATCAATGTGCTCACTGTTGGAGCGTTGCACAAGGACTTTTCAACACCACAACCAGGAAGTCGATTGATTGACCCTTATGGCGATGAATTGCCAAGCCCGATCAATGGTATCGGATTGGGGTACCGTCGTAGCATTAAGCCAGACATCTTGATGGATGGCGGGCGGCAGCTTTTCGATGAACGATTCGGAAACACTCACCTTAATGCTATCTTGGAGACACGGCATACTACGGTGGCCCCTGGCCAACGAGTTGCGGCTCCGGGACGGAGTGGCGATCTGAATCAAACATGTTATGCACGCGGCACGAGCAATGCCGCAGCATTGACAACGCGCCTTGCAGCTGAATACTACGGCCTACTGATGGAGCTTCGAGAGTCGGATACGCAAGATACGCTAAAAGATGATTGCATCCCAGCGATTCTGAAAGCGATGGTTGTGCATGGCGCATCGTGGAGCGATGTCGGAGATGTCTTCCGCGATACGCTGAGGACAGACAGGAACAGTCGTGGAATTAAAGACATTGTAGCAAGGTTCTTGGGGTACGGTACAGTCGATCCATTTCTTTTGACCGGTTGCACTGCGCAGCGTGCGACGCTTCTTGGATGTGGCAGTCTGCTAGATGATGATGCACACATCTATTCTGTCCCACTCCCTCCTGGTTTGAATGCGCGACCTGATTGGCGACGGCTGACCATCACGCTTGCTTGGCTTTCACCGATTGAGCCAGCAAACAGAAAATACCGCAAGGCCCATCTTTGGTTCGATCCGCCAAAGGAGGAGTTGAAGATTGGACGACGAGATGTACACGCCGACTCTGCCCAACGCGGGACTGTTCAACACGAAATCCTAGAAGGTGAGCGGGCGGCTGCCTTCGAGGAGAACGGACAATTACAGATTAAGGTGAACTGTCGTGCTGATGCCAAAGCGTTTAGTGTTAAGGTGCCCTATGCGCTCGCTGTTACACTTCAGGTGGCGGAGGGCGTTGACATTCCGATCTATGAACAAATCCGTGACCGAATCAGAGCAGGCATTAGGCCGTCTTCAACGTAACCCGAAAGCATCTTCAGTCCGTGCCACGAGGCGGAAAAAGTGCGTTGGTGGACACAAAATGGACACATTTTGGAGGCCGTTACGCAAATCCTTATCAGTCATCAGTTTGTGTCTAATGTCTTGCTAGCTGGTAATTTATGCCCACATTGACCAATCCCTATCAATCGTTTACACCGCCCATCCTCACTTTGAGGGCCTGGTGGTAGCAATACCGTGCAGGTTCAAGTCCTGTTTCCCGCACTCCTTACCGCAAAAGGACTTACGTCGATCCGACGCAAGTCCTTTTTTTCTAGGAAATCCGCCGGGCCCTATCGCTTTTCTACACGGGCGTCTTTTTTCGGGCCTTGAAGAGCGTCGCCAACTTGGCAATTTCACATCCCTCGGCCATTTTCTTCAGTTGCTCGCTAAGCGCCGAGTCATACGAAGAAACCTCGGGCAACAGGGCCTTAAACTGGTCGATATCCAGCGTGGATATTGCCGCGGTCAGGTTGGCAACCATGCTTTCCGGCAAGCGCGCCACCATCTCGCCCAAACGAGTTGTGCCGTCGAAAGTCGCCGACGGCTGGGCGTCGGCATAGGTATAGACGATGCCTAGATGGGCTTGTATTTTGTCGAACAATTCTTCGACTTGAATCGGCTTCCCAAGATAATCGTCGGCCCCGGCGCTGATGATCTTTGCTCGCTCCTCATCAAAAGCACTCGCGGTAACGGCGATGATCGGCGTCGTTTTCCCCCGCTCGGTCGATTTGATTTGCCGCATCGCTCCATAGCCGTCGAGCACGGGCATGCGCATATCCATCAGGATGAGATCAGGCTGGTTCGTCTCGAATTGTGTTATGGCTTCTTGACCGTTTTCAGCCTGGATCACTTGAAAGCCGGCTGTTTCGAGGATTCGCGTTACAAAAATTCGGGTTTCCAATTTGTCTTCGGCAATCAACACGCGAGGCGCTCTCTGGCCGGGAGCAAGGCCCAGCACTTTCTGCTTGGCCCGACGATGCTCCGATTCGTAGGACAAGCAAGGCTTGCAATGGATGTGGAAAAAGAATTTCGAGCCCTTTCCCCATGTGCTTTCCACGGAGATTCGACCGCCCAACAACTCGACCAATTTGCGGCTGATATAAAGGCCCAGGCCGACGCCCTCATGGCTTTGGCCGACTTGAATGAATCGATCGAAGAGTTTCGGCAGGTCGTCGGCTTGAATGCCGGAGCCTGTGTCTTCCACTTCGCAATACAAAACGTTTTCTTGCCCATCCTGCCTTACGCGCAATACGACATTGCCTTCTTGGGTATATTTAACCGCATTTCCGGCAAGATTGATGAGAATTTGCCGGAGTTTTTTCGCATCCGTGCGAACATAGCGCGGCAGATCGAGATCGCATTGCAGGAGGAATTGAACGCCCTTGGCGTTGGCGCGGATCCGCATCATTTCCTCGATGGTCTCCAATACATGCCGAAGATCGAAAACGGTCTCTTGGACTCCAATGCGTCCGGCCTCGATTTTGGAGATATCGAGAATATCATTGATCAATTCGAGGAGATGCTCGCCGCTGCGGTGAACAATCTCCAGATTTTCCCGCTGATGTTCGCCGAGCGTCGAATCATCGTACAACAGTTGGGTAAACCCCAGCACGGCAGTCAAGGGAGTGCGCAACTCGTGGCTCATGTTGGCCAGAAAAATGCTTTTGGCCCGATTGGCCGTTTCGGCCGCCAGCATGGCCTCTTCCGTGCGCTGCTTTTGAACATTGGCCTCCTGCATCAATTGCAGCGCCTCCTTGCGGGATGCTTCAAGCTCGCGGGTGCGATCTTCGACCAACTCCTCCAAGTGATCTTGATATTGCTTAACTTCTTTCTCCGCCAGCACGCGATTGGTGACGTCCTCCAGCGTCTCGATGGCTCCAATCACATTGCCCTGGGCATCCTTAAGAAGCGAGGCGGTAAATGTAAGCCATTTGCCATCCTTGCCGACGGGCGGGAAGAAATCGGTCGCCTCAAAGGTGTTTTCCAGAATTTCGGACTTCTTATATTTGCCTACATAAAGCCGGTCGATTTCTTCCGACGCGCTATCCAATAAAAGGTCGGCCATGCAAGGCCGTGGATGGTCATAAAAAGCTTTCCAAGGATAAGCGGTTCCCAGAACGTCTTTTGTTTTGTAGCCGGTAATCTTCTCGGCAGCCTCGTTCCAATGGGTGACAATGTGGTTCGTATCAATCACAAACGTCGGTATGGGAGAACCGTTGATCACCTCGCTCAGTTCCGTTTGTGCATTTAACAGACGCTCTTCCGCCTGCTTGCGGTCCGTGATGTCGACCAACGTTTCAATCGCCCCAATCACGCTGCCTTGAGCATCTTTAAGAAGTGAGGCGGAAAAGGTGAGCCATTTGCCACGTTCCCCAAGTGTGGGAAAATAGTCCGTCGCTTGGAAGGTGTTCTCAAGAGCCTCGGATTTTTGGTACTTGCCGGCATAGAGCCGATCCATCTCTTCCATCTTGGAGTCCAACAAGACATCGGCCATGCAAGGTCTTACATTGCCGTAAAGCTGTTGCGAGGGATAGGGGGCTCCCAATACGTCTTTCGACTTGAAACCCGTCAATCTCTCGATCGCCTCGTTCCAATGGGTCAAGTTGTGGTTGCGATCGATGACAAACGACGGAACGGGAGAACCATTGATGACCTCCTGCAATTCCTTCTCCGCATTCAACAAACGCTCCTCCGCCTGCTTGCGTTCCGTAATGTCCGTGGCAATGTTCCCGATCATCAACGGAACTCCTTGCTCATCGCGAATAAGAAAAATACTTTGCTCCGTCGGCGTTAATTTGCCTTGGGTCGAAACGAGCATGAATTCTCCCGCCCATTGGCCCTTATCGAGAAGAATCGGTAAAATCTCATTCCGCAGCCGCTCTTGATCGGCGGGCATATAGTATTGATAGAACGTCTTGGCGGCGATATTCGCCCCGGGGTCTTCTTCGAGTATTCGATAAGCCGCGGCATTCAGATAAATCATTTGCCCAGCTAATTCACACATCCCAAAACCGTGCAGCGAGGCTTCAGCAAACCGGCGAAAACGCTCCTCGCTTTGCCGCAAGGCGTTCTCCGCGCGTTTCTGCTCGGTAATGTCGATGATCACCACCAGATAACATCCCTCGTCGTCGATTTCGATGGTGTCCATCGAGGTCAGACCAATGAATATGTCGCCGTTTTTGATGCGAAAATGACATTCTTCGTTACGGACCGTCCCTTCCACGGCAAGCCGCTGCAACAAACGCTCGCGCTCGCTCGGATCCTGCCACAATCCGATCTCGGTTGCCTGATGCCCGATCACCTCTTCCCGGCTATACCCTGAGATTGTTTCGAAAGAGTCGTTCACCGCAACCACGCAATGATCCTTGATGCGCGTAATTGCCAAGATGCTGGGACTCGATTGGAATGCTTTAGTGAATTTATCCTCCGCCTGCTTGCGATCCGTGACATCAAGCAATAAGCCGTTCCAAATCGTTTCGTCTTCCACTTGGACGGGCTGCGACATGCACTTAATGTGCTTTCGACCTCCCGTCGGCTTGATAAACTTTCCTTCAAAGTCCCACGGACTGTGCGTCCGAACCACCTCTTGGATCGATGTCACGAATCTGTCGCGGTCTTCCGGCGCGACGCAGGCGATAAACCGCTCGACCCATGTGCCAAGGGGCTCTACGGGCAAATCAAACGTGTCTTGTGAACGTTCATCCACATAGTAAACGCCCCATGTGCCGTCGTCCCTCGCGAAAAATTGGTACGTGAATCCGGGCAGATTATTGGCAATCGTTCGAAACCGCTGTTCGCTTTCGCGCAGCGATTGTTCCGTCCGCTTGCGATGTAGAACATTTTCAATCGCATCACATGCCAACTGAATCCACTGGTCGATTTCCGGAGCCCACTCGATCGGCTGAAAATAAGATCGAAAACCGATGCAGCCGATGATTTGTTCGCCCTGACCGTGCAGCGGAATGTTCAAATGCGACTTCACGCCTTGGCTTTCGTAGCTCTGGCGCTCGGCTGCCGCTTCCGGCGGAAGATCCTCCAAGGTGCGCAGCCGGACGGTCTTTCCTTCAAACAATTGCTGTTCCGTCCAGGCAAACACGCCTAGGGGAACCCGCCGTAAATTCCGGTTGATATCGGGAACCGCGGAAGCATGCCAATCGTATGTCAAGGTCCATGTCGACTGGTCCGAGGAAAGCTCGATCACAAACCCCGCATCGGCGCCGATGAATTGACAGACTTCCTGCAAGGCTTGTTGGACGTGGTAGTCGATCTCAGATCCGGCACAGCTCACGAAACGCGCCATGATCCTGTTGATCAATGCGCCAAAGGCAATTTGCTTTTGAAGCTTTGCCTCGGCCTGCTGCGGATCAAGAACGACAACGCTCTTGACAGGTCCGAATCCCGCGGCGGAAAAACTCGCAACATCATCCAACATCCCTCACCCCGCTGCTCTCTCGAACATAATGGGATCCCCCAGGCCGAACGCCGACGTCCAAGAGATGCCGATAGAAGCATCCCCGCAACTATACGTCCAGGTTTTACGCCAAGAGAACTAGACGCTAAAGAGGGAGGGCTCGCACGCGGTTTGTGGCGAATATAACGGAACAACGGACGGCAAGGAGAAGAAAATATCGCCTATTGAGGAAGAAAAAGCGTGTTCTATTGCATCCAGGCGCGGTGTCTCCGTAGTGTGGCAATTGTCCCAAGTGGAACAAGACGAATTTCCACCAGTGGGAATCAAAACGCTATTTCGCGGCCTTCTCCGGGCTCTCTTTTCCGCTTTCGATAAACCGATGATACTGCTTATCGAGCTCGCGATAGCTTGTCTTACAAAGGCCGGAAAGGGTGTCGAGATTGTCGCGGCCGGAATAGACGGCGGCCAAATAAGAAACCAAGGCGTCGCGATACTGGCCGCTGTTGTAATAAACCAAGAAGTGGGTCAGCCCGGCCGCTTGGCTGTAAAGCGTGGCAATGCGAGGATCGGTTTGAAGCTTTTCCATCCCAAACGCGGTGAATTCATCAAGCGGCACGTAAAACTTATCGACCAGCAAACGATACTGAGCCGCATGAAGACGCTGATCGTCGAACCCGCCCAATACCCAAAAGCCGTCCTCCTGGCGAAGCGATTCCATATACATAGCAATGCCTTCGATGATCCAGAAATTGGCCCTTCGCCCCACATCGGGAGCAATGGGCCGCGATTCGTGGAACAACTGATGCGTTGCCTCGTGGTACAACGTGCGGTCGTCGGCCTCTTTATCGGCGAAAAAGAACGCGCACCGGGGCCGTTCCAGATAAATGCCCGCCGTCTCGATATTCGGCAGCGATGCCCGCAAGGTCTCTTCATAGTCCTTGCGATCTCGAAAATACATGACATTATGCTGCGGCGGCGCAGCCTGCGATTTCGGCCGGCCGTCGAACATGGCCATCACGTCCGCCTCCGAAGCGTAATAGCGGACGAACATTTGCCGCCATAAGCGATTGAGCCTTTCCAGTTTCACGGCCAATGCCGCGCCGGCCTCGATGCTGTGGTCCGTGTGGATCATATAATGCTCGGTCTCCAAGGTCCAGCCCGAGCGAATGTCGCTGTGCCGCTCGGCGTCTTCCTTCGCCGATATCCAGCGGCCGTCGTTGTAACGCTGGCCTTCTTCATAGCGTCGCAGATACGCCTTGGGCAGCCAGCCGAACTTCTCACTCCAAATCTGCCCCGCGCGCAGTTTCTTCACCTCATAGGCCGTATGCCATTGCTCGCGAAATTTTTGATAGCCGAACAAGCGTCGAGCGGGCTCGTAGTCGGGATCCGCCTGAAGCGAGGCGATGGCCAATTCGAAACCCAAACCCGCTCGGCCGGTCTTTACGGCCTGCCGCGCCATGTCGTAGAGAGCCATCGCATGATCGCGCCGCAGGCGGCCCAAACGCGAATCCCATTCCACGAGCTTCGGCGATGCGTCTTCAGACAATTTCGGCGGCCCGATCGCTTCCGGCAAAATCGGCACATACAGCTTGCAAGAATCGCTAGGGCCAAGCGTGTGACGGGTCTTCCTTGCCTCGGCCGGCAACTCGTTCTTTTCGCACCAGCGGGCTAATTGCTCGATCTCCGCGGCGTATTTATTCCGCAACTCCGCCGCCGCTCGGCCAATATCAGCGGCCGATGAGCGCGAGACACTCGCCATG
>CAYWGR010000127.1:0-343 GCA_964458015.1 uncultured Planctomycetaceae bacterium
GGTTTTTAATTTGGTCGAATCACTGGCCGGGGCCGACTCGCTGGTCTATCTGCCATTGGGCGTGCTGGATGTTCTAGGTTTGCCCTACACCGGCGGCCGGACGGAAGCACTATTCCTGACGACCCACAAGCTGATGGCCAAACAGCGTCTGCAACAAGCAGGATTGCCGACGCCCGCATGGATAGAACACGGTGCAAAGGCGATCGACGCTCCATGCCCTCACCCTAACCATCTCCCAAAGCGAGAGGGGACCAGCCGACACTGGATCCTCAAAGGCGTTTGGGATCAAGCCTCGCGCGGCATGGAAGATGATGCGGTGCTGCACAATGCCGACGAGGTAGAG
>CAYWGR010000127.1:353-16405 GCA_964458015.1 uncultured Planctomycetaceae bacterium
GAGACGGAGGTATATCGTCGCTTGGCGGAGCGATACTCGCAAACCAATCGGCCATGTTTCGCCGAACAATTCATCACCGGCCGCGAGTTCAATCTTTCGGTCTTGGCCGGCCCAAACGGTCCGCAAGTTTTATCCCCGGCCGAGATCGACTTTTCGGCCTTTCCGCCGGGCAAGCCGCGGATCGTGGGCCATAAGGCCAAGTGGCAAGCCGACTCATTCGAGTTCAACAACACGCCGCGACGGTTCGACTTCGCCCCGGCCGATGCCCCGTTGCTCGATGAACTGCACCGCCTAGCGGCAAACTGTTGGATGCTGTTTGATCTGCACGGCTGGGTGCGGGTTGATTTTCGCGTCGATGCCCAGGGCCAACCTTGGATTCTGGAAATCAACGCGAATCCCTGCCTTTCGCCCGACGCCGGGTTTGCCGCCGCACTCGAACGAGAAGGGGTCCCCTTCGATCAGGCTATGCGGCAAATCGTGGCCGATGCCCTGCACTTGTAGGGGGTCAAGCAGCTAAATCTCCCGCCGATCGTTCCGCCTGTCCAACGGTTGCTCACCGCTGACTGCTGATAGCTAACCGCTGATATCTACCCAAGCCCCCCCCCGGCATCCTTTCGCGGAATTTCCAATACAGAAAACTTCCGCTTCTGTTGTAATTACAATGGAAAGGAGCGGGCAAGGCAGATACTTGGCTCGTTTCTGCCACGCGATGGGGGTTCAGCAGCATGGGCAATTCCGATCGGACGAGTGAATTTGTTGCGTTGTTCGCGGCACACGATCGCGGCATCTATAAATATCTGCTCACATTGCTGGCCCATTCCCAAGATACCCAAGAGGTGTTCCAAGAAACCTCGGTCACGCTCTGGCAAAAGTTCGAGGAGTATCAGCCTGGCAGCAATTTCTTCGCCTGGGCGTGCCGCGTGGCCTATTTCGAGGTACTGAAATATCGTCAAACCCATCGCCGTGACCGGCTGCGGTTCAACGACGATCTGCTCGGCACCCTGGCCGAGGAACGTTCGGCCGCCGAAGGATTGTTCCATGTGCATCGTTCCCTGTTGCCCGGCTGCATGGAAAAACTTCCACCCAAGGATCGGGAGCTGGTCGAGTTTCGCTATGCCGGCGAGGAAACGGTGTTGGAGATCGCCCAGCGGACAGGCCGTCAGGCCAACACGCTCTACAAAGCATTGGAACGCATCCGCCACACCCTGCTGAAGTGCATCGAGGAAAACATGGCGGAAAGCGAAAAGGATAAGAAGGGGAACGGCGCCACGGATCAACACGGACCAACGCAGGTGAGTCATGGTTGAGCAACAACTCCCAAACGACGAGCTCTCGACGCTCTTGGCCGCCTTGTGCGACGCCACGATCGACGACGCTTCGTTCGCACGTTTGGAGCAATTGCTGGCCGCCGATCCCCAGGCACGGCAATGGTACATGGCCTACATGGACCTGCACGGCGAGTTATGTTGGGACCACAAGCGGATCGAGACGACCGAGGAAGAGGCCGGCGCGGAGGACTCAGAGTTCAGGGTTCGGGAATCAGAAGAAGTGGCCAATGGCCAGTGGCCGATGGTCAGCGAACCCGTCCCGAAATCCCGAAATCCCGAAATCTCCAAATCCCCAATTTCCAATCAGCAAATCCCATATCTCCCGTCCCTCGCCCCCAATCTCCAATCCCCTGTTTCTATCGTTCTCGACGATTCCTCTTATCCCACTCCCCTCGCCTCTGTCCCCTTTTATACCAGCCATCCGTTCGTTTTCTCGAATCTATTCTCACTATTGGTGTTAGGTCTCGGCCTATTGGGTGCATGGATGTATCAGATTGATATTCCCCGGCAAATCGCCCAAGACGGCGGAGCCAAGTCACCGTTGAGAAAGCCGCATTCCTCCGACCGCTTGGAGTTTGTCGGCCGTATCACCCGCATGTTCGAAGTGAAGTGGGCAGAGATCAACACCTCGACCGAGATGGGCAACAACGTTCCGCTAAATCGCAGATACGCGTTGGCTTCCGGGCTGATGGAAATCACCTATGACACGGGTGCGAAAGTCGTCCTCCAAGGTCCATGCGTCTATGAAATCGATTCTCGCAATGGCGGATCCCTCTCGGTCGGCAAATTAACCGCCCGGCTGGAGAAGAAGCCTGAAAAAGTGGCTAGTGAAACAAATCCCAAATCTCAAATCGCCAAATCCCAAATTTCTAATCCCCAATCCCCAATCCCTCATCCCTCATCTCCCGCCCCCCGCCCCCAATCCCCCGCCCCCTTGTTTGCCGTGCGAACGCCCGCCGCTGTTGTCACGGACCTCGGCACGGAGTTTGGCGTCGATGTCACTAAGGAAGGGCAGACGACCGCGCATGTCTTCCGCGGTTCCATCGAGGTTCAGCCTCTGAAGGGCAATCAATCTTTCGGGAAGAAAGTCGTCCTCGTCGCCGATCAAACGCTGCACATTGCAACCGATGCCGGTGGCAACGAACCGAAGACTTGCCGCATCCAATTCGATCCATCCGTCTTCGTTCGTATTGAACGACTCTCGGAAATTGCCGATGAAAAGAAACTGATTCCCTTCCGTCGCTGGGAAGCATACAGCCGCCGCCTTCGCAGCGATCCGACGCTTTTGGCTTATTACGATTTCCAACGCAACGATGCCGCGCCGTCGGCATTGCCTAATGTGGCCGAAGATGGCGGCCCATTGTTCGACGGCCGTATCGTCGGCGCTGCTTGGACCGTCGGCCGCATGTTCGGCAAGAAAGCCCTGGCTTTTAACGGAACAGAAAGCCGCGTCGAGATCAATCTCCCTCGGAAATCCGACGATCTGACGCTGACCGCCTGGGTCAATATCGATGCGATGGGACATGCGTTCAACGCTCTGCTGATGAGCGACGGCCGAAAGTCGCCCGGCAGCGTCTCTTGGTATTGCCGATCCGAAGACTTCCGTTCGTATTTCAATATCCTCGGCGCGCGTGGCCCCTGGCGTTTTTCGCCCGAACTTTCCTTCGCCCAAATCCATCGTTGGATGCACTTGGCGGTCGTCTTCCAACATACGAATGCCCATATCCAGTTCTACAAAGACGGCCGATTGATCGACCAGTACACAGCCCAAGGCATCGCACCCGTTTGCATCGGGCCCGCTCGGATCGGCCATTGGAACAGCCCCGGCTATTCAGGCCCCGCGAAAGACTGTGGATTTTCGGGCCGCATCGACGAGCTGGCCATCTTCAGCCGGCCGCTGGCTTCGCACGAAATCCAAGCGATGTTCGACGCGGAAAAGCCGTTGACCCAAAGCGATTTGGATGAAAAAGCAAAGAAAGATTCCGAACAAAAAGAACTCCATAAAACCAAGAAGAGCCCTTAATCGTTCCACCACGGGAATTGGTACCCATGCAGAACAGCACAAGCTTATCGAATCGGCCTGCCCGGGCCCAACGCCCCGGCGGTCGCAAGCACTCCGCTCGACCTCCGCCGACGATGAACCTTCCGCTTTTTTTGGTCTGGGGTATGTCGCCAACGTAAAATTACAACATTCTATTCTCAAAAAGGTAATTCTCATGAAAATGCAATGGATTTTCGCGGTTCTCGTCGCATTGAGTTTCTCTACGGCAGTCTCGGCTGATACGATCGACACCACTGCGGGTCTGGTGTATCACCTCGATGCAAGCACCGGCGTAAGCGCCACAGGCAGTGCTGTAAGCGCCTGGTCGGATACGGCAAACCCATCGGTTTACACCTTCTCGCAATCAACGGCTGCCCAGCAGCCGACGTTAGTGGCCGGCGCCATCAACGGTCATGCCGCGATTGAATTCACACGCAGCAATACAACACAATTGGTTTCCAATACTTCCTCCAATGTCCAAACGGTATTTCTCGTCTGTAAAGCAGGAGCAGATAACATCGGTGCAAGCGGCGCATGGGGCCAGAACGGCGCCGACATGGGCCTCCGTCGCAATGGAGATAACAGCGGTTGGTATAGCACTAACGAGAACGATTACGCTTACGGGGGCACAATGGCGATCAATGGCGTCTCCAATCCTCAGAAAATGGATGGGGTCAACACCAGCTATCCCATGGCCGCCAATTCCTGGGGCATTATCGTAGCGACTGCCTCGGCACAGCAAACATTCGCCGCAACATCGCTTGGCCATTACAATACCGCTTTCACTGATCGGGCATGGTCGGGCCAGATTGCCGAAGTGGCCGCTTTCAGCGGAACGCTTTCGAGCGAGCAGATCAACGCCATTGGGTATTCGCTTTCCCAAAAGTACGGCATTTCTACGACCTATAGCGTACCCGAACCGACTAGCATGGCTTTGATATTGGCCGGTGGTATTGCACTAATGGCCTACGCCTGGCGGAAACAAAGATAGTGACTGGTGGCTAGTGTTTAGTGACTAGTGACTAGATTAGTGGTTATATCCTCGTTCCGAAGCTCCGGCTTCGGAACGTAGCCTCCTCGAAGCTTTGTTTCGCAGGGGCGAAAAATGGCAATCGACCGCTGCCACGGAACCGGAAATTCCGCCTCGTGCGTTCCGAAGCCGGAGCTTCGGAACGAGAGTGTCAAAGTAATTTCAGGATTTCAGGATTTTGGTTTCAGGATTTCGGGTTTCGGATATTGAAATTCTAAACGCAAATTGTGCGACGGCAAAAAATGCTTCACGTCTTTGCGCCTTTGCGTGAACCACGCAACGAATTACACAAAGACGCCAAGGCGCAAAGAAACCCAGCTCGTCTTTCTCGATCGATTGGAAAGAATCATGCGTCGAAAAAATCATCAATCATCCATTAATAATTCTAAATCCAGGGCGTTTACGCTCGTTGAACTTTTAGTCGTCATCACGATCATCGGCATTCTGATCTCGCTCTTGCTTCCGGCGGTGCAATCGGCGCGAGAGGCAGCGCGCCGCTTGCAGTGCAGCAACAATCTGAAACAGATCGGTCTGGCTTGCTTGAATCATGAGCAAGCGCACGGCTTCTTTCCGACCGGCGGCTGGTGCGCCAATTATCAAGGGTTCGTCGCGGGCGATCCCGATTTGGGATACGACGACTTGCAGCCCGGCAACTGGTTGTACAATATCCTGCCGTTCATGGAACAACAGGCCTTGCATGACTTGGGCACGGGCAAGACCGCGGAGGAGAAGAAGCCGCTATTTACCCAGCGCGAGCAAACGCCGCTGGCCGCCGCTATTTGCCCTAGCCGCCGGCAGCCAGCCACGCACCCCGTCTATACAGGCCGCACCTGGACAAACTGCACTGAGTTCACCATCGCCGCCAAGGGCGACTATGCCGGCAACGCGGGCGACAACCCCTGCCCCGAAGACACCAATACGAACACAGGCATCTTCTTCCACCGCAGCACGACCCGCGTGGCGGCTGTCTCCGACGGGCTCAGCAACACCTACCTTGTCGGTGAAAAATCGTTGAATCCCGATTATTACGGAACAGGCCAATCCGGCGGCGATGACGACACGCTGTTCGAGGGAACCAACTGCGACAGCCTGCGTTCAACGCTCTATCTGCCCCTCGCCGATCAGACAGGCTCGGATTCCTGCTATATGTTTGGCAGCGCCCATGCGGCGGGCTTCAACATGGCGATGGGCGACGGCTCGGTCCGCTCGTTCAGCTATTCGATCGAAAACACGACGCATCGCTATCTCGGCAACCGCAAAGACGGCGTAGCGCTGGACAGCAGCAAATTCTAATAAATAGACTTACGCCAATTCCAACACTTGCAAATCCAGCCGGACGACCAGAGATGCGATTTGGCGGCCGAACTCGGCCATGTGCGGCGTGCGGTTGTGCTCTTCGAGCGCCTCTAAATCCTTCCATTTCTCCACCATCGTCACAACGTCCGCGCGAAGGGGGCCCTGCGTCTCGAACTTCGTGGGCATATCAACGGTCGGAACATATTCGATGCAACCCTCTTCGGCCAATACCTTGGGCACTAAGCCTTGAAAGATCGTCAAAAGTTCGTTACGACGCCCAGGTTTTGTTTCAATCGTGGCAATACAGTAAATCATCGAACGCTCCTATCATTGAAAGAACAGAACTTTCTATTTCGATTCAAGCCGTGTCTTGGCGATGCAGAATTTTTCCAACTGCGCCGCGTCGGGCACAACGCCGATGCCAGGCTCGGACCACAAGTGGACGCGCTGGATGCCATCGGCCTCGTCCTTGACCGATAAAAGCGACGGGGCAACATCCTCGGCCAACACTTGATCGCCTCGGAACAAATCGGCCGGATAAGTGCAATTTTCCTTGGCAGCCAAGGCAAAGCCGATCCGCGATCCGATCGCGCTTTGCGGCATCGCGCCGACATAGCAAGGCGTGCAATTTTCGTGGCAAAGATCGTGAATGGCCGCGGCCGTTGTGAGTCCGCCCACGCGGCCCGGCTTCAAATTCACGTATTTGCAGCTCTTCAGCTCCATCGCCATGTCGGCTTGGGCGAGGCTCGTAATGCTTTCATCCAGACAAACCGGGGTGCGCAACGATTCTTGCACCATGGCGTGGCCCACCAAGTCGTCGGCCGGCAACGGCTGCTCGATCATCGCCAGCATGAAATCTTCGAGCCGGTAGAGCATGTCCATGTGTCCCAGATGCAGGCCGCCTTCGCAGTCGATGTGAATCGTTTGCGTCGAGCATTCTTTCCGAACGAAATCGACCATCCGAACGTCCCAGCCGGGCCGGAATTTCAGCTTCAACCGCGAAAAACCTTCTTCGGTCGCCGCCGCGATGAGCTTGAGGAACTCGTCGATCGATTCCATCTTGTCGAATGTCAAACCGACCTCGATGGCATCGCGTTTTCCATTGAGCATTTTGTGCAACGAACAATTTTGCAGCCGGGCACTGAGATCCCACCAGGCCGTGTCCAAGGCCGCCTTGGCAAATTGGTTGCCGCGGAACTTTTCGAGTAATTTCGACAAGTCATCCCCGCTCGAAACGCTCTGGCCGACGACCATCGGCGCCAGCCAGTTGCGCAGCACGCCGAAAACGCCGGCGGCATATTCTGCCCCGGCCAGCGGCGCATTGCCGGGACTTGCTTCGCCCCAGCCCGTTGTCCCGCCGCTGTGCATTGCTACAAGAACCGTTTCCAGCACATTGCCCGAGGCTGTAGGATTACGAAGCGGCAGTCCGATATGGAAAATTTCAATGGCGTCGATTTGCATGGGAGGGTAGTGGATAGTGGATAGTGGATAGTGGATAGTGGATAGTGGATAGTGGATAGTGGGTAGTGGGTAGTTTTAATGTAGGTTACATAAGCTTTTTCTTCAGAGATTTTGCAAGGCCGCTTATCAAACGACCGATTTCTGTTGTCATCTCCAAAGTTTCGAATTCTTTTTTCTCATTGATAAACTGCAAACGTCTTGCAATCATAACTTGAGTTTCAACTTCCTTAAGAGAACCATGCGCAATCGAGAGAAAGGCCAAAAATTCTCGTGTTGTCCGCCTTCCCTGTCCCTCTGCAATGTTGCATGGGATAGATACTGAGGCACGTCGAACCTGACTCGTTAGCCCATAAATCTCCTCTTTGGGAAAACTTGCGGTCATCTTATAAACCGCTTCTACTAATCCCATCGCCTTTTGCCAAACGATGAGCTCTCTGTAGTCACTCACAGCCATCCCCCAACTCCTCTCTCCGCCCTCTTTCTATAAACTATTCACTATCCACTATCCACTATTTTATTTCTTTCCAGCCAACTCGATGGCCTTCAGCAGTCCGCGGGCTTTGTTGAGGGTTTCGTTCCATTCGTTCTCGGGCACGCTGTCGGCCACGATGCCGGCGCCTGCCTGGACATAAACTTTGTCGTCTTGAATCACGATGGTTCGCAGGGCGATGCAGGTGTCCATATTGCCGGCGAAATCGACGTAACCGACCGCACCGCCGTAGGGGCCTCGGCGATACGGCTCCAACTCGTCGAGAATTTCCATAGCGCGAACTTTGGGAGCGCCCGAAACGGTGCCGGCCGGCAAGCACGCTTGCAAAGCGTCGAAGGCCGTGCGACCGGGGGCCAATTGGCCGCCCACGTTCGACGTAATGTGCATCACATGGCTGTAACGTTCGATCGTCATCACATCCGTCACTTCGACCGACCGATACTGCGCCACGCGGCCCACGTCGTTGCGGCCCAAATCGACCAGCATCACATGCTCCGCCCGCTCCTTGGGATCGGCCAGCAGTTCCTCGGCCAGGCGATTGTCTTCTTCCTCGGTTGCACCGCGCGGCCGCGTGCCTGCCAGAGGTCGAACGGTCACATGACCGTCCACGACGCGCACCATCACCTCGGGCGAACTGCCGACCAACGTGACGCTGGGCGTGCGAACGTAGAACATGAACGGGCTGGGATTCACCACTCGCAGCGTCCGATAAATCTCGAAGGGATGCACCGTAAGCGGCGTTTCCAACCGCTGGCTGAGCACCACCTGAAAAATATCGCCGGCCCGAATGTATTCGACGCACTTGCACACGGCCGCCTCGAAATCAGCCTTCGTGAAATTCGACTGATAGGGCAATGTCACTGCGCCGCGTGGCTGGATATCGAACGGTTTCAGGTCGCAGGTGTGCGTCGAAAGCTGTTCGACCAGATGATCCACCCGACGGCAAGCCGCTTCGTAGGCCTGTGCAGCCGTAACGCCTGGCTTATCGAGCCTCGCCATCGCGACGACCACGATGGCCTTCGTCACGTTGTCGAACACGACCATCTGATCGTAAAACGCGAACGCCATGTCGGGCACTTGGCGGTCGTCTTTCGGTGCATGGGGCAAATGCTCGAAGTAGCGGACCGTATCGTAGCCGGCATATCCGACCGCGCCGCTGCAAAACGGCGGTAGCTCGGGCAGGTGAACCGCCTGGATCGCTTCCACCTGCCGTCGAAGTTCATCCAACGGATTATCGCAATCGAATTGCCGCGTCACCAGGGTAGGTGTTCCCCCCGCCGAAACGCCCGAGTAGGCATTCGTCGTTACCCGACGACCGTAGGCCTCGATTTCGAAAAACGGTTCGGCAGCCAAGAAACTGTATCGCCCAACCTTCTCGCCGCCGACGACGCTTTCGAACAAGCAGGCACAGCGGCCGGCGTCGATCTTGTGGAACGCAGTGACCGGCGTCAAGGCGTCGCAGACCAACCGCCGGTAGACTGGCACCAGCTTGGCGTTGGCTGCTAAGGTTTGAAATGTCTCGAAATCGGGATAATGCGGAATAGTAGCATTCATGGCAGTGGGAACTCGTTACTCCATAGGTAGAGAGAATTTAGTTTACCAATCGCCATCTATTGTCGCAATTGTCGCCCGTACTCACCTTGACACTGGGGGGGTGACTGATAGAATCCTTACAGTAAAAGAAATGAGGCGGCCATGAAGTGCCAACAATGCGATAAACCGGCGACATTTCACATTACCGAGCTGACCGGCGGCAAGCCGCAAGAGCTGCATTTGTGCGAAGAACATGCACGGCAGTATCTTACGGCTTCGTCCACCGAGCCGACGCCCGTCGGCGCGATGGCGGCCGTTCTGGCCCACCAAATGGCTGTCGGCCAGACAGCCGAGGAGTTGGCCCAACTCGATCAACAAGCTTGCCCGATCTGCGGCATCACATTTTACGAATTTCGCAGCCAAGGCCGGTTGGGGTGCCCCCACGACTATGTTTGCTTCGAGGCCCAGCTAGAACCGCTCATTGCCAACATTCACGGCGAATCCGAGCATGTCGGCAAGCGCCCCCATCGGTCTGCCGTGGGCAGCGAAAGCCGCACGCAATTGATCCGTCTCCGACGGGAAATGAAAGAAGCCATCGACGACGAAAACTACGAACGCGCCAGCGAACTACGTGACGAAATCCAGCGAATTGAAGGCGAGGGAGGCTGACGCCGTGGAATTGAACGACCTAACGACCAACAGCGGTGAATGGCTGCGCGGCTCCGGCCCCGAGGGCGACATCGTCATCAGCAGCCGCATCCGGCTCGCGCGAAACTTGGCGGACTTCCCCTTCATCAGCCGGGCGACGCCCCAAGACCGCGGCCGTATCGAAAGCATTCTGCACGAGCGCGTGCTGGCCATCGCCGCCGAAACCGAGTTGCTCTACGTCAATGTTTCACAGCTTGAGAAAGTGGATCGCCAGTTCTTGGTCGAACGCCACCTGATCAGCCGCGAACATGCCGAGGGACAAGGTGCCCGCGCCGTGGCCATCGACCGTCAGGAAAAATTCAGCCTGATGATCAACGAGGAAGACCACCTGCGCATCCAAGTCATGCAGAGCGGGCTGAATTTGTCGAGCGTTTGGGACCAAATCAACCACATCGACGATCTGATCGAGGAGAAGGTCACCTACGCCTTCCACGAACGCCTGGGCTATCTGACCGCCTGCCCCACGAACGTCGGCACCGGCGTCCGCGTTAGCGTGATGCTGCACTTGCCCGCGTTGGTCATCACCCGGCAGATCGACAAAGTGTTCCGAAGCCTGCAAAAAATCAGCTTGGCCGTGCGAGGCCTTTATGGCGAAGGCTCGCAAGCGATGGGCGATTTTTACCAAATCAGCAACCAAGTCACCCTGGGACGCACTGAATCGGAGTTGATCCGGCAAGTAAGCGACATCGTCCCGGTGATTATCGACTACGAGCGGCAGGCCCGCGAGTTCCTTATCAAGGAAAGCCACGAAAGCTTGCACGACCGCGTCAGTCGCGCCTACGGCATCCTTCGGACCGCGCAAACGATCAGCTCCGAAGAGACGATGCATCTGCTGTCGAGCGTGCGGATGGGCGTGAACTTGGGCCTGATCCGCGACATCAGCATTCCAACCGTCAACGAGTTATTTCTCCGCACACAGCCGGCCCATTTACAGAAACTGACCGGCGGAGAACTCGACACGGCCGACCGCAATATCGAGCGTGCCCGCTACCTGCGCCGGTATCTCAACAAAGACATCACCCCCGGCGGTGCCGCCGAACATAATTAGAGCAATCTAAAACTCCCGCGGCCCGGGCTCACTCGGCGGGATGGGAATCTGCTCCAGCCCAGGCTCGGTCGGTACGGTCATTGGCACACTCTCCGGCGTTGGCGCCGGCAGCGAATTCGATTCAACTCCAGCCGGCGCCGGCACCTCGGGCTGCGGAGGAGCCGGCGTTTGGCCATAAGGTTGTTGCGGTGCAGTGCCTCCGCGCGTTGCATCGGTTCCCTGACGACCAGCCCCGCGCGCGTAGCCGGAATACGGATAGCCGTAAATATCCACCAAGGCCCGGGGCTGCGGCAACGCTGAATAACCATAACGCAACGATTGCCGATACGCGCGGCGCGGATTGTAAACATATCCATAGGGCGTCGCGGCATACCCCTGTGCGGCAGCCCGAGCGTTTTGCCGCCGAATCTGTTCGGCCAGCACTCGTTGCTGCTCGATAGCGGCCCGACGCTGTCGCTCACCGGCTAGCCGGGCGTCTTCCGCCGCCTTGATCGGATCATACGTACTCTGAGCAACGGCCGACGAGAGGCCAAAGACGAAAAAAATCCCCGAGAGCCAAATGGCTTTCGTTGTTGAACAAATTTTCATGGCAGTTCCCCTTCCTTGCGAAGGACAAATGAGGCGGGAAATTGAGCTACAGAACTTTACCGCGCAGCCCGGCGAGCGACAAGAGAGCCGGCGGGGGGGAGGAAATCGCGTCTTTCTACTTGCCCATCAACTGTCGTCTGGCCTCGTAAGCCCCCACCGCGGCACTAACCGCCAAATTCAAACTTCGGGCCTCCGCCGTCATGGGAATCCGCAAACAGCGGTCGGACGATGCCTCGACCAGCGATGGGGGCAGCCCTTGCGACTCGCTGCCAAAGACCAAAGCATCACCCGGCGCAAAAGACGCCTCTGTGTAGATTTTCTCGGCACGCTTCGTGAAAAACCAGAATCGGCAGCCGGGCAGTTTGTCGAGCAGCATCGACCAATCGTCCACCGCTTCCCAATCGAGATGCTCCCAATAGTCGAGCCCTGCCCGGCGCAGATGACGGTCTTCGATCCGAAACCCCAAGGGGCGCACCAACCAAAGTTTCACGCCCAGGGCAACGCACGTTCGCCCCACGTTGCCCGTGTTGTCGGGAATTTCCGGCTGATGCAAAACGATGTGGAACAAACCAGCCATGACTGGCATATCCATTTCTTGCGGTCAATCAACAAACATGCCCACGCGATTAAGCGTGGGCATGGTGATAAACAATGAAATGCTTGGGTTACGAATTGCCGTCGGCGGCTGCGCCTTCGACCGAAGGAACGACCCAAACCTTCACCTCGGCTTCCACGTCGCTGCCAAGATGGATGTTGATCGTGTAGAGGCCCAATTCCTTCAAGGGGCCCTTCAGGCGGACCTGATCGGCGGCAATATGGAAATTGCTGCGTTTTAGGGCGTTGGCCACTTCGACCGCGCCGACCGAGCCGTACAGGTGTCCCTCGTCGTTCGCATTGGCTTCGATCGTGATGCTTTGACGAGCCAAGCTGGCAGCCAGGGTTTGCAGGCCGACCAAGCGAGCCTTTTCAATGGCTTCCAACTGAGCCCGATGCTTCTCGACCATCCGCTTGTGATGCTCTGTGGCAAGCGTGGCTAAGCCCTGCGGCAACAGATAGTTCGTGGCGTAGCCGGTCCGCACCTGGACGACGTCGCCCTGTTTGCCCAAGTGTTCGACGGGCTGGACGAGCAATAACTCGATACCGTGCGGGCCCTTCGGCAATCGCTTGTTTCGATGCGGAACGGTTCGTTTTTTCGTTGTGGTGTTGGCCATCGCTAAGAATCCACTTTCTTGGGCTAAAACGGAATATCATCGCCTCCCGAGGATTCCATCGGCGGTTGGCCGAAGGATTCGTCGGGCGGGGCTGCTTGGCTATAGTCGTTGTTTCGTGCGTTTTGTTGTCGTGCGGGAGCGCGTTGGCCGCCGCCATCGGGACCGCCGCCGGGTCCGCGACCGCTCAGCAATTGCATGCGTTCGCAAACGACCCGCATTTTCGAGCGTTTTTGGCCGCTCTGCTTGTCATCCCAGGTATCGAGCTTGAGCCGCCCTTCGACAAACAGAGGCGATCCCTTGCTGAGATACTCGCCGGCGATTTCGGCGGTGCGTCCCCAAAGGGTAACGTCCACAAACGTGGCTTCCTCGACCCATTCGCCGTTGGCGTTTTTTCGGCGATCGTTCACCGCTAAACCGATATCCGTCACCGCCATGCCGCTTTGGAGGTAACGCAACTCGGGGTCGCGTGTAAGATTGCCAATCAAAATGACGCGGTTATAACTGGCCATGAAGGGAGATCCTTACTCGTCCTCGACCTCAATCTCACCTTCGACCGCGTCAACCACGATGACTTCCTCGATTTCATCGTCACGACGCGCGGGTTCGTCGCTGTGGGGGGCGACCAACACCGGAGCCGACTTGGCATGGGTCACCAAGGCGTCAACCAGCTTTGGGTGAATCTTCAGGAACAACTCGCGAAGGATGTCCTCCGTGATATGGCACTGACGGCGCAGATCGTCCAACTTCTCGCTGTCGAGGCGGAAATAGGTCAGCCAGTAGGTGCCCTTGCGCTGGCCCTTAATGGGATACGCCAACCGGCGATCCTCCCAAAGACGGCTCACGAGCATCTCGCCGCCAAATTTTTCGATCATCGCGGGAACCTGGCTCGAAACCGCCTCGGGATCGCGCCCGTAGTGGTTGGAATCCAGAATGAACATTCCTTCATAGACGTTCGCGGCCAATTGTTCAACTCCTCGCAAAAGTAATCGTCAGTTGTATTGATTCATGCAAATATCGACGCCTTCGCGGACCCAAACCGCCGTGGCGTCGGCAGCCAACTCAATTGCCGTTTTGACGACAGGAAGCTCACCCGGGTTAAATCTGCTCAACACGTAGTCGGCCCATGCCCAGCCTTCCGGCGCGGTGCCGACTCCAATGCGTAACCTGGGGAAATCCTCCGTCGCCAACCGGTTAATAATATCTTCCAACCCTTTTTGACCGCCTGACGACCCTCGTGCCCGAAATCGCAACTTACCTACCGGCAAGTTCAAATCGTCGCAAACGATCAACAGATCCTCGTCAGCCAGTTTGTAAAAATTCTTCGCTTCTAAAACGCTCGCTCCGCTCAAATTCATGAAGGTCGTCGGACTCAGCAGCAAAACCTTCTGGCCGCTGATATCGGCCTCGACCGTTTCGCCGCGAAATCGCGACTTCGGAGGCGCGACACCGAACATCCGAGCCATTTCGGCCACCACGGCATAACCGATGTTGTGGCGAGTGTTCTCGTAACGGCGTCCCGGATTGCCCAGCCCTACCACGAGTTTCATAGCAATAACGCTCCCCGCGATAGCAACCGCCGCAAACCGTTAGCCCTCGTCCGATTCTCCTTCTTCCTTCTCCTTCGCACCAATGATCTCGGGCTCGCCCGGCACCGCCTCGGCCGCGCCTTCTTCGGGCATTTCGACCGGAATATGGCAATGTACCACGACGGCTTCCAGATCGGCGGCCAAAACCTTGGCTCCCTGAGGCAATTCCAAGGCGTTCAACAGGATTTCCTGCTCCAACGCCAAGTGATTGATGTTGACCGCCAACTTCTCGGGAATGACCGCGGCCGGGCAGGCAATTTCCACCTCGTGAATCAATTGCGAGACAACGCCGCCCTCGCGAACGCCGGGGGCCTCGCCACGCAGCTCGATCGGCACACGAACCTCGACGATTTCAAACTCGGAGATTCGCGTGAAATCGACATGGACAATATGCTTGCCCCATGTATCCCACTGAAGTTCCCGGATGAACGCCGACTCGCTGACCGCACCGGTCAGGCTGACTAATCGGCTCCCGTGCCGAATGGCCGCACTCAAGTCGTCGGCCTCCACGGCCAGTGACACGCTCTCTAGACCGTGTCCGTACAAAACCCCGGGGATTTTGCCCGACAGCCGAAGCCGTCGATTGAAATGCTTTCCTTGGGTATTACGCGATTGAACAGCTAACTGTAACGCCATGGGCTTCCTCGAAACGTTGCGCAGATCAACACTCTTCGCCAAAGGGCGAATCGCTCATTTTCTCGTAAACTCGGAGAAATGCAAGCCCTGACATCGGAAAATTTTTTGGCAAATACCTAAGAAGGCAATCATGCCATTGCAAAGGCTGCATGAAATGCGCATACTACCCCCAAATACCCTGCCGTCGGGTGGATTATCCATCTCACACAAACAGCCGGCTTATCGACTCGTTGCGGTGAATTCGCTTGATCGCTTCGCCCAACAGGGGGGCAACGCTCAACGTGGTCAGGTTCGGGAGCTGTTTATCTTCCGACAGCGGAATCGTGTCGGTCAGAATCAGGCCGTCGATCGGGGCTTTTTGCAGCTTCTCTATGGCGCCGCCGACCAACAAGCCGTGCGTGGCAGCCAAATAGACCTTCTTTGCCCCGTGCTTGTGCATCACTTCGGCCGCGCCACAGATCGAGCCGGCCGTACTGATCATGTCGTCGAAAATGAGCGCTATGCGGCCCTCGACCTTCTCGCCGATGACATTGGCCTGCTTCGTCTTTTCAGCGCTGCTGCGGCGTTTGTCGATGATGGCCAAGTGCCCGCCGAGCCGCGCCATGTGGGCCAAGGCGCGCTTGATGCTGCCTTCGTCGGGGCTGACAACCACGAAATCATCATCTACGAGGTTCATCGCCCTGAAGTGTTCGTCGATTACGGGTGCAGCGTAGAGATGATCCACCGGAATGTCGAAAAAACCTTGGATTTGAGCCGTATGCAGATCCATCGCCAACACGCGATCGGCGCCGGCCCGAGTAATGAGATTAGCCACCAGTTTGGCCGTGATCGGCACGCGCCCCTCATCTTTGCGATCTTGCCGGGCGTAGCCGAAATACGGAATCACGGCAGTGATCCGGTCGGCGCTTGCACGCTTGAAGCTCTCGATCATGATCAACAATTCCATGAGGGTATCGTTGACCGGCGGGCAAGTCGGCTGAAGAATGAACACGTCGCGGCCGCGGACGTCTTCGTCGATTTTACAGGAGATTTCGCCGTCGGGGAAATTACCCATCACGGCCCGGCCCAAGGGCAAGCCAAGGTATTCGCAAATTCT
>CAYWGR010000128.1:0-16264 GCA_964458015.1 uncultured Planctomycetaceae bacterium
TCAAGCCGGGCGATCCGCTGCTGACCGAGCAAGAGATGATGCAAGAGTTCGGCGTCAGCCGGTCGGTGGTGCGCGAGGCCACGAAGGCACTCGATTTCTTAGGCATCATCGAGGCCGTGCCGAGCCGGGGCATGGTGCTCGACAGCTTCAATTTCGACCGGGTGAGCGAGTATTTCGGCTTCCACTTCGCGTTGAGCAACTATCCTTGGATTCAGTTGTTTCAGGCCCGCATGGTGATCGAAACAGGCTCGCTGTTTTACACGATGCAGGCGATGAAAAAGAATCCGGCCTTGTACGAGCGGCTTCTGGCATCGGCCCAGGCGGCTCCGGAGAACGAAGACATCGCCCAATGGACCCAGTATGACATTGACTTTCACCGGGGACTGGTCGAGTCCAGCGGCATTGCCCCGTTAGCGTCGTTTTCCGATTTATTGCAAGCATTTTTCCGCGAGTCGCGTCCGTTTTTGGGATTGTCGACGGAATCGAAGGATTTTCACGTTCAGATTATCGAGGCTTTACGCGCGGAAAAGCTGGACGTGGCCGCTGATATCATGCGCAATCACACCCGATGGCAAATCAATCTGGATCAGGAGGAATTGCCGACCAACGGTTGAACCAATTTCTCGCTGTAGAAGGGGGGCAAGGCCGCAGCGAGCTGTTAGCCATCCAGCGGCTCGTCTTTCGGCGGTGTATCGACGCGGCCGATCTGACATTCAAAGACTTTTTGGCGGCGCACCTTACGCACGATAACGCGCAAGCCGTTGCGTTCGAGCGTTTCGCCGCCGTGAACAAAGCCCTCGAAATGGCCGACGATCCAGTCGCTTACGGTTTTGGGTTCGCCTTCCGGCGTATTGGGCGAGGGATCGGCCTCTAAATCGATTCCGGTGAGTTCCTTGAGACGCGCAAACGTCAAACCGCCGCCGACTACCCAACCCCAGCCGGAAGGCACGGCATGAACAGGCAAACGGTCGTATTCGTCTTGAATCTCGCCGACCAACTCTTCGAGAATATCTTCCAGCGTAATCAAGCCCACGACCTTGCCTTCCTCGCAAACCAAGGCGATGTGGGTGTGTTCGCGAATGATCCGTTCGAGACAAGAAGCCAGCAACATATCGGCCGGCAAACTGGGCATCGGCCGCAACACGGCCCGGAGCGAAACCTGATGCGGAAGGCTCAATCGCATCAAGGCGATAAGATCCTTGAAATTGACATAACCGAGGATCGATTGCGGATCGCCCGGCCGATCGGCGACGGGAAACCGCGTGTGCATCTCCAAGTGGGCGACGATCAGGCTTTCTCCGAGCGAGGCTTTAACGTCTAACATGCTGATGTTTTCGGCCGGAAGCATGATCTCGCGCACGGTGCGGCTCGAAAAACGCGCGGCGCCCAAAATGATGTTTTCTTCACGCTCGCCGATGATTCGCGATGCGCGGGCCGATGCCGCATGGGCACGGAGTTCGAGCAACTCGATCGCTTCGCGTTTTCCCGAACCTTCCATCCGCGGCCGCCAAAGCCGTTCGCTCCATTCCATCACGCCCATCACGGCTTTCTCGAACAGCCGGACGGCGGGCCATACGCTGAAGCAAAACCATCGCATCACGGGCGACAACCGCAGACAAACCCACTCTTTATTGCGAATCGAAAAGACTTTGGGGATCAACTCGCCGAACAAAATCGTAAAGGCGGTCAGAGGCAGCACAATCAGTAGGATTGCCAAAACCTCGGACGTCGTCGAGGAAAAATTGAGATCGTACTGAAAGAACGGCTTGATGCTCTCGGCTGCTCCAACGCCGCCGACGGCAGCGGCCAGCGCGCCCAACAAGGTGATTGCCACTTGCACGGCGGCCAAGCTGGCCTCCATGTTTTGCTTCATGTAAAGCGCGGCCTTCGCCCCCGCGCGATTTTCTCGAACCAGGACTTGCAGGCGGGCCAGAGTGACCGTCGCCAAGGCAATTTCATAACCGGCAAATACGCCGTTGAAGATCACCATCACCGCCATGATGATCAGTTCGATAATTCCCACTTCCGCAAGTTCCTCCTGCCGGGGACTTTTTTCCTATCACGCCGGCGTCATGCCAAAGCTTCACTGAGACGAGGCCACCAGTTTTTCGGCTAAATCCAATTGCTCTCCCATGCGACGGCGAAGTTGCTCTGCCCAATAATCGTATTGGGGATCGCCTAGTCGGAAGGCAAATACGGCGTCGGGCAACTGTCGGCCCTGACGGTCACGTGAATGAACACGGACCAAAACGGCGCCGTCGTTACGTTGCTGAACGTCCCAGGATTCGGGGTGCACGGTTTGCATGGCGTGGTTTATTATGAAGGGTGTTTGAACGCGCCGGTATTCTGCCCCAAACGGTCTTTTAATTCTAGTTCAATTGTTGGCCTCTCGCACCAAAAGTTGACGTTTCGTCTGAATCCCCCCCGGAGCCGAGTAAGAACCAAGCTGCCCATCAGATCGCACCACCCGATGGCATGGTATAATCAGTGGAATTTGGTTCGCGGCCATGCAATTACCGACAGCCCTGGCTGCGTGGGGGCGTCCCGCCTTGACGGCCAGTTGGCCGTAGCTGATTGTTTTGCCGTAACCGATATTCCGGCATTGGTTTAGCACCCGGCGTTGGAATTCCGTCACGGGGCCCAAATCTAGGGGAACATCGCGGAAATCGTCATGCTTGCCCTTGGCATAGGCTTGCAACCGGGCGGCCAACGCCGAATTTCGGCCGCCCTTGGCCGCTTGAGCAGAAATTCCTGGTGTAATCGAGGCTCGGGCGGCTGCCGCTGTTGGATGGCCAAACGTAAGCTGTTTGACCTTTTCGCCTGTCATAACGACTGCCATCCAGCCCAACTGGCTGGGAAATATCAGGATCGTGTCGGTTGGCATGAGCTGGGGGTTGGAAAAATCAGGGGAGGGGATATTACTTGGGGTGTTTTTTCATACGGGGGGGGACGCGAAACCGCTGCCTTTGACAGTTTATAGCAGATCGCCCTATACTTGGGAGTGCCCTGAGATTATTTCGCACAGGACGGCAGGGTCGCCAACCAATACGAACTCCCACTCGGTTGGCTTCGATTCGCTCCCTTTGGTCGCTGGACTTTATGATAAAGCTTCACGATCTTTGGGGTTGGTAATTTCGTAATGCGAAACTCTTCCCTGCTTTATGTGTCGGACGTTCGGTGCAAGAAAGGTTCAATAAAAAATGCGTTACGGCTCCTTGTGCGACGACTACTATGAGAATATGAACCTAGGCACGTACATGGAATAGCCCGCCAATCGGGAAACCGTCTTGCATTTCTTCGAGCGCGTGCAAAAAACCTATCCGACGATGCGGAATTTCTACAGCCGCGAGAGAGGGGATTTCGTCTTAGAGGAGGACAAGGACCAAGGGGCCTACCGCTGGTGTACGATCGAGCCTCGCAGGGTATCTTCGGGCCAGGTCAATCCCGACTCGATCGAAGAGGCGATGGAGCAGCACAAGCTGATCCTGGAGCTGGCCCCGTATACTCTTTCGGTCAGCCCTTTGGATTGCGAAGCCCTCGATCTGCTCTTCGGCTTCGATTTTACGCATCGCGGCAACCATAATCAACTCATGGCCGAGGTCCTGGGCGTTAGCCCGGCCATGGAACCGATTTTGGAGATTCCGGGTGCGACCGTCATCAATTACGAACCGTCGGTTACGATTGCTTTGGATTCGGAATGCCGCCAACAACTGCGTATCAGCGTCGAAACGCGCACGAATGCGTATCAGGTTCGCATGGGCGAGTATCCCGAGGAACAACTCAGCGTGTACGTCACAGCGCGGCAATACGGCAGCTTAGCACCCGACAAAACCTTCGTCGAGACACTCGATCGGTTACGTCAGGTTTGCCACGAAGCCATCGACGGCTACGTCATCCAGCATATTCTTCAACCGCTCAGCCGCGCGATTTCGATGCAGTAGCTTCAAATGGGATCTTCCCGTAATTGTTCATGGTTCTACGTTTTTGCCCGGGCCTTGCGTACTGCCTCTACCCATTTCGATGCCGTGCGGGTAATGGTCGCACAGTCGCCCGAGGCATAGGCTTCAGCCTCTAGGCCGTTTCCAAGAAACGTAAGAATTTCCGCCCCCGCCTTTACGTAATCCTTAATCGTCAGCAACGACATCCCGCCTGCGGCCATCAGGTGCAATCCCGGAAACGGGCCAAGCACATCGCTAAAAAATCCGGGCCCAACACACACGGCGGGAAAGACTTTGATCACATCCGCGCCAAGGTCCACCGCTCGCATGATTTCGGTCGGCGTCATCGCACCTACCACGCTAACGATGTCATGGCGGCGACAGGCCTCGATCATCGGTTCGCTGATGCCGGGACAGGCAATGAACTTTGCCCCCGCTTCGACCGCCTTGTCCACTGTCGGACCATCCATAATCGTGCCGGCTCCAAGGAGCAAATCTTTCGGCGACTGCGTTACTCCTTCGCGAACCAATTGCAGGGCATTCGGCATCGTCATGGTGAATTCCACGCACCCGATGCCCGCATCGTAGAATGCCTTCACTGCCGGAAAAAGGTTTCGCATATCGCTGGTGCGAAATACGGGCAAAATGCCGGAGGCACACATGCGTTCGATTACTTGTTGCTTATTCATGGAAAAGAAATTCCTTAGATTGAAATGGGATATCGGCCCGCTAGGGCCACTTCGTCACACATCGCCAAAATGTTTTCAGGCGGAACATCCGGCTGGATGCAATGCACCGCTGCCGCCACATAACCGCCGCCGGGCGCTAAATCACGAATCCGCCGTCGCACTTCGTTGCGCACCTCCTCGGTGGTGCCGTGCGGCAAGACTTCTCGCGTGTCGATGCCGCCGCAAAACGACAGGTGATCGCCGAACTCGCGTTTCAGGCGTGCGGTATCGCCCATTTCACCCGCCGAAACCTGAATCGGGTTGAGGAGATCGACGCCCGCCTCGATCAGGTCGCCGATCAAGGCATAGACATTTCCGCACGAATGCAGAAATATCTTGGCGTCGCTTTTGCTATGTATCGTGGCATACAATTCCGCTTGATGCGGTTTGATCAACCGGCGATAACTTCGCGGCGACATCATCGGGCCGTTCATCATGCCCAGATCGTCGGCCGTGATAAACACGTCCGTGTATTGTCCCGCATGACGCAGCAATTCGCCAACGTAAGGAATCAGCAGATCTTTCAGTTTCGTCAACAGGGCTGTAAAAAACTCCTCGTCACCGGCCATGTCCATCAGCAGCGTATCCAACCCTCTCAGATTGCAAGCTTGCTCGAATAGGCAAACCCCTCCGAACAGAACGCTTGCATAGCCCGCGTCTTGAATCGCCTTTGCCCGTTCGGCCAAGCCGACAAACCGTTCGGGAGCCAAGAGGTTCGGCCAAGGATATCGATCTAAATCATCGATTGTCGCCCGGCGCAACGGAGCTTCCGCCATTTCAAAATAAATGCTGCCGGGCGATCTGCGCCACGTGATGCCCCATTCGTCGATCATGCAATCGTCGGAGATATCCTTCCGCAAACTCGACGTCGCCGGACTGGGAGCAACCGGTCGTGCATCGCTTCCTAGCCGCACAAGCGTTTCTTCATCCAACCATGCATACTGAAACTGCTTGGCAAACCAACGTGAAGGGCTGCTACCTTGGATTCCCCAATAACGCTTCAGATTCTCGTAGGTGGAACCCAACAGCGAGGTAACGCCTGACGTGCCCATAAACAAAGGAACACGGTCCGGCTCTTCGTGGTTTAGTGCGCACAACACACGTTGGCGCGGCGTAAAACGCATGGGAAGAGTCCTTCTTTACTTATAGCCAGTCCGTTTTCATCTCTAGTTTTTCCGCCAAGCCGCGAAGACTCGCCAAGACATCTTCCGGCAACGTAATTCCCTGGTCCAAACTTGCACGGCGGTTTTCCCATTCCATTTCGCCGGGCACATAAAGTCGCTCCACGCCTTCCGCCTTCGGCGTTGCGTGAATCTCACTAATTAATTCATCCACGCGCGTTTTGAAGACGTCCAGCGAAGACATCGCGCCAATGTTGAACGCCAAAAATGCGGCACCGTGATTGGTGGCCAACGAGGGATCATGATCGACCCAGTTGTGCAGATCGTACATGGCGCCCGTTCCCGTCAAAATGCCGGCCAAATTTTCGATCATCATGGCCAGTCCGTATCCCTTATGGCCCGCGAACGGCAGCAGAAAGGCAGCATGAGGATAAAGGAACGGATCGGTCGTGGGCCGGCCCTGCGTGTCCACCATCCAAGTGTCGGGCACTTGCTGATTCTTCATCTGGGCGATGCGCACCTTGCCGCCCGCAACCGTGCTCGACGCAATATCGAGGAAAATCGATGGTTCCTTGCCGGCCGGCACCGCATAGGCAAACGGATTCGTACCAAGAACGGCTTTCCGAGCTCCCAAAACAGCCATGCTTGGATAGTCGTTGGCCATTGCCATGCCGATCATGTCGGCCTTTGCGGCCATCAAAGCGTAGTAGCCCGCCGCGCCGAAATGGCAGCTATTCCGAACGCCGACATACGCCAAACCGGCCGTCTTAGCCTTTTCAATCGCCAGATTCATTGCGAAAACCGACGTCACCATGCCGATGGCGGAATGGCCGTTGACGATTGCCCAGGCCGGCCCCTCGGCATCGATGCAAGGCGAGGCATCGGCTTTCAATCCTCCTGCTTGCAATCGACGGACGTAGCCCGCCAAGGCCTTTGTGCCATGCGTATAAACGCCGAACGTATCGGTCGTCACCAGCACATCCGCCGTGGTGCGGGCATCCGCATCGCTCAAGCCGCACTTGCGCAACGCAGCCAAACAAAACTCCTCTAACTGGGAAATGGAAACCATTTGTGAGTTCATCATTAAAACAGGTCTAAGAAAAGTGTATAAAATGGGTGCCATGCCCACGATTATCGTGGGCATGACGCCCGATCATCCGCATCATCGATGGCGTTCAATAGCCCATCGCTTGAAGTTGTTTCTCGAAATCGGCCGGCAACTCGGCGAGCGGTTTATCCGTTCCCAGGGCGGCATAGCGCAACATGTTGCGTAACAATCGTTCGGCCACGGGATCGCTGCCGAGATTCTCGCGAATCCGCAACGTATTGAGCGTAAACCGTCCTTCGCCGAGCTTGTAAATACCCATGGTCAACCCGGAATTGTAGCCGCAAGCCGTGTGAATCGCGCCGACGACCACTTCGGCCGGAACCTCTTGGCCGATAAATCCGTTGTTTGTCAAAATTTCTCGATAGAAAGTCGAATCGAGAATGCAACCGGTCGGCAATCCCTCGAAGATCGGATGATTTTTCGCCCAATCGTCTTTGTGATAGAGCCAAACGTTGAAGGTGATTCGAGTCCCCTTATTAGCCAACGGCAGCCAATAGGTTGGATTCTTGTCGTCCTTCTTGAAAACATCGAAATTCATAAATACCACGTTGGAACCCCGAGCGATATGTTCGGCCAACTGGCGGAACGCCTTTGCCTCGCCCAGCGCGGGTTTGTTGCCGACCAGAATCACTTCGCGGGCGTTTTGTGGAACATCGGCTGCAAAAGGCCGCGTTTTGATTCCCTGGCCGGCAAGCCATTTCGCCAAATCGGGATCGTCGCCCCAGAGGACAACCTCGGAATCCACTTTCGGCATCTCGGCGGAATCGGCCACGTGGAAGTCGATCGAGCCGCCGGCCGCAGCCCCACCCTTTTGGAAGGTCGCCATGAAACGATACTTGCCCGACGGACCGTCGATTAAAACGTCGTCGGCAAAAACCTGCATCGCAAACTTCGGCTTGGTCTTGGGATCGGGGATCGTGACCGTAATGATTCGATCCAACATCGAAACATTGCGCGGGCCGACAATCTGCATTCGTACCGGATAGTTGCCGGGAGGAAGCATATCCTCGTTAGCCAAGACCGCTTCCACGTGAGCTTTCCGGCCGCGATAAACTTGCACGGGTTCGACGAACAAGCACCAACGCAGCGGATACCAAGCGTCAAACATATTGTCGAGCGTGCCCGGCTTTAATTCGCGGAAAAGAGTGGTCAATCCCTCGCCGCTGAGGCCCTGGTCTTGCGTGCCGGTCAAACTGTAGCCGACGATATTCGGATTCGCTCGAATCGCATTGATGTCCAGCTTTCGTTCGTTGGCCATCCACGCCAAGCATTGTTGGAAATAGTCCTCGGGATTGGCAAACGTATCGCCCAACTTCCATGCATTCCAATCGTTCATGAAACGGCCGAGATGCTCACGATAATAAACAGCGTCGTCCGAGTCAGTTTTCTGCCATTGCTCGAAATGCCGGGCAAGCCGCGCAAGATCCACGGCGCTGCCCGTTCCGTGTTCCGAAAGGAAATACGGTTGGCCGCCGCCAACGGTTCGCAAGGTTTGCATGACCCAGGCCGTGTGCGGCGTCGGCTGATAGGGATGTCCCTCCGACAATGAGTCATCCCAAACAGCGGTTCCCGGATTGCTAAACGTTCCGGCGACAAGCTGCTGGGGATTTCCGCCGGCTTGTCCCTCGCAGGAGCCGGTCTTGTAAAGCTGGAAGCTTGCGACATCCGGCTTCTCGCCTGGCTTCAGATAGCCATAACTCCAAACGCCGTTCGGATTCTTTTGGTACGAGAAATCGGCCGCAGGATCGAATACCTGACTGTCTTCCGCCTTGATCGCGGCGGTCAATGCGGTCGTATCGCCTCCATGTCCGTTTGTACTCATTCCGACGACGAATAGAACGGCATTGCCCACGGCAAGTGATACTTTGCCGACGTGTGTTGCACGCATCCCGGCCTTGCTTAAGCTGCCGTCGAATATTGCTTTGCCATTGGCAAACACATGGACATCGGTCGTCGAGGAACTGCCGATCCCGGCAAAGACGGCCGAAATGTCATAGGCGCCGGCTGCCGGTGCAATCCAACGCAAAACGCTGAATTCACCGTTGGGGCCCGGATGCAATGCTATCTGTTTCGGCTCCCAAGCCGCCCACGGTGCATTGAGCGTGGTAGACCGCGTGTTGAAGGTCACATTGGGATCTGGTCCAATGTCACTGCGCCACGAGGCCAGGCCATTGAGTTGCGATTGATTCTTATCCCACCGTCCGCTGTTGAGCATCACCATGCGGCTGTCATCTATTTTGCGAACCATCGGCAACGCTTGCAGGGCATGGCGATATACTGTTCCATCGTTGGTTTCGTTCAACAATCCCCACATCACGATGCTCGGATGATTGCGGTCTCGCAGGATCATCCCAGTCGTGGCATGGTCGAATCGCTCGGCCATCTTCGGCGAATCGCCAAGACACCAACCGGCGAAGCATTCCTCATAAACCATCAAGCCGATATCATCGCACATATCAAGCTGCAATCGCGGCGGAATGCCGGCGATAAACCGAATCGCATTGAAGCCCATGACCTTGCAGTTCAGCAAGTCCTTGCGCAGCATATCGGGATCGACTGGCACTCGGATGCACGGCAATTCCTCGCCCGTATGGGAGCATTTCAAAAAGAGCCGCTTGCCATTCAGTTGGAACGTTCCATCTACAAAGCGGAAATCACGAAAACCGCATCGGGTCGATTGCTCGTCGAGGGATTGCCCCTTCGAGCCGATCAAAGCCGACACGCGATACATAAACGGGTCATTCAATTCCCAGAGCCGAGGGTTTTGGACGACCAATTCGGTTTCTACCAGCGTATCGCCGGGGGGCAATTCGTGTTCCATCGCAACCACATGGAGCGTTTCGCCACTGGTCGCCGGGGCAACGGTGAACATTAGGCTGCCTGCCAGAGCCTTTTTGCCCGCGTTGCGCAGATTCGCCTGGACATGAATCCGGCCGGTCTTCGGATCCGACCGCACAAAAAGGTCTTCAATCCGAACAACGGGAGCCAGAATCAATTCCACGGCATCCGTGATTCCGCCGTAGTTATAATCGCAACCTGGGGTCGGCGGATACGACTTATTCCGCCGCGGCGTTTCACCGAGTCTGATCCCATCAATCGGCTCGTTCGTCGGATTCAGCACACGCACTGCGATGCGATTGACGGCGCCCGGCTTGATAGCATCCGTGATATCCAACACGAACGGATCCTCTCCGCCTTCATGATGGCCGACCGCCGCGCCGTTTACCCAAACATCGGCCAAATAATCGACTTGCCAGAATCGCAACAGATAGCGGCCCTCAGCGTGTGGATTGGCCGGCGGCGTGAAATCCCGCCAATACCACGCAACGCCGTGATAGCCGTGGAAAACGTCCTGAATAATCGAGGGCGTAATGGCCGGCCGTGCCTCGGCGGTCGGTTTTTCCCACCACTTTTGCTCGCGCCCCACATTTTTCGCATCCGTGGCAAGCAACCAGCCTTGGCCATTAAGCGAAATGACCGACGTTGACGCGGCCGTATTGGCGGCTTCCACGATTTTACCGTCGGCGACGACGATCAAAACAAGTATCGCCGATTTCAATAAACTATTTGTCATGATGTTTCTCCTAAGCCATGTTTGAAATTTGTGAGTGTAGGACAACACGAAAAACACAATAGCCCCTGTCTGACAAACTTGTACGTTACCACGGTACAGTTAAGGCAACGTTTGACGCAGCAAATTACGGGTTAATAATTGGCAACAATCGCTACTTTGCCTTTCAATCCCACTAATTCGATGACCTCTTTATCCTTGCTAAATCCGTTCCATGATTGACCGTTGACCAGCACGCTCTTTATTGGTGCTGCTTTGGGATGACGGAAGCGGACAACAACGCTTCTGGGCGGATTGCGACTTGGTATCTCGATCGTAGCGGTGATCTTGCCGTTATCCACATCCGAGGCAATTTCGTAAGCCAACGGTCCGAAATACGTTGGAGCGTTCTTGATTGCGATCTTCTTACCCTGTTCAAGCCAAACGCGAGGGGTGGCGCGGGCGATCCATAGCGACTGGCCATCCTCCATCGCCAGTAGGTTACGGAAGTTTTCCAAGAACCAACCGGCCGTACCGTTATCGGGCCCTGCACACGCCGTGTATTGCCCCCACTGCCCCCACTCCCACATCTTGCCGTCGATGCCGACCATGATGGCATAGGAGTTCATCCAGAACCGCAGGAAATTCGGTACATCATCCTGCAGTAGATAGATGTTGGCATTGTGTGAAGCTTTGGGGAGACTGGCTCCATAACTGTTCCAAAACCAGGCGTCGGCGGTAGAAAGGCCCTTGTTCTTCCGCGCCTCCTCCAACTCGCGCATGGCATTGGCAGAGGTGCCGACTTCCTCCATGACATCCAGTGTGCCTACCATGCGAGCATCGCTGGCGTCCAATGCCGCAAACGGCTCGGCCAGCGGCAACGCCCCGATGATTACGTCCCCCTGCGGACGTCCGACAGACGGATATTCCAAGGCTAGCATCATACCTCGCGTGTAGGCAGCCAGGGGGATGAAACTGCGGTAAAGGCCGTCGCGTCCCATTCGCACGGGCGAAAGGGCGGCTTCCCGATCCACGGCTCGCCGAATGTCGCGGCGAAACGCCTCTGCCTCGGCACGGTACTTCCGGCCGGCCTCCACATCAAACTCTGCCAGCGCGTCAGCGAAACGCTGGAGACCCTGAAGCGAAAAAGCGTTGTCGCAGTAGTACCATCGCCAGTCGCTGGACGGCAAAGCGTAATCGCCTAGCATGAACGGCGGCATAAGGCCCGCCACCAGCAATTCCTGGCGGTTGGGCACGTTCTTCATGTAGGAGTTCCGCTGACGGATGATCCAATCGGCCGCCGCCTGCAATCGAGCGCGATGGTGCTGGAACCATTCCTTGTCGCCGGTCAGAAAGTAGCGTTCCGCCATGCCGAACAGCAACCGGCCCGTTGAGGCGTGAGTGCCGTCGTGGCTGTATCCCATACCGTGCCGCACACTGGTCGCCCATTCCAGAGCCCCGTCGCCATCGGAATAATCGCCATCAGCCTTGGCGCCCGGCGCCTTCAGAAAATGCTGGTACACCTTGTCCGCCTCATTGTGCAGTCCAACCATGTCCATTTGTCGGGCCACACGCCCCACTTCGAACGCCAAGCCGCCCCACATGTGCAGGCCGCGCAATTGATGCGAAGCAGCGCGCCAGGCGTCCGTCCAGCGGGCATCCGAAAGCTGTACCTGCATGGGCGAGTCTGGCACTTCGGGAAACCGCGGGCATACAGTCCCTTCCGGACATCGCCACAAGCGAGCTTCCCGCAGCAGTTCGTCCCAGGAGGCGACCTCACAATGCTCGCGAGTCAATTGGCGGATGCTCTTAAGGTTCTTGGCCGCGAGTTCGGCCGCAAATTGCCGCGCGGTCGTTCCGCTGCCGGCCTTGACGATGAACAAACCGTGCTCCGGGATCAACACAGGGCCCTTCTCGACATCTGCGGGACGGAACGTGACTCCACCCGTCTTCGTCCAGAGGGTCACTCGACTGTCCAGGCAGGGATCGGGGACCTCAGGGCCCGGTCCTGTGGTGTCGAACAAGACTGACCTAGTAACTGCGGGATTATCCAAAACGCGCCGGTCGCCGGGTACATACACAAGCGGCAGCACAATCCCGCGCCGTCCCTCGCTCACGGACCGGGATTGCCAGGCATTCGGGCCTGCGATGGTCGTTCCCCTGTCGCCGGCCAACGGCGAAATGGGGCCGATCAAACTCAGATCCGATTCCACCCGCCCATCAACGTCGGTCTTTTCGCAGCCAGCCCGAAATCCCCATTCAATCTCCACGTCCATCCGCTTCCAGGTCCCGACCGTCGGGCTGATCAGCCGAATCTCCGGCACCGGAATCTTACCTGCGCTGGACGTTTTTTTGTCCTCGTAGAAGACGGCGACCATTTCCGTGGCGGAGCCTTTCCGATGCCTCCGGCCGACCACGGTTGGAATTTGCTCGACGCCCACATGATTGTAGGTCCACGTCCGGCGGTCGGCCGATATTTCGGGTTGCCCCAGGATTTCATCATTGCACCAACCAAACCAACCGAATGCCGTGGGATACACCCGAACCTCCACGGCATCGGGCGTGGGAGCATCCTGTCCCGCAGGCCAGCACAATTCCACGCGATAGTCCGCCAATCGCACTGACCATAACAGTCCCGCGAGCAACCGGCCACGCGGCTTCGGCGGCAAGGGCGTGATCAGGTCGGGCATATCATAGTGCTCACTCTTCAGTGCCGCAGCGCCCACTTGAGCGAGGGCGGAGCGATACACCGTGTCGATCCGTTCGAGACGCCGGGGAATAAAATACGCCTCCGGTTTCTCCTGAACTGCCAGTTCAGAACGCCACGTATATGCCCACGGCGCAATGTCCACTGGTTGCCCCGCCAGTTTATCCAACTCGGCTTTCTCTATTGCCGCCGATTCCGCCGCGGAAACAAAGCCCATGCCCAGAATGGCCAACATCGTCAACTTGGTTATTGTCTTCACTGGTTTAATCCCTTATTCACGAGCTTCTACGAAATGGAATAACTGGGGGCCATGCCCGCGGCAAACGTTGGCACGGTCCCCAACGTTATTTTGTTAGATGCTCTAGGATTTTCTCTTATAGGTAATCACCACCGCGCCCGGTTGGGCCTTGATCGCAATCGGCAATCCTTTTTCCATAAGCTCGCGCCCTGCCATTTCCGTGGGGGCAGCCGCATCCAGATCGGTCAGCACGTAGACGGCATTTGGATCAAGCCCCTGCAACTTCACGCGAATCGATTCGTACGTGCTTTCCGCCCGTCGAAACATCTGTACCATGCCATCGCCCGCCTCGGGCCGATTGAACTGCCAGCCGATCCAAGCGGTATTGTCGAGGCTATAGGGCGTCAGCGGATAATAGTCGCCAAAGAAATTCGGCGCAAATTGCCGCCACTGATTGAGCAGTCGGCGGGCTTCCTCATAGTTCAACCCCTTGTTGCGCATGTCGAAACATGCTGTGAAATGCGGACACAACACGCTGCGAAGCATGTACGGATCAATCGCTCCCGAGCCTGTGCCATAATAGGGCATCCAGTAGGAAATCCCGTAGGTGTGTCCCTGGTTGCCGACCGTATCGATGATAAAATCGCTTCGCAACAGCGGTACAGCGCGGCGCAGTGTCTCGATGTCATTCCGCCGTCCGCCGCTCGCACACGAATCGATCAGCATGTTGGGATGACGCCGAATCAACTCATCCCAATAGGCCAAATAGCCTACAACATGCTTGATTTCGGTGATCCCTTGGCGGTCGGCCGCGTCGTTGCCGCGCCAGCAGCCCAGCGGATCCATGTTGAAGTCCTGGCGATAAAGATCGATTCCCTGCTCGGTGATGAGCTTGTCGACATGATTGGTAAGCCATTTCCAAGCGTCCGGATTGCCGAGGTTCAACAGTCCGCCATTTTTGCCGCCCAAAACCCATTCCGGATGCGTCTTCGTAAGCCATGTATCGGGATGAACCCTCTCCGGCTCGAACCACACAATCGTTTTCACGTCCTTCGCATGAGTATGGTCGCTGATTTCCCGCAATCCTTTGGGAAACCTTCTTGTATCCACCTCCCAAGTACCGGTCTTCGGCCAGCCAACCTGATCGCAAGGATACCAGCCGGCATCCATCCACCAGTAGTCGAGCTTCAGCTTTTCTTCCAGATAGCGATCCACAAAAAACTTCTGATTCTCGGTGTTGGCGTTGCACATCTCGCCGAATTGATGCGAGCTGCATGCAGCCAGTTCCACCGGTGGCAACTTTCCGCCGGGCCGGGGCAAATTGTGGGCCAGCATCCAACGCCGCCATACATTCTGTGCATGCAGCCGGTTGCCCTTCCAAAACTGCAGCACGATCATTGGTGTGCGCACCTCTTCGCCCGGCAATAGCTTGAAACGGGTCAACTCCTGCCCCGCGATGACTTGCAGATGATTCTCCTTATCGCGGTTGAACTGCGCCGCCCATTGACCCGACCAGCCCACGACGATAATGACGCCTTGGCCACCCGGCATTTCGAGATTGAAATACGGCAGATCGCTGTTCGTTGGTCGGCCGCCGGACGCCGCGATCCGTTTTTTGGCCTCCGGCGTCAACACCGTTTCCAGCGGCTGATAGTCATTGGCCGCGCAAGGACTGCCCACCTGATGATGAAGCCGGAACTCCGCCGCGTTGCCCGGCTGGCGTTCCCACGAAACGTTGATTGCCTGGATGTCGGCCAGGATCGGTGTATCTTTATCACTCGTGTTTTTCAGATACACCGTCCATTCCACGGTGGGATAATCCAGATATTCGATGCCGACGCAGCGGACCACCAAACCTGTCTTGGGGTCCGAATACGTCAACGTGCGCTCGACCCGCTTGTCATCCAGTTTTCGATTTGCACGTTTACAATCCCATGTTTTCAACAGTTCGGCCGAGGATTTTCCGCCGTAGGTGAATGTAAAAAACGGATCCGTTGTCGTTGTTCCAGCGGGTCCCTCGAATTTTGCCGCAATCCATCCCCGGGCCGCGGCTTTCTCTTCCGATGTAGGCGTCTCGGCCCTTATCCAGGAAGTTGCTGCCATGCAAAGAACTGCTAAAACGCCGATCTGGAATCGTGCTTTCATGGTTGACGCTCCTCGAAAGAAAATGGAAGGTGGGACAAATGAGGTAGTACAGTCGGTAAATCGCTTGCGGCTTCGCAAAGGCGCCACCGCTCAACTTTGAATTGAAATCCTTTTACGGCTTGTCGACCGTGGATTCCTCCTGATCCAGACTGATTTGCCATCGCGTGTGATTACGCATGATATCAGCGGCCACGTCCAGCTTTTCCGCGCGTAAAGCCTCGATAATCTGAACGTGAAAATCCTTCGATTCCGTCGACAGTCCCAAAAACGGACGTGACTCACGGAAAAATGCCTGCAATAAATCGGAAAACGAAGCCAATGGCGCAATGCCGCTGGACTCGACCAGTCCTCGATGGAACGCGATGTCGTACGCGGTCCATTGGGCGATGTCGTCGTTCTCCGGCGCCGCCTGGGCCGATGCCAGAAGCTGTCCGTAAAGGGCCGGATTTCTTTTCATCGCCTGCATCGTATAGAACAATGCGCCGGTTTCGATCACCATACGAGCTTGAAACAACTGAATCCACGGATAGTTGCTCAGTGCGAAGTGAAACCCAAAATATTCGCTGACGCGATCAAAATTAAAACTGTCGAGAACCATACCCCGACTCGGCACCGCTTCGATAATGCCTAAAAAATCCAACGCCTTCGTGGCCTCCCGCACCACCGACCGGCTCACGCCGAACTCTTGCATCATCTCTTGCTCGGTCAGCAGCGGATCGCCCGGCTTGA
>CAYWGR010000129.1:0-5529 GCA_964458015.1 uncultured Planctomycetaceae bacterium
GGCTTCCAATACAACCAAAGTAACCATTTTGTAACGTATTAAAAAGATACAAGGGTGGTATGCCTCCCAAAAACCGTCGTTTTGTTTTTCGTAAACCATTATCCCATATAGTCGCGAAAGGCGGACGATCTCTTTAGCGGCCGCCGGTACGGCGGTCCTACTGCCAAGCTGCTGTACCGAGAGGCAGCTAAACAACACAGCTTATCCAGCTTGCCCATAAGAAATTACTACGCCCTTGTAGCCGCGTAAGAATTAGAGACGCGAGGTGCGGTGCGGGGATTTTGAGATTTGCACCAACATCAAGCTGGACTGCATAAACGGGTGGCAAGGCAGCGGCCGAAAAGTTGGCTTCAAATAAGGGGTTATGCCTGTTAGAATGCGATACGAGCGGTCCACTCGGAGGGGTGTTGCACAAAACAACCCTTGCTGTTTGATTTCAGGGTTTCTTGGCCGTGGAATTTTGTTATGTCAGTTCAAGCTCACGCAATACCACTCCCGTCGCTATTGGCTACTACCATTACCAGACACGTACAGGGCAACTTAAGCAGCTTGTTAGTGAAACGGATAAATAGCCTTCGTAGATGTTGTTGTACCAAAGGCCCAAGAGGAGAACGGGGCGGTGCTTTGCTAAGGGGATGACGATATGTCACGGAAATACAACTCTTCGACGATCTGCGAAGCAGAAGTTTGGAACGAGACGTGAGCCGGGGAGCACGCTGGCGAAACCAGCAGCACACAATTGGATACTATTTCGTTAGTACCATGTAGCCGAGAGATGGTGTGGTAAAAAAGTATTCACAACCGTTGAATACCTGAGGAGATTGATGAATGATTCTAGGCATAGATTTAGGCACAACCAATTCTTTGGCGGCCTATATGACGCCCGATGGACCACGTTTGGTTCCCAATGCGTTGGACGCACTGTTGACGCCATCGGTTGTGGGCATTGACCTAAACAATGAGGTTTTGGTGGGACAAGCCGCCAAGGATTTACAGGTCACGCATCCCGAACGGTGCGTCAGTGCGTTCAAGCGTCAAATGGGTGTTGATTGGAGTGTGGAATTGGCGGGACACCATTTCACGCCTGAAAAACTCTCAAGTTTGGTTTTGCAGTCACTAAAGCAAGATGCGGAAGCCCATCTGAAAGAACCTATCGAGCATGCTGTCATCACGGTGCCTGCCTATTTCAACGAGCACCAGAGGAAAGCAACAATCCAGGCGGGGCGGATTGCCGGTCTGCAAGTCAACCGCATTCTCAACGAACCGACGGCGGCGGCCATTGCCTATGGTTTCCATGAATCGGCTGTCGATAAACTGATTCTGGTGATCGATCTTGGCGGCGGAACGTTTGATGTGTCGGTCGTGGAAATGTTCGAAGGGACTGTTGAGGTCCGCGCTTCCTCGGGCGATAGTTTTCTTGGCGGCGAGGATTTTACCGCAACAATGGCCGCCAGAGTGCTTGAATCACAAAATATCATGTATGAGCGAGCTGAAATGGAGTCGCCGCTATTGGTGTCACGTCTGAAACATGTTTGTGAGTGGGCGAAACGTCAGCTTTCTCGGGAAGAACAGGTAGCCATCCGCATTCCTGGCTTGAAAGGGGAGCTTCTTGAGAACGGCCCGGAATTTCGAGTTACAAGAGAGCAATTCGAAGGTTGGACCGAACCTATCCTCCGCCGAATAGATTCTCCCATTCGTCGTGTTATTTCCGACGGCCGATTGAATATGGCGATGATCGACGAGGTAATCCTGGTCGGCGGTGCAACCCGCATGCCCGCGGTTGCCGTGAGACTGTCGGAAACTATGGGCAAGAAACCCCAACAGCGGCTTGATCCTGATCATGTGGTGGCGCTTGGCGCAGCAGTACAAGCCGGATTGATTGCTAATGAAGCCGCCCTCGAAGATTTAGTAGTCACCGACGTCGCGCCTTTTACGCTTGGCATTTCCATCAGCAAGGAGTTCGGGGGTGAGCATCGCGATGGGTACATGTTGCCGATCATTCACCGTAATACAACTATTCCTGTTAGTCGCGTGCGGCGTGTCGTAACCATTACGCCTAATCAAACGCAACTGAAGGTTGATGTCTATCAGGGCGAGAACCGTCGTGTGAAGCACAATATCCTTTTGGGCGAGATTACCGTAGATGGCATTCCCAAAGGCCCTCCGAGGCAAGAGGCTGATGTTCGTTTTACATACGATCTCAACGGCGTTTTGGAGGTTGAAGTTTCGATCGTCCAAACGAATCGCAAGATTACACACGTCATTACACGCCACGTCCGAGGAATGTCGGCCAGTGAAGTCGCCAAGGCCGTTACGGAGATGCAGGCGTTGAAGATGCATCCGCGCGAAGAGTCAATGTGCCGCGCACTGCTAAAACGAGCGGAGCGGGTTTACCAGGAGTTGCCGCTCCTGGAGCAACATCATCTCGACCAGTTGTTAGACGGTTTTGAACAGGCATTGGAACTTCAGGAAAAGGATACAATCGAACAATATCGCCAAGCCGTGGAAGAGTTCCTCAATGAGAACGACATGACGCACGGCGACAACGAGGGAACAAGTTCATGAGCGATCATCCCGGCGATGATTATCTGCTGCTCCGCAACACAGATAACCGCGATTGGGCTCGTAACGTGCTTAGTGTTCCGGCAGACGCCACACCGGCCCAGAAAGCGGCTGTTTTATTGACGCGGTTGGAAGAGACGGAGTTTGTGCCGCCGCCGCAATGGGAGCAGGCCATGCTCCTGTTGACTGCCAAGCCGCCTCGTGAACTCTGCAAGCGCTACCACTGGGAAGCGTTGCTTCGTTCTCGAGAACTTACCCTGAAAACGGAAATTGATCGCCTGGCATCGGAATTCTTTTCATTGCCTGTAGCGGAGCGTCACACGCGTTGGCGCGTATTGATGGAAAAATGCGAGTTTTCAATTCCGTTAAGGGCACGTCTGGAGGGGTTGGTAGACGGGCTTGACGTGACGTTTCCGCTTGTCCAAGGGAACCTTCCACTGCCTGTCTTTCAATTGGCACAGGAAATAGGTAGAGCATTCGTGTTACCGCCATCGGAACGGATCGCATGCCATGAGGAGATTCTCCGACGAGCGGAGTCTGATCCGAAGGCATGGCAGGGAACCGCACAACAATTTCGTAAATCGTGCCCGCAAATTGTTTCGCTTGCCGCTACGCTCATCGATACGTTGGCCGATTATGTCCGTTTAAGAAAAATGGCGAACAAGCTAGAGGCCAGAAAACGAGCTGCTCTCGCACGAGCGGCCAAGCAAAGCGCCGGTGGACGATCATGGTCGGTGTGGCTGCTACCGCTGATCATTGTGGCGGTAAATGCCGGACGATTATTTACCCCCAGTTCTTCGCCGAGTGAAAAAATCGCAGTCCCTCGTGCGGCCCCCCCCACCTCGAATTCGTCGATGAACTTTATTGACGATCTTCAAAAAGCCCTGAAGCGAGGCATCCTGCCGCCTCGCGATCCACGGATGTTTCCTGAACAATCCAAGGACGAAGGCAAAGTTGAGGTCGGCGAGGCAGGACGACGGTTGTTTGGCATCCCCGACGATGTGGAGGTATATCGTGAGAATGGAGAACTCGTTTTACGGCGAGTTCCGGGCGTTGCGCCATCGCAGACCCCCGCCATACCCAATCGAACTGAACCAGTAACACCGCCAAAATAGCAGTTCTGTCATGAGTGATTACAATTTGCCTGATGATCCTGCACAGTGGCCTACCGATCCTTATGAAGTGTTGGGAGTAGGGCGTCAGGTGGATCGTCGGGAGTTGCGACGAGCGTACACCCGCTTGATTCGCCGCTTCAAGCCTGAGCATTTCCCCACACAATTTCGCCTTATTCGCGATGCCTACGAATCTCTTGAAAATTACTTGCAATATCAGGAGTTTTTTGGTGTCGAATCGTCTTCTGGAGACGAGGTGCAGGCTGAGGAGGCAACGGTTGACCTACCGGATAATGGCGAGGAAAAAGTTGGCGAAACAACGAGTTTGTCTTCTGTGTCTGAAGAAAAGGTGGCCACCCATGATGAAGCGTCCGCTGCCTGGCAAATCGCCAAGGAAGGGCGGCTAACAGAAGCGTACCGCCGTCTTCAAGAGCTGACGCAACGGCGAACCAACGACGCCGACCTCTACGTGCGTCTCTACTGGCTGCTGGTATTGTTTCCAAATCTCGACCCGAAATGTGATCGGCGTCAATGGCTGACCACCGGATTATCGGCCACAGGGTTCGATGGGCAACTCTTGGAACTTTACATCAAGGAATTGCAGGGAGATCCGGAAGAAATTCTTCAACCTCGTTGTCGAAAACTGTTGGAATGTCGCAGCCCGTTGGCTTCCTGGGCTCGTTTTGTCGGATGCTATTGGGAGTTAGCCGGTCTGTCGAATCACTGGGAAATGATTGCTCAGGATATGCAAGTCCTGCGTGAAGAGATAATTCATGCGGATCGCACAATTTGGGCACGGTTGCTGTTGACGGGTACTGAGCAATATCTGTGGCAGGATGATCCTCAAGCTTATGACGAAATGGCCCAAGCTTGCCGGGATGAGCTGGAAGGGTATGAGGAGGAGCACTGGGAGCTGAGTCATGAGCTGGATCGTTGTGACTACGTTGCCGAATTGACGGCTGGCAGACGCCTACTTAAAGTCAATTATGTAGTATCCCTCCTTTCGCGGATGAAACGTGAAAACTGGCCAATCGAATCACGTATGGTTGCGATTCAAGAGAAAGAAATGCCCGATTTTTTAAGGATACTGCGTGACCTACTTCGTTGCAGTTGGGTTCAGCCGTTTGAAATGGTTCAGCCGCAGATTCTCCTGTTATTACGCCCCTTGGTAGAGAATCCACGGCAGGCAATAAATGATTTTGACCGTCTTAACAACACCAGTTCTTCTGTATTACACCAGTTGAATTCCCTGGTAGAAATATTATATCAACGGCGGCATGATTTTTCTGATGATGGCGGGGAGGACCAAGTGGCGGAAGAGACGGAAACGTTTCTCAGGACGCATGATTGGGGTATTTATGAGAAAATACGCAACGATATTCTCTTCTACTGCATTTCCAATCAAATCACGCTTGACGCATTTCGATCTGCGGCAGAGAAAGCGGACTTGCCACTGCAAAGGGGTGGACTATTGGAGAGGCTTCACTGCGATCTGCCGTTGCGCTGCCTGACAACGGCATGCCAGGCATTCTGGTCATAGTCGTGCAAACCGATGCAGGGATAAATGGCGAAAGCAATTAGCAAGGCGTGGTTTTTGTACGTTGTGCGTTGTACCGATGGTTCGCTCTACACGGGAATCACCACCGATGTAGCTCGCCGAACCAAACAGCACAACGCCGGAACCGCCTCGCGCTATACGAGGAGTCGTCTACCCGTTGAATTGGTCTATCAAGAGTTGCAATCCAACCGAAGCGCGGCCTTGAAGCGTGAGTTGGCGGTCAAGGCCATGTCGCGGGAAAAGAAAGAGTCGCTGATTGGATTGAGAAAATAACCGGGGGGAGTTTTCTCAACGAAT
>CAYWGR010000129.1:5539-16247 GCA_964458015.1 uncultured Planctomycetaceae bacterium
TGGGTTTTGTTAAATGGATGCTTGTTTGGAGCATGAATTGGCCGGCCGACTTGTTTGTCAGCAATCCCGACGGGCGATTGCGGAAATTCTCGATGCGATGGAACGTTAGATAGTTGGCGTCGTGGCCGTTGTGGGCGCCGCCGAGGCCGTCGTCGTAGGCGGTGCGGCTGACGAAAACGATGTCGTTCCCCTCGAACTCCCAATCGACATACTGCCAGGCATGTTTTTTCTCGTCGGGATGAAAGAACAACGGGGATTCGATTTTCCAACTGCGCAGATCGGCCGACGAGATCAGCACAAGACAGTTCCGGCTGGCCGAGGGATTAGTTTGCTTGGAGCCGATTGCCCAATAGCACGCGGTTACAGCGTCGTAGTGGATCGTGAACTTCACGCCGCCGCCGGGCATGTCGATGCAGTCCTTCTCCGGATCAAAGGACGCTGTTTTGCCGTCCTCGGAGATATGGACGATGGCCGCCCGATCTTCGCCTTTGCTACTACGGTTGACGCGCAACACATTGACGACATTCCCGCTGGGGTCCACAACAACGTTCCCTTCGAGCCAAACGAATCCGGATGGTTTCGGCAAGCATTGGCTGAACGTCCAACTGCCGGCATCCAGCAAGTCGGCATCGACCGGCGCGCTGATGACCAACGATCCGAAATTGCCCCAGAGAGCTCCGCCAAACTGTTCCATCGAACGCCAGAGACGACCGTCATGGATCAAGATGGGACAGGGGGCGCAGTGATAAGAGCCTTTGCGCAACAGGCCGGTCGTTGCATCGGTGGGCTGCGTCCATGTTTTTCCGCCATCCGTAGAGCGGCGGATCAGGATGTCGCCATATTCATGCCGCGTGCCCAAGAGATAAAGCGCGCCGCGATGGACAAACAGTTTTCCCCAGAATAATGGGGTAATCTCGGCAATTTGTCGCCATGTTTTTCCGCGATCGGCAGATCGGAACACACGGGAGGTTGGGGTCGAGCCATGCTGAGCCTTGGGCCCGAAAAAATCGTGCGAGGCCACGTAGTCGCCGTTCGGTAGCAGTGCAAGGCTCGGCGACCCGATGAATTTTCCCGAAGAAGCCGGCGAATGGTCGATCACCACGCCCGGCGGCTGCGCAATGGCAGCTTGTGCGACAGCAAGCAAGAAGATGCCGATGGCGGCCTTAATCGTGATGAGGCATCGTATTTGCTCGTTCATGGCATGGCTCGATGTTATGTGCCGGGGTTGATTTTCTGAATAAACCATTCGTAGACCGCCGTCATGGTGACGTTGCCTTGGCTGTCGGCAATGTTCACCGTGACGGGAATGATCGCGCGGCCCTTTTGTTGCAAAGCGGCACGGGTTTCCTGGACAACATCCTCCGCGATGTTTGCCGACGCCTTGATGGTTCCCTGCGCCGGTTTCTTATATTTCACTTCGCTTCTTCGGACTACCGGCACGAGCGTTTCTTTCTCCGCAAGATCGGCGAAACACCGGAGCAAACACTCGCCGCTTGTTGCTTCGCCCAGCGCGAATTGAACGCTTGCATGGACCGTATTTACATGATTCATGTAACGGGGCGAAGCCGGCAATGCCAACAACGATTCCTCCGAGGACTCGCATCGTTCGATTCCCAGAAATTCATTGAAGGGAATCTTAGTGACGTCCATGACATGCTCTCCGACAAGAGGCTTTCGTGCTAATGTTACCCCAACTCATGCACCACGATCATATTGTGGCGCGTGACGGCCAAGCCCGTGCCGGCCACAAGAACGACGCGGTCACCGTTGTGCAAAAGATCTGCACGGCGGCCCAACGCGGTCACATGGCGCAACAGGGCGGCACTATCATCAACCGGGGCACCGGCCAAGGGGATGACGCCCCAATAAAGGCACATCCGGCGCAACGTGGCCGGCGAATCGCTGACGCCTAGCGTGGGCACGAAGCGATGGTTTTTGGCCATCGAAAGTGCCGTGGCTCCGCTGCCCGTGGCCACGATGACGACCTTGGCGCCGAGTTGTTCGGCGATTTGGCCGGCGGCCGCGACCGTGGTCTCGGTGATGGGATTTTTGGTACCGCACATTTCGGGAACGGTCAGCTCTTGGCAATAGATATTGGAAGAAGAAGCGTTGGGATGAAGCTTTTCGGTTTCCCAGGCGATGCGTTGCATCATTTCGACGGTTTCGCAAGGATATTCGCCGACGGCGGTCTCGCCTGACAACATACAAGCATCGGCCCCGTCGAGAATCGCGTTGCTTACATCGGTGACTTCCGCCCGGGTGGGAATGCGCGAGTGCGTCATGCTGTCGAGCATCTGCGTGGCCACGATCACCGGTTTTCTCATGCAATTGCAAAGAGCAACGATTTCTTTTTGCACCAAAGGCACGCGGGCGATATCGATTTCAACGCCCAAATCGCCCCGGGCAACCATGATGCCGTCGGCCTCGGCCACAATGGCTTCCAGTTGTTCCAGGGCTTCGGGTTTTTCGATCTTCGCGATCACCTGCACGTCGCGGTTATGCTGGGCCAAAATCGCCTTGAGCTGTCGAATGTCCTCCGGCTTGCGAACAAAGCTAAGGCCGACGAAGTCGATGCCGCTTTGGGCGGCCCAAACGGCGTTTTCGCGGTCGATATCGCTCAAAGCCGCGACGCTTAGTTTAACGCCCGGCAGATTGACGCCCTGGCGGCTGCGCACCACGCCGGGCTGCACTACGCGGCAGACGGCTTTGTCGGCCGTAACCGTTTCAACCGTCAGGCTGACGATGCCGTCGGCCAGCAGAATGCGGTCGCCGGGCTCTAGTTCATCGAGCAGCGGTTCGTAAGTGACCGTGAGTGCGGAAGGGTTGGCCGCGAGAGACGAGGGACGCACGAAGCTGATTTGTTCCCCCGCGTTGCACAGAAGCTGATCGCCTGGGATCTCGCCCAATCGAATCTTCGGGCCGGCCAAGTCGGCCAGCACCGCCACGGGCCGACCGACTTTTTCAGAAGCGGCCCGGATGGCCGACAACCGAACGCTTTGCTGCTCTGGACCGCCGTGGGCCATGTTGAGGCGGAAGACATCCACCCCGGCCGCTAAAAGCGATGTGAGTTGTTCCACCGACGACGAGGCCGGACCGATGGTGGCCACGATTTTGGTTTGCGACGGTCGCGAATGGATCGCGGAGTTGGATGCAACGGGAAGATTCATGGGCGTACCCCTAAAATTGAAATGAAACTGGTAACGGGTAGTGTAGCGAGATCGACCGGAATAGGCGAGCCCCGGCCAAAGAAGTTCCAGAGGAAGTGGGGCGCAGGGCCGATCAGTTTTCGGTAGGGCGGGTCGAGCGAAGCGATGGCCCGCCTTGAATTCTTCGCGAAATGGCAGGCCATCGCTTTGCTCGACTCGCCCTACGCTTTTCCCAACTTCAACATGGATTGTCGCTGAAGTGGCGTGGCAATTGATTGCGAAACGAAGCTGTTTCTGCTATAATGTCCGATACCTTCCGGATATGTCCCCACACCTTTACTTCAGTCGAGTTTTCAAGGAGCATCCATGTCCCGGCATCAATCCTCCCGGCGTGATTTTCTGAAGAAATCAATTGCGGCCGCGGCCGTCGGCGGCGTTGTGCCTTATGTCCGTTGGAGTGAAAAAGCGTTTGCCAATAATGCGGCGAATGATCGGCCGCGGATCGGCTGCATCGGCGTCGGCAGCATGGGGACGGGCGACGCCGCCCATCATGCACACTTCGGCGATATCTTGGCCGTTTGCGACGTCGATTTGCGTCATGCCGAGAACGCGAAGAATCATCCCGGCATCGGCAAAGGCAAGGCCGACCTCTATGGCGACTATCGCAAGGTGCTCGAACGCAACGATATCGACGTGGTCAGCGTCGTGACGACCGATCCTTGGCACGTGAAGATTTCGATCGAAGCCCTCCAGGCCGGCAAGCATGTTTTCTGCCAGAAGCCGCTCACTTTGACGCTTGAAGAAAATCAACTGATCCGCAACGCCTGCAAAAAATTCGACAAACAGGTTTTCATCGTCGGCACGCAACAGCGAAGCGAATCTCGTCTGTTCCTTCGCGCGATCAACATGGTGCAGAAGGGGCTTCTGGGCGATATCAAGAAGATTACCGTCGGCATCAACGGCAGCCCGACGGGCGGACCTTTCCAAAAGGCTACTCCACCCAAAGAACTGAATTGGGATATGTGGCTAGGCCAATCACCCAAGGTGGACTACATGGAAAAACGCTGCCACTACGAATTCCGCTGGTGGTACGAATACTCGGGCGGCAAGTTCACCGATTGGGGCGCGCATCACGTCGACGTGGCCACCTGGGCTATCGGACATGACAAAGAGGGCATGGGCCCCGTCGAGATCAACGGCGCCGACGCCAAGCATCCGGTGCCGTTCAAAGACGGCTACCCGACCGTGGACAACTGCTACAACACGTCGCACGATTTTGCCATTCAAGCGAAGTATGCCAACGGCATTGAAATGACCGTCGATAGCCGTAGCGACAACGGCGTTTTGTTCGAGGGCGCCAAGGGGCGTATCTTCGTCAATCGCGAAAAGATCACCGGTAAGCCGATCGAGGAGAATTGGGACAAAGACCAGTTCGGGCCGGAAGACCTGAAACGTCTCTACAAAGGCAAGGTCTACGAAGGGCACAAGGAAAACTTCTACCGCTGTATCCGCGAGGGCGGCCTAACCGTTTCCGACGTATTCAGTCACGTCCAGGCGATGAATACCTGCCACCTCTGCGCAATTGCCGCGCGGTTGGGCCGCACAATCCATTGGGATCCGCAGGCCGAGAAGATCACGGGCGACGACCAGGCCGCCGCGTTCTTCGCCCGGACGCCCCGCCCGGGCTTTGAGATTCCCCGAGTGTAGCAAAAATATCTGCCGCTTGCGGTTTTGCCCCCCTCGTGTAAAACCGCAAGCGGCGTTATTCTAGGGGCATGAATTTTTGGACCAATAAAGTCGTTTTGGTGACCGGCGGTTCTAGTGGGCTGGGTCGCGCAATTGCCGAAGGGTATGCCAAGGCAGGCGCGAAGCTGGCGATCGTCGGCCTCGAGCAACCGCAAGTCGAGCAGGCGGCCGCGGAGATGCAGGCCGCCGGCGGCGACGTGCTGGGCGTTTGCGCCAATATCACCCGGCAGGAAGACGTGGACCGGCTGTTTGCCCAAACACTGGAGCATTTCGGGCGGCTCGACGTGCTGGTGAACAATGCCGGCCGCTCGATGCGCGGCAAGGTTTTGGACACGACCCCGGAGCAGTTCCGCGATTTGATGGAATTGAACTTCATCGCCTTGGTGCGTTGCACGAGGGCTGCGGTGCCGCATTTATTGAAACAACAAGGCCACGTGGTCAATATCGGGTCGCTGGCGGCCAAGTCGGCGGCGCGATGGGTCGGCGCCTATCCGGCCACGAAGTTTGCCGTGGCGGCCTATTCCCAGCAGTTGCGGCTGGAACTTGGTCCCCAGGGCCTGCACGTGCTGCTGGTTTGCCCCGGTCCCATCGAACGCAAAGACGCTCGGCTGTATCCCCTGGAAGGCTTGGAGGATGTGCCGGAGCGCGCGCGAGCTCCCGGCGCGGGCGTCCAGGTTCGGGCTATTCCGCCGCAAAAATTGGTCCGGTGGATCCTCGATGCTTGCCAGTATCGACAGCCGGAATTGGTCATCCCCGGCAAAGCCCGGCTGCTGTTTGCGATTTCTCAACTGTGGCCTCGCTTGGGCGATTGGATCGTCCGACGGGAAACGGCATAAAACCATGCAGGGTATGTGCCAATCGAGCTACCAGATCGCAGCAATTTTCCGTGGCCGTAATAATTAACTCTGAAGCGGAAAATAATAAACCGTGAAGCGGGCGGGCTTGCCCGCCGTGTTATGAGCAGTTGTATACGTGGAGATAGCTAACCCGTTTCCCTGGTTCCCAAGCTCCGGCTTGGGAACCCATCGCCAAACCGCCACAATCCGTTACTGCCCCCGAGTTGCCGCGCCCCCTTGTTTTTCTTGTGTTGTTTTGGCACGATAAGCATTGTTTAATGCCAAATATGCGAGTTCCCCCCCGCTGATTGAAGTGGGGTGTCTTTCCTATCCACCACCCAATAACAACCACAAAGTCACTACCATGCCTGCTTTTCCCGAGATTGCGAAGATCAAGTTCGAGGGTCCGGAGTCCAAAAATCCGCTAGCTTTTCGTTATTACAACGAGAACGAGCTGGTGGAAGGCCGCTCGATGCGCGACCATCTGCGATTTAGCGTTGCCTATTGGCATACGATGCGCGGCACGGGGCTTGATCCGTTCGGCGCCGGCACCATGCAGCGGCCTTGGGAAGGCAAGGCGGATACGGTCGAAAATGCGATCAATCGGGCTCGGGTGGGCTTCGAATTCATCGAGAAACTCGGCGCTCCGTTCTATTGCTTCCACGATCGCGACGTGGCCCCCGAAGGCGCGACGTTGGCCGAAAGCAATAAGAATCTCGACGCCGTGGCAAAGGTGCTGAAAGAAGAGCAGCAGCGGACGGGCATTAAGCTTCTCTGGGGCACGGCCAATTTGTTCAGCAATCCGCGCTATGTCCACGGCGCAGCCACGACCTGCAATGCCGACGTATTTGCGTATGCCGCCGCACAAGTGAAAAAAGCGATGGAAGTCACCAAGGAATTGGGCGGCGCGGGCTATGTGTTCTGGGGCGGACGCGAAGGGTATCAGTGTCTCTGGAACACCGACATGAAACGCGAAGTCGACCACTTGGCCGCCTTCATGCACATGGCCGTGGATTACGCGAAAAAGATCGGCTTCACCGGCCAGTTCTACTTCGAGCCGAAGCCGAAGGAACCGACCAAGCATCAATATGATTTCGACAGCGCGACCTGCATCAATTTCCTTCGGGCCTACGGATTGGCCGATCACGTGAAGATGAACATCGAGACGAACCACGCCACTTTGGCGGGCCATACCGTCGAACATGAGCTGGACTATGCCGGCTCGCAGGGTTTCCTGGGCTCGGTCGATGCCAACACGGGCGATTTGCTCCTGGGTTGGGATACCGACCAGTTCCCGACGGACGTGTATCTGACGACGAAGATGATGCTGATGATCATGAAGTACGGAGGATTCACCACCGGCGGTTTGAATTTCGATGCCAAGGTGCGCCGCGAGAGTTTCGAGCCGATCGATTTGTTCTACGCCCACATCGGCGGGATGGACGCCTTTGCCAAGGGCCTCAAAATTGCCGCCGCGATTCGCGCCGAAGGCACGTTGGCCCAAATGGTGAAGGACCGCTATGCCTCGTGGGACGCGGGCGTCGGCGCCGAGATCGAAGCGGGCCGGCACGGTTTCGAGTCGTTGGAGAAATACATGCTCGCCAAGGGCGAAGCTGCTCCGAACCAAAGCGGCCGGCAAGAGTTGTTCGAGAATGTCGTCAATCGTTACGTGTTCTGATTGCGACAGTTGCGCCGGTTATGACGAGTAACCGGGAACAATACGGCCAAGCATCGTCGATGCACGCCCTGCTAACGATTGTCGTGTGCAGGGCGTGCTTTTTTCTTGGGCGTGGAAGTTGCTTTTTATCGCCGCCGGGGGATTCGATAGCCCCGAATAGAGTTTCTCAAAAATGCAAGAATGTTGGAATTCTTCGCCCCTCCCCTGGAACCTCTGACCTACAATTGATGGGGAAATGTAGACTTTGGGTGGGGAATACTCTATTTATTCGCATCCACCTGGGAGGAAGTATTGGGATGGCGGATCTTGTCCTGCAACAGATGGACTACGTGTTTTTCGTCTACGGCCTGAGCTTTTTCGCGTTCGGCGGCGTTTCGATCTACCTTGCGCGCAGCAGTGGAAATTCCGCATGGCAATGGCTCGGCGCCTTCGGCCTGTTGCATGGTCTCAAGGAATGGTTCGATCTCTTGGCGATGTCGTTGGGCGACGATCCGAATCGCCAGTGGATACGATTGATCGTTCTCACGCTTTCCTATCTTTGTTTATGTGCCTTCGGATGTCGCGGCGGCGTTACGAACAAGCGAGCCCTGATCGACTGGCGATGGATGGCGCCGCTTATCACGGCAGGAGTCGCCATGGGGGCCCCTTGGGGAATCGCCGGACTGAATGCCACGGTGCGCTACGCCTTGGGCATTCCCGGCGGATTATTGACCTCGATCGCCCTCTTCCGCATTGCGGCAAGCTCGAAACCAGCCGGCAGGCGTTGGCTGCGAGCGGCGGCCGTGTTTTTCGCGGCGTATGTCATTTCCACGGCCGTGTTTGTTCCGATGGGACCGTTTTTCCCGGCCACCTATTTCAATCATGCGCTTTTCTTAAGTTTGTTCAGGATTCCCGTGCAATTGTTCCGCACGATGGCGGCCTTTTGCTCGGCCGCCTGCATATGGCAATATATGATTGCCTGTCGCGGCGAATCCGCCACGGTTTACGGATTCAAACGTCACTCGCTTTATATCCACTTGTTATCCATTTCGCTCGTGACGGTGCTGGTCCTCGGTTGGGTCGTGACCAATACGGCGGGCCAACAAGTCAGCAGCGAGATACAGCGATACTTTTCGGCCTATATGTTCCGACCGGAAGCGATGCCGGAACGGGCCGATACCTGGCAACAGCAGATCATCGAGCACCGGTTGATCGTCATCAGCCTGACCGCCTTGATCGTGTTCATGTTGAGCGGATCCTTGTTGAGCGTGCAGGGCTTCCAAGACAGCAGCATGCGCATTATCGCTTCGGAACGCCTTTACCATTGCGTGGTCGATAACTCGCCGAATTGGCTTCAATTGCTCGATGATGAGGGGCAATGCCTGACCGTCAATCCGCATGGCTTGGAGAAAATCGGCTATACGGAAAAAAGCATTCACAACACGAGCTATGTCGATATCTGGCCGCCGGATGCCCGGCCGATCGTGAAAGAAGCGTTCGACAAGGCCTTACGCGGCGAGACCGCGGAATTCGAAGCGGATTACTTGCGGCCGGACGGGCGGCAATTCATTTGGTATGTCGTGCTGAGTCCGGCCGCTCATCGCTTGCATCAAGAACGTCGCGTCGTCAGCATCGGCATCGACGTGACCGACCACCGTCTGGCGGAACGAGAGCTTCGCCGGGCCAAGGAAGCCGCCGAGACAGCGACCCAGGCGAAAACCGAGTTTTTGGCCAACATGAGCCATGAAATCCGAACGCCCATCACCGCCATCTTGGGCTATACCGACTTGCTGTTGGAGCCCCATTTGCCCGAAGAGGAACAGCGGAATTACATCAATACGGTCCGCCGCAACGGCATCATGTTGTTGGATTTGATCAACGATATCCTCGACATCTCGAAGATCGAGGCGGGCAAGATAGAAATCGAGCATATCGCCTGTTCGCCCTGGCAAGTGCTTTCCGACGTGGGCGCCGTCATGCGACTGAGAGCGGATAGCAAGGGGATCCAACTGTTGATCGAATGCGACGGCCCCTTGCCCGAAACCATTACCACGGATCCCACGCTCTTGCGGCAGATATTGGTGAACCTGGTCGGCAACGCCGTGAAATTCACCGAGGCGGGACAGATTCGCGTGGTCGCCCGATTGTTGCAAGAAAAGGGCCGGGAACCCATGTTACAGTTCGACGTGTCCGATACCGGCATCGGCATGACGGCGGCCCAGTTGGCCACGATTTTCCGCCCCTTTACCCAGGCCGATTCATCGACGAGCCGCAAATACGGCGGCACCGGGCTTGGACTGACGATCAGCAAACGCCTGGCCTATACGTTGGGGGGCGACATTACCGTCACCAGCGCGCCGGGGCTTGGGAGCACATTCCGTCTCCTCGTGGCTGCGGGCAATCTCGATAACGTTCCGCTTTCCGGGCATACGTCGATACAAGCTGAGAAAACGCCCCAAGCGGAACCGCATCCCGAGGTCCGTTGCCGGGTGCTGCTGGCGGAAGATGGTTTCGACAATCAGCGGCTGCTATCCCTCGTGCTGAAGAAAGCAGGCGCCGAGGTAGTGATTGCCCAAAATGGTCAAGAGGCTTATGAAAAGGCATTGGCTTCGATGCCCGAACGAAATCGGCGACACAACGACCAGGAAAAACCATTCGACGTGATTTTGATGGACATTCAGATGCCGGTCATGGACGGTTACGAGGCCACGCGGCGTTTGCGGCAGGACGGCTATACGGGCCCGATCATTGCGCTTTCGGCCCATGCCACGACTTGTGCCGCCCACTTATGCCTCGAAGCCGGCTGCGACGACTATTTGGCAAAGCCGATTGATCGCACGGCCCTGCTGCGCAAAATCGCCGAATACTCGCACGATAAAGACGCAATCGCAACGAGCGTGGAAATGCCGGACACCGAAGCCGAAGCGTCGAAGCAATAATGGATGCGTGCGAAGTAAGGAACTGCCCGGGGGCATTCTTCAGTAGTTGAACCGGACGCCCCGGTTGCGCAATTCTTCGGCCAGGGCGAAGGTCGTGGTATATTGCACGGCATCGAAACCGACGGCCTTCGCGCCGACGACGTGTTCGGCGATGTCATCGACGAAAAAAATATCCTCGGGCGGAACGCCGGCCAATTCGGCCGCGGCATGAAAAATGGCCGCCTCGGGCTTCACCGCCCCCATGCGATAACTCAGCGCGTAAACGTCGAATCCGTCGGCAACGATCCGATAATGCTGCCGACAGTATTCCCAGTGCATATCGCACGTGTTCGACAGGATGCCCAACGGATAGCCGGCTTGGCGCAACTGAGCAACCAGCGGCAG
>CAYWGR010000130.1:0-10654 GCA_964458015.1 uncultured Planctomycetaceae bacterium
AGCCGCCCTTATTGAGAGAGATACAAACGATATACCCCGCCGGGGAAAAGCGGATGGTCCGAAATTTCCAACCGTGTCGGTCCGACGCCTGTCGTCACCAGCAGTTGTCGCACGAAAATCACAATCGAAACAATGCCGACAGCCATGAAGGGGACTAGAAAAATCGTCAGAAACCAATCGGGACGGCCTGCCAGAAAACCACGAACATCCATCACAACGAACACGGTGACGATGCCGTTCCAAAGGATACAAAAAGCCAATGCCCCGAACAGCGCCCAACCGGGAGATACCGCGATCGGCAGCCGGAATCGAAGATGCGTGCCGGGGCTGTTGGTTATGTCGGCGCCTTCGGGTACGAATGGAAAAGTTTTTCCTCCGCTGCCGAAGAAGTCGCCTTCTTGAATGCCGCGAGCCAAGACGGAACGACGTTCCGCCGATCTTCCCCAATTCAGGAAAGCATGGATCAATCCGCCCGCGCCGATCACAATAAAGGAGGCCGGCACGGTAAACGCCAACCAGATCCACCAGTGATAGCCTCGCTCCAACACAACGGCATAGAGATCGGTGGGATCATACCAGCAGGGATAGCGGTTGTCGCTTTCGGCCGAGTAAAGGTCAAACCGATCGAGAACTGCCTGCGCATCCTTGCGATTATTGTAGTAGGTCTTACGCGCCAATGTGGTGATGAGACCGTCCGCTTTATACTCGATGTTGATCTCGGGCGCATAAAGCGGAGATTCTTTTTCGTCGATCCGCTTGTTGAGAATTTTACAGTTAGTTTCAATAAACTCGTGGTTCACCCGCCACTCAGGCACCACGAAGGTATAAAACATGAAGGTCGCCCCGCCGCACCCTAGAAGCAGAAATACGGCGAAGAACAAAGCTTCGCCCAAGCTGCCGAAGGAGGATGAGCCGGTCCGCCGGTCGCCTCGTTTTTTTTCGTAGTACCGAAAACCACGCGCCAAAATAAAACTCTCCCCTTAACGCGGGCGCAGCGGCGCGGCGGTCGGCTCTTGCCTTCCTCCGCGATAGAAGCCGATCCCCTCCAACGCCTTGTACACCTCTTCCAAGGTCTTTTCACCGAAGTTGGATATGCTCAACAAATCATCGCGCGTGCAGTGAAGCAGGTCGTTGACCGTAAAAATACCCCGCTCCTCCAAGCAATTCGTTGTTCGAACCGTTAATCCGATCTCCGCCGTACTCATTTCCAGCTTGTCTGAAAGATCCTTAGCCTTCGTGTCATTCGAGCGAATCGGAATGCGGGTGCTCATGGGTTCCCTCCCAAAAACAGAGTAAAAACAAAGAAAGAATAAATAAGCTCTTGGCCGCTGGGATCACCCCCATCTTGCGACCGAGGCCGTAGTATAGCAATTTCAGCCGTTTTGGGTAGTAGCCGCCTCCAAGGAAGTTTATATTATAGGAGTCAGGGCTCGAAGATGAGGAATCGGAGCGGCAAGGCAGATGGCCGCGTCGGAAGCTGCCGTTTTTTTCCCAATCCCAAATCTCCCCCCTGCCCCTCATTTTTTTGAACCCCAACCCCCTTGATCTTTGCCCCCTCATGGATCCCTTGCTCAGCGATCTCACCGACGCTCAACGCGAAGCGGTTACGCACCGCGATGGACCACTTTTAATTTTGGCGGGGCCAGGTAGCGGAAAAACCCGGGTGGTTACTCACCGTGTCGCGTGGCTGTTGAAACAAGGCATCCCTGGGCGGCAGATCCTTGCCCTTACCTTTACCAACAAAGCGGCCGACGAAATGAGCCGCCGCATCCAATCCTTGGCCAACGATCCATCGGTTTGGGTAGGCACTTTCCATCGGTTTTGCGCTCGTCTCTTGCGAAAATATGCACCCCTTGTGGGACTTCAGGAAAACTACACAATCTATGACGTTGACGACAGTCTTCGTGCATTACGTCAAGCCATTGGATATCTCAAAGTCAATTCCGACCGTTTTACCCCAGAAACCATAGCCAAAGCCATCAGTTGGGCGAAAAACAACTTGATTTTGCCCGACCAATACCAAGCTCAACTAGGCCATGCATTGGGGGTGGTTATTCAGAAAGTTTACCCAGCTTACCAACGGCAACTAACCACTTCCAATGCGGTCGATTTTGACGATCTGCTGCTCCACATGGCGACGATCTTGCGCGACAATCCCGAGGTCCGCGCCCATCTCGACGAACATTATGCCTATATTCTGTTGGATGAATATCAAGACACCAACTTGGCCCAATACGCCATTGCCCGGGCGCTGTCGATCGATTATCCCAATCTGGCCGTCACCGGGGATCCGGACCAGTCGATTTACGGCTGGCGGGGCGCCAATTTGAATAACATTTTGGAATTCGAACGCGATTATGCCAACGTGCATATCGTTCGTTTAGAGCGGAATTATCGCAGCACGAAACGGATTTTGCAGATTGCCGCCGAGTTGATCCGCCACAACATATTCCGCAAGGAAAAAGGGCTTTTTACAGAAAATGGGGCAGGCTTGCCGGTACGTTTGGTCACCTATCCGACGCAAAAGGACGAGGCCGACGGCATCGCGGCTCGCATTGCCGCCGATATCCGCGACGGCCGGCGGCGGCCTCGCGATTTCGCAATTTTTTATCGAATCAACGCCTTGAGCAGGGCCTTTGAATTCGCACTGCGCGACCAAGGAATCCCCTATCAGATGGTCAATGGCCTCGAATTTTTCCAACGCAAGGAAATCAAGGACATCCTGGCTTATCTGCATCTGTTGACCAATCCGCAAGATCAGGTGGCTCTGCATCGCGTAATCAACACTCCGGCGCGGGGTATCGGTAAAACTACGATTGATCGCATTGCTGAGTATGCCGCGCAACACGGCATATCAATGCTCGATGTCGCCCGGCACGCCGCTCAAGTGCCGAAGGTTGGCCCACGTCCTGCCGCTTTGCTGACGAATTTCGTTGCAATGTACGACCGCTTGGCCGCCGCAGTGGCCGGACCTGTTGAGGAAGTTTTGGGACTCGTTTTAAGCGAAACGGGTTACCAGCAGCGGCTGCGCGATTCGGAAGACGAGGACGATCAGGAACGGCTGGCCAATATCGAGGAATTGCTGACTGTGGCCCGCGATTTCGACGAACGACAACATGCCACCGGCCAACTAGAAGTCTTTCTCGAAGAAACCAGTCTGGTCAACGACACCGACGCATGGGAAACCGAGGTCGATCGCGTAACGCTGATGACCTTGCACGCCTCGAAGGGATTGGAATTCCCGGTTGTTTACCTAACGGCCGTCGAAGAGGGCCTCTTGCCGCACGACCGATGCCGGGAACGGCCCGAGCAGCTCGAAGAAGAGCGACGGCTTTTATTCGTGGGCATTACCCGGGCACAACAGGAACTTCAGATCAGTTTGGCCCGTTCTCGCGACTTTCGCGGCCAGCGCAAAACGACCATTCCCAGTTCGTTCCTCATGGAATTGCCGCGAGGCGAGATGGATATCATCCTGCCTGAAATGCAACACACCGGCGCCACGACCTACGAATGGGGCGAAAGCGATTCGCTCGGTTTCGATGACGCCGACCAGAGCCAACTTGTTCCTGAGGAACAATGGCACGATGCGCCTGCGGATTCCAGCACAACCTTGGATGAAGATGCAAAGCCGAAGCATGGGATTCCCGAAGACTTACGCTCCCGGCTCGGTTCGATCCGTTTAACCACGGCCGCAGCGTTAGCCAACGGAGGAGAAACCACCTCAGCGGTCGATCCTAATGTGTTCCGGCAGTCCATGCGGGTGCTGCACCCAACCTACGGACTAGGACACATCATTGCTTTAAGCGGCAGCGCAACCAACCGGAAAGCCATGGTCGAATTTTCGCCGCCCCTGGGGCGCAAGAGCATCCTTTTGGCTGACGGCCAGTTGCGCCCGCTTGAACTATAGACAATCTTCTAGCCAACCATAAAATCCATAAAGAACGCCATGACTGCCCAATCGCAATACTTCGATCTCCAAGTAAACGGCTATGCCGGCGTGGATTTCAATCGCGACGGCCTAACAGATGATAATCTGAATCTCGCCTGCCAACGATTGCGTGAAGACGGCGTGGCGGGCATTCTGGCAACTATCATCACGGACAAAATTCCGCAGATGACAGCTCGTTTGCAACGAATTGCCGAGATCTGCCGCCAAGATTCTTTTGTAAACGAAGTGATTCGCGGCATTCATATTGAGGGCCCTTTCATCAATCCCGCGCCCGGCTTCGTTGGTGCACATCCGCCTCTGGCCGTACGACCAGCAGACGAAATAATCCTACATCAACTGCTGGATGCCGCGGAAGGGCTGACTAGGCTTGTTACCCTTGCGCCCGAATGTGATCCTGGCATGAAGGCAACACGGTATTTGGCCAAGCAAGGGATTCGCGTGGCTGCTGGCCATTGCGATCCAAGTCTGGATCAGCTTCAGTCGGCTATCGACGCGGGGCTTTCGCTCTTCACGCACTTGGGCAACGGTTGTCCCATGCTTATAGACCGCCACGACAATATCATTCAGCGGGCCTTGAGTCTGCGCGACCGGCTCACTATCTGTTTCATTGCCGACGGCGCACATATTCCGCCGATGGCACTTGGCAATTATCTACGATTGGTGGGGATCGAGCGTTCGATCGTCGTGACCGACGCGATCGCCGCCGCCCGCTTGGGGCCGGGCCGCTACACCCTCGGCTCGCAAACGGTCGAAATCGGTGAGGATCTGGTTGCCCGGTCGGCAGACCGTTCCCATCTGGTCGGATCAACGGCCACCATGCCGCGGATGGTTGCCTTGCTGGAAAAAAATGGCTTTTCTCCCAGCGAAATCCAGAAACTCACTTGCGATAACCCCAGGAATTTGCTGGGCTGAAAACCGTAGAATGCGGGAAAACATCTTCGCGGCTGCGATTGTTCGCATTCTTGCAGCAATCTGGGGTAACAACTACAATAGCGGCATTCGTTTTTTCTTTTAATACCCGCACCCCCATCACAGCCATGACCTATCGCGCATCGGTTCATTTTAGCAGCGTTTACTGGTCCCCTTTTTGCCTTTCGCTAACCCTTTTGTTCCTGTTGATCATCCAGGGATGTGGAACAGGGGAATACGAACGGCGGCTGGACGAAGGACTTACCCAGGCAAAGGCAAATTCCAAGTTCAACGGCCTCTATGGCCCACAACCTTTGCCCGATACCGCGGTTTCCGTTCGCGTTCCCAAGATGTTCAAGGATCCGCCATTGGTCGAAGGGGCACAAGTCAACGGCAAGCCGATTGACGTTCGTAGAATCGAACCAGGGCTTTTTCCATTCCCATTCCTGAAATACACATACGAGACCTATGTCGATGACGCCGGCGGTGTCAAATTGCCATGTTATTGCTATGTCGGAGCCGTCAATGCCGCCGGCGGCCGCGTTCGTAATCCGAAAGGCGACATTGATGCCAGCTTTCAAAAAAAAGCCGAGTTTGAATCTTTGACCAATTGGATGGATTTCCAGGGTGAAACGCCAGAAGGACGCGGCAATGCCTGGAAGAAAATTCGCATCGAATGCCAGCAGGATTTCCGCACACTCGACAAAGCCGGCCAGGAAAAAAACGCACAACTGCCGGGCATCATGGAAATCTACCTTCATGAAGAAGCCGAGAACTATGTCATCATCGTTTGGCGGATGCCCAAGAGCATCGAGCAGAAGGCCGAACTCGCCAAGTGGGCGCCGATCGTAGCAGGATGCGTCACTGTAAAAAAATAGGTGCAACCTGATGGAGGATGATCGCCGCTGGGCATTTCGTTTCAAAGTTTCATCTTCGATATACGGCATTTTTTGAACATCGGGCTTCCCAACCAGAGATAACAACCAATGCAAAAGAACGAGGCTCCTCCACAAGTCCGTAGTTGCCGGATGTTACTCTTAGTCCCATAACCCTGAGTCCTTAACTCCCATGCCGCCCTCAGATCTTTCCGGTCGTTCCTTGGGCGATTTTCGCTTGCTTCGGCGTTTGGGACGTGGAGCGATGGCCGATGTCTACTTGGCCGAGCAAAGCCGGCTGAAACGCCGGGTTGCCGTAAAAATTCTCCGGCCGGAACTGGCCGATGACCGAACCTATTTGCAACGATTTGAGCTGGAGGCCCAGGCCGCTGCCGCCCTGATTCATGCCAATATCGTGCAAATTTACGAAGTCGGTTGCGTCGAGGGATTGCACTATATCGCCCAGGAATACGTCGAAGGACAAAACCTGTTGGAATATGTTACCAGGCGCGGCCCGCCTGATTTGTCCCACGCATTGTCGATCATGCGGCAAGCAGCCGCCGCCCTGGCCAAAGCCGCCGAGCAAGGCGTGGTCCATCGCGACATCAAGCCGGAAAACATTTTGCTTACCTCGGGAGGCGAGGTAAAAGTGGCCGACTTTGGTTTGGCGCGGTTTACGCGCGAAGGCAGTGAAAACGACCTGACCCAAGTTGGCATTACGCTGGGCACACCGCTTTATATGAGCCCCGAGCAGGTCGAGGGCAAACCGCTCGATCCTCGCAGCGACATTTACTCGCTGGGCGTAACTTGTTACCACATGCTTGGCGGTGTGCCGCCGTTTCGCGGCGATACGGCGCTGGCCGTCGCCGTGCAGCATTTGAAAAAACAGCCGGAACCGCTCGAATCGTTGCGTGGCGATTTGCCGCCGGCCTTATGCCGGATCGTACACCAGATGTTGGCCAAGGAACCGTCGCGGCGTTTTACCTCGGCCCGCGATCTGTTGCGCGAGCTGCGTCGCGTTCAGATCGAGTATTTTGGCGACGATTGGCCCGAGGACTTACCTGCCCTCGACGCCCTGGCAGGCGAACCATCCTTGAATTCGCGCATCGCCCTTGCGCGAGAACTCGACGGCCTAATGAAGACGATGGCCCTTGCACGACGCCAACGCCGTAGCAAGGCATGGTTGATCGCATGTTTGATCCTGGCATTCGCGGTAGGTGGAGCGGCCGCTTGGTTTCTTGTCCAGCCACCTTTGCTATTGGCCGATGCCAAACAGGCGCCGCAGATCATTCCCCGCCAGTCTTCGGTCTTGCGCCAGTGGTATCTGGCCAGCCAAAGCGGTACGGAATCGGCATGGCAAAGCGTCATCGACTATTTCCCCGAAAAAAGGGATTTTATACTTCGAGCCCAACAACAACTGGCCTTAATCTATTTGCGCGACGGCGACTTCGACCGCGCCATGCCAATCTTTGAGAAACTGGCCAATCTAGGCGATGATGAGCAGGAATTGCGTGTTTTTGGATTAGCAGGCCGATGCGGCGTCTTAAGCCTTCGCGGCAAATATCGCGAATCCGCCGACTTGCTGACGCAACTGCTGCCCCTGCGCGAAAAATTAACCAGTGAGCCAATGCGCAAACTCGTTGAAAATGCGGTCAAAAAGAACCGCATGGGCTTGGGGCCGCAGACCGCTCGCGAGTGGGATGTTTGGTTTGAAGAACAGTTTCGCGATGACGACGGTTGACAGCCCGGAATGCGGATGGTAGAAGTAGATGTTTTCGTGGTTCGAGCTTTAAGTGAAGCAAGAGCCGCCAAAATCAAAAGCCCCCTTCGTCTAGTGGCCTAGGACATCGGGTTCTCAGTCCGAGAACAGGGGTTCGACTCCCCTAGGGGGTACTGGTGTAACCTTATGGGGTTACACAGAATCTTACGAAGTCGCTCTAAGCCTTTGTCACCAAAGGCTTTTTGCGTTTCTTGGGACTCAGTACGATCTGTTAAGATGGGGTAGCGCGCCGGCTTTTGCGCCGCCTTTTCGTCTTTTCGCGCGCCGGAATTTGCGCCACCCTTTGCGATCGGTTGACGGCTGTCTTCGGAACCCTTTTGGGACGGGTTTGCGCGATCGACTGGACCGCGTCCCTGTGCTGCTGGAACGGCGGTGGACGCCGCTCGTTTCAGGGGGCCGTTCTCAGCCGAGACAGCCTTCTGAAAGTGGTCCTCGGTCACCTGCCGATAGTGCCGGTTGGCAATGGCTTCGCTATGGCCAAACCAGCTTTCGCAGACGTGGCCGGGGAACTTGTCAGCGGCGTCGGTCGCTGCCGACGCCCTCATGTTGACCCAGGGCTTCTCCCAAAGCTCCACGCCGGCCCTGGCAGCCACCTTCCCCAGCCACGTTCGCAGGTTGCTGTCCGGCGTGACGTGCGGGAACAACCGGTCCTCGCCCTCGGCAGCCGCCTCCCACGCTTCCCGCAAGTACGGAGCCAGTTCCGGGAAGATCGGAACGATCCGCGTGCTTTTTCCATGCCGCTCGGTCTTGGGGGCGTGGACAATGAACCGCTCGCGCTCCCAATTGACCTCCGACCAGAGAAGACCAACCAACTCGGACGGAATCCGCAAGCCGGCAAATCGCGCCAAGGCGATCGTCAGTCGCTGCGATCGCACAGACATCAAGCTGTTCATCAAGCTGCCCGACTGGTTTAAGGTGGAGACGCCCATCGGCACCTATAATCCAGACTGGGCCATCGTGAAGCAGGAAGACAACAAGGTCTACCTTGTTCGTGAAACCAAGGCCACGAAGGATCAACTTGCCCTGCGCGGGGCCGAATGGGAGAAGATTCGTTGCGGGAAAGCTCACTTCGACACCCTGGGCGTGAGCTTCAAGCACGTGACGAATGCGATGGAGGTGTGACGAGGGTAGCGTCAGCGATCCACTCGCGGAGGGTGTCAATCAAATCGACGACACATTACGCCGCCAGACGCCCGCGAGCTATCCGCGCCGTCTTGCTGTCGATCTCGCAAGCGAGCCATCGTCGCCCGAGTTTATTGCACGCGGCTGGCACGGTGCCCGCGCCTGTAAATGGATCGACCACCAGCGCGTTGGCGTTAGTCAGCTTCTCGATGATGTACTCCACGTCGGTCAACGTCTTTTGCCACTGATGCGAATCCTTCTCTTTGCCGCCCGACTGAATCATGTCGGTGATCCATTTTGCCGTGCTCTTGCCATTGCTGAACACCACAATGGGGTGCCAAGTGTTCGCAATCTTTTTCGCCTGAATCCCACGATGTGGACCGCCGAACCGATCGGCCAACAGCCAATGCCATTGAAGATGCTTCTGCATTGCGTTCAGGACGGCCGGCAAGTGGTACTGTCCACAAAAGGCGAGGCATAAGCTGCCCGGCTTGAGTTTCGCCGCCGCCAGTTCTGCCAACTCCTCATATAAGTCGATCCTGTCGTAGGGCGGATCGGTCAGGAACAGATCAACCGATCCGTTGGCCAGCTTGTTCCAAAGTTGATTGGCGGGGCCGGTCAGGATGCTGCCGCCCGATGGCGCGCCGAGGGGCGGCTGTTTTTTGACCAGTTTTAGCACGCCCGCCGTAGTCAACTCTCGGCCCGTAGCGATGTAGTTCTCGAATTCCTTTTCCCCAACTTCGGCCGCTTGTTGCCATTTACTCGACTGGTTGCGCGTGATCCCCAGCTTGCTAAGTCCAATTGTCACCTTGCGCGACAATTGAGGATTGCCCGCCCGAACCATGCCCGCTAGGAGTTGCCCAATGCGACGCTCGGCCCGCAGACGGATTGCAGCGCATTGCCTCTCCATAGCAGCCGATTGTTTTGCTTGCCTTGCATAAATCTCCAGGGCTTGCGCCTTGTCGCGGATCGTCTTGGCCTCATCGACGCTGGCACAGCGGGATATGGCACGGGCGGCGCGGTCGAGCAAGGCTAGAGTATTCATGGGGCACTTCATCCGTGGCTTTGTTCCGGCGCGGTATCATGGCCGCCAAAATCACCGGCCGCCAGGATCAAGCTGCTGACTCAGCCCTGGTCAGATGCACCACGCCTGTTTGATGTGGGCAAACGCTTCGGGATGTTATCGCATGGCTTGAACAAGACCGCCTCGTCCCAGATTTCCCTCTGGGCAGAGTGGACTTAATATGAGGATTCCGATAGCACTAGCATCGGCAGGTCCAGACCGAAAACTTTAGCTCTAAGAATGACGTAAACCATTGTGGAGGAAGTAGTTGAGGTTGCGCCAGCATTGTCCCCCCACAACCAAAAATGCTGGCGTTCCCTCACCTGTGGAGACCGCCTGCCGCCGGCCGGTCGCCAGGGTTGGGGCAGAAACCGAGGCAACACGGGCCGGGGCAGACGTTTTATTGATCGGATTCGGGCGGGAATACATCGCCCGGATACAAATGGCGGTCGGGCAGGAGCCGTTCGATTTCGACGAGCCGCTGGTCAATCGTGTTGGATTGCACGTCAAGTTCGTGCGCCAACCTTCGCAGTCGCTCGTATTCTCGAATGAGCTTGGTTCTTTCCTCGCGGTCCATGTTCGCCCGCTCCTGCAAAACAAAAAACGGAACGCCGTTCCGGCTACTCTACCAACCTCCGCGAAGAGGCACAGACGAATAGCGCTAGACCGGCGTTCCGCATTGCAGAACGGGTTCTGACTGCTTCGTCTGTTCAAGGACCTTGCGATCCAGGTTCGCGGTTTTGGCAGAAGCAGTAGTTTCTGATGCGATAGCGCATCAGTTCAGATTGTCGATCAGGATTCTACCTCCTATTGGATTGATTGGCAATATGGGCCGCCGGGAAATGCAATCCCGCTCGCCCGCCGCTAGAAAACCGGACGATTCAAACATCCCGCCGGCCACCGTGCGCTACGCCATGCCGGCGATCTTCTCTTCGCAAATCCGCTTGGTTAGCTCT
>CAYWGR010000130.1:10664-16242 GCA_964458015.1 uncultured Planctomycetaceae bacterium
TTCTTCGTTCGTAATCACGTAGTCGCGTTTGTATCGGGCGTCGATATATGCCTTTTGCAGCAGGTCGAAGCAATGCTTCTGCTGCTGGGTTGCCCGAGGAAAGACCGTGAAGAAATCGGGGTGCAGATTGCTGGCATGGCGATCGAGCTTCTCGATGTCGTGCATCTTCGGCTTGTATCGCGTGAAGGTCAGGATGATCGCGTGATAGAAGCGTTCAGTCGCTTGATGGAGTTCAAAAGCGGCCTTGTTGGTGTCACCTCTATCAAGGGCGTGCTGAAAATCAATGAGGAAGCTGACGGCACTCGGATACCAGTGCTCAAAATCCTCGCGAGCGTATTTCTGATACTCGGCTGGCGAAAGAGGACATGCCTCGGCCAGTGTGTGACGGCCGCTGTCGAACAACAGCACGCCATCATTCTTGATGTCGGTGAAAAAGTAATTGCCTCGTTGAAGGTCGTTGTTCAGATGTTCGATGTCTTCGACAATTATCGTTGAACTCGGCCGATCGAGTCCCTGCCGACGCAATCGCCGGCCAATCGCATCGCATAGGCGAAACTCGCCATCCACGGTGGCGCTGGCGCGATCCTCCGTCACGACGAGCAAATCGAAGTCACTTTCGTAACTGTAGAGTGTATTGTCCTCGACATAATGATCGTTGACCGACGTACCACGCGCATAGGACCCGAAAAGGATCAGCATGGCCAAGTCGCTGCCGACCAACTCACGGATCACGTCTGTGATAGCGGTAAGCTGCGCGGCGACGTGCTCGGATTGTCTCGGAAGCGATGTTTTCATGGAATACCGGTCAAAGCCCAACGGGGCAGCGATGGCTCAATGTCTTGGAAATTGTCGTGGCACCACACACCATTGTGCAATCAACGAAGACATCTCGCAAGAGGGGTGGGCAGCCAATCCTATTGTGCGACATGATCGTTGTTTTCTCTGGACATACCTGTGCCTTTGAATTCAGGCCGCGAACCGTATTTTCCCTCTCCATTGGCCTGATTAAAATGCGGCAGCTTGCCTACCGCACTCGTCCCGCCAACTGTATCGGTCATTCGTTGCTGTCTGTCCCATATGCCTCTCGCTCGAACGGGTTGTCGCGGTATGGTCTCCGGCGCATCAACCAAAGGGCTAGTGAGCAACCAAGATACGCAGGTCCCATCAACAGCCCCCAGCGCTCAAATTGGCGAACGTGGACCATTTCGTGATCGCGTGAAATGTCCAGCGAAGCGTCGGTTTGCCCCAGAATCGTATGGCCCAAGGTAAACGCCAACGTGAATTGCCCAGTGGGAAACCGTTGTAGGAGCCACTTCACGCCGCCGCCGTAGAACTCGATTGTGCGTTCGCGAATGCGAGCATGACCGCCTGTGCAAAGGCCGACCATGCCAAGAATCAGCCCGAGAAACGTGTAGGGCGAAGCCCAGAGCATGGCGAGGAAACGAAGCGATAGTACAACTAAAGTTCGCATGTTGATTTCAACCGAGACTTTCCTTACCCGGTGATATGTCTAGTATTTCGATTTTCTGGGCCTTTAGCTTTTCAACGTAGGGCCAGACAAACGAGCGAAACTCCGCCCTCGACCTGTCCGATGGTCCCACAATCACATGCCTCGTATTCCCAATCGTGTCGATACCGCACCCCAGCCATCCGTATGCTATCCTGCAATTCTTTATTGGGTGCATCAAATCAGGGTTGAACTGTGCCACTTGCAGTCTACCATCTACTAATGTCGCTGACTATAATGGGCAACCACTCGTGTTCGCCGAAGAACAGCAATCATATCAATAGACATCACATGAAATGCCCCTCGCCATTTTCCCCAAACCACACTCTCTTGCAAGCGGTTGTCAATCGCCTTGCCGGAGAGCGTCGCATTTTCTGGTTGCTTGGAGCTTCTTGTACGGGCAAGACAATCGTCAGCAAGCGCCTGGCGGCGTCAAACAACGTGGCCCTCTGCGACATGGATGCCCGCATATTTGGTGATTATGTCGGCAAGTACACCGAGACTGCGCATCCGGCTTCTTGTGCATGGTTGAAGCGGGCGGACGCTTTGCAGTGGGCGTTGTCGCTTTCATGGGATGAGTTCACTCGTCTTAACGAGGCGACCAATGTCGAGATTCTCGATCTGTTTTCCCAGGAAGTGCAGGCATCCACCGAGACCAGGCCGATTGTGGTTGACGGTGGGCTGTCGCATCCCTATTTGCTAACGCAAGTGGTGCCCGTGGGCAATTTACTGTGCATACAACGCGACGAAGCCGCGCGGGCCGCTACATGGGAATGCGACGAGAACAAGTTACAGATGAGGGATATGGTCCTGGCGTTGCCCGACGGTCGGAACCTGTGGGATACTTTCCGGCATTTTGACCGGATGATTGCCAGGACGATGGAAGACCAATGCCGGCAGGCTGGAATCCGATTTGTCGAGGCCATTGAGGAGCCGTCGATGGATCGCGCGGCGGTGTCGATTGTCCAAGCGTGGAACCTTTAGGAACTGCCGGCAAGCACTCTCAGCCGATCGCTTCGCTGCTGGATGGCCGTTTCGTGTTGTTCATCGGAATAACTCGGGTCTTTTAGCTCTCGCCATGTCGCACACGGCATGTCCTGGCAGAAGCCGCAGTGCTTCAACTGTTTGTCCATGACAACGCAACGGTAGATCGGACAGATGTCGGTGGAGATGTATTGCGTCCACCACACCCTGCCTGCAATTGCCGAGCAACCGGCGCATTGCAGGCTCTTGAAATGCTCGCACAACGCACAATCGCAGCCACAGACCGACAGTATTGCCGGTTTCCAATCAGTCAACACGCCTGTTTCGTGCGTTTGCTGCCACTTGCGCCATTGATCGGGCGTGCGGACACCGCCTTCGATGACCGCTCGATAGAGATCGACCGATAGGAACATGGGCAGTTCGCCCGCCGCCCGCGCTTCCTTCAACGTGAGAATCGCCATGCGAGTTTCCGGCGTCAGGGCGGCTTTCATGGGCTGTACGAAGTGCTCGCCGCGCGGCAGCGCGTAATCCTCGGGAGCCGACCACATATCGACCTTCCAGTCGATGCCGGCCTCGTCACAGTAGTGCAACTGCCAATACAGCGCCTTGTCGGGCGTGTTCAAGGCGTTGATGAACTGGGCCGACGTGACGCGCGGATTCATGGCGCACTCGGAAATCACCTGAAACCCATGTTCGATTTTCAAATCGGGACAGTAGATTTCCATGTCGATGTCGGGCGCGACCGCTACATCAATCGCCAGCGCCCCGACCAGCACCGGCCGACCGAATCGGCGCCATCGGTTCATCAGGTCGAGATCGTGCAGAATTGCCTCGGCCGTGTGACGCCGCTGTTCTGATCGTTGAATTACGTCTGAGGATGTCATTGTTGCTCCTTCAAAGGTATTTCTGCATCCCGTCCTATTTTCGAGTAATCCAAGGCTCCCGTTTGAAAGTAGAACTTCCAATGTCCCGTGGGCAACTTCGTATACATTTTACAGACACGGCCTTTCCAATGAGACTTCTGGCCGTTCTCGACGTGACGCCACAGCGTGTCAATATCGACGACCGCAAATGCCGCATCCAGTTCCTTGGAAAGCTCGATCTTGAGCGTCGTGCGATGGTTGTGGATCAAGTCGTGGGTATCGAAGAGGTCTTGCCAGGCTTTTCTCCATTGTTCCCGATGGAATCGCCCCAGGACGAACACCCAGTCGATCGGATCGAAGGCGTCGTTGGTGGGCGGCCACGGCCAAACCATGTCGGGATGAATGATGGACAAGAAGAAGTCTGGATTCTTCGTGTTCCAACCTTCCGTTTCCAAATCGACCAACGCCTGAATGTGATGCCTCGTGATGAATTCCGTCTTGCCGTTGGTGTACGCCACGCGATCATTCGGATAACCAGCCGCCAAACGCATCTTGAGCATTTGATATTCGAGGGCTGCCGGAGGATTCTTGATTAGATAATCTCGAAACAGGAGCCTGTCCCAATGCGCGAAATCGCGATGGACCATGTGGATATGGTGCGTGCGTACCCCCTCGGCATTTCGCCGGATGAACCAAGCGTACCACGGCGGAACGTCGTCGCCCCAGGTAGGCCGCCAAAAGTAGTCGTAGCCTTTCGATTCCAAAATCGGAACAACTCGCTGCTTCACTTCCTCCAGGCTCGTCACTTCCACGAGCATGTCCACAATTGGCTTGGCCGCCAGGCCGGGCACCGCCGTGCTGCCGAAATGCTCGATACGTCCGATCAACTCCGAGGGCAGGCAAGACCGAAGCCGCTCCTTCTCTTCCTGAAACAGCACTGGCCATTGCGGATCGTAGGGAACGACCGCAACGTCTTCTTGCACCGCTTGTGCTACACGCTGTTCAAGATTGCGGCTTTCTGAAATCATGCTTGCTCCGATCTCCTGAAACGCCATCAATATCGCAGAATGTGGATGCCACGTCCAGACTGCCGGCCACGTGCGTTGTTTCAATGCCGGGCTTCTTTTGCCGCCGGCCAAAACCATCGTGCCACGGCGGCGACAATCAGCGGCACGGCAAACGCAGCAGCCATCGCAATCGACAGTTGCACTCGATCGCCCAACGCAGCATAGGCCGCTGCGATGCCGAAATTGCTGAGACCGACGGCGGCGAAGAAACGCCACCAGCCAATTTGCATCATTCCCATCACAAGAACGCTGGCCTCGGCGAAAACCGGAATCGGGCGTGCCAGAATCAATATCAGAATACCGTGTCGGTTTGCCAGCGCATCCATCCGGGCCAGTTCCTCCTCGGACGACAACCGCCGGGCCAACGGACGGCCGAGACAACGCACCAGCCAAAAGGCCAACGACGCGCCGATGGTCATCCCGCACCACGAAGCGGCCGTGCCCAGCCAAAACCCAAGTGCCTTGCCGGCAAAGGTGTTCACCAAGCTGGACGGAACGGGCAGAATAATGTCGCCAGCCAGTAGGCCAATCACCAAGGCGGCGGCCGTGCCGGGAGAATCCGAGATGTCTAGCCAATGCGCCATCTGCGATTCCACCGACTCGCCGAACACAAGAAACGGCACAATCGGGACCGCGAGTGCCGCCGCAATCAGCAATATCCAATGAGACAGCCGATGGTTCTTATCATCCACGGTGGTCACCACGGCATCCTACAATTTACTTTCTCATCTGCTTCATCACCGATTTTATAGGCGGTAGTTGCCTCACATCACCGCGACATTAGCGCGAACACACCCCAGCCCAGGTATTCACGGGTGTACGCGGCGTAGTGTTCGGACGCCGAGGTAAGTTCGGCTCGAACATCTTTCGCGAAGTCATCGTCGGGATTTGTTTCTAGCCATCGGCGCATCGTGAGCCACTTGGCTGCCTCATACCTGTCCCAACTGTCTTTGTCTGCCAGAACCATTTCCACAACGTCGTAGTCGAGGTTGCCGAAAGACGCGAGAAGTTCTGGGAGCAAGAGAAAGTTCGAGATGGAACCGGCGTGGCATCCCTTGGCGACCTCTTCTGTCGGCGGCAATTGCAGCCAGTAAGGCTCGCCGATGAGGATGATCCCTCCGGTGCGCAGGCTCCGCGCCAGAAGCTCGATGGTGCCG
>CAYWGR010000131.1:0-1024 GCA_964458015.1 uncultured Planctomycetaceae bacterium
CCTCCGCATGATCCGATACGGATTCACCATCGATCCGACGCCGTATTCCGAAAGGAATATCGGTTTCGACGCGCCGCTCATATTCCTGAACCATCCGATAGTTCCAGGATCATGCGGGGCGGCGGGATAGTTGTGCAAATCGCCCAGCGTCGGCGGAAATCCGAACTTCAGGCCGTCGTTCTTTGCATTCGGCGCTTCATCGCCCCAAAGATATTCCCACGTTTTGCTGCCGGGATTGCTGAGCGAGCCGAGAGCAAGCGTGTTGTCGAATTGTCGGCCGCTGTGGAACAGCACGAGTCGTGAATCATCGAGCTTCCGTACAAGCGGTAGTGTATCAACGGCATGTTGAACGACGGCCTTATCGCCCGTTTCGTTCAGCATACCCCAAATCGTGATGCACGGATGGTTGCGGTCGCGCAAGATCATTTGCGAGATCGAGATATCGTATCGCTCGGCCATCTTCGACGAGTTTGACAAAGCCCAGCCGGCCCTCGATTCGGCATAGATCATCAGTCCGATCTCGTCGCAGAACGCTAATTGCTCGGGGAACGGCGGCCCGCCGAGAAACCGCACCATGTCGTAGCCCATTCCCTTGGCATAGAGCAAATCGCGTGTAAAAATCTCCGGCTTGTGAGCCGTTCCAATCGCTACGGGAAAGTTGTTGACGGTGTGACACGACTTCAAAAAGAGCCGTTGCCCGTTCAAACGGAAATACCCGTCCGCCCCCACGCGGAAATCGCGGTATCCGAATCGGCTGCCCGTTTGATGAACCGTGCGAACATTCTCGGGCATTGCCGCCTCGATCGTTACGGCAGCGGTGTAAAGATTCGGCGATTTTGTCGACCAAAGATTGGGTTGCTTGACTTGCAGCGTCACGTTTTGTTGCGACTTGCCCGGCTGAACGGTGATTTTCAACTCGGTTGCGCATTGTGAAATGTCATTGATGTTGTCGCTTGTACGAATTTCTGTTTTCAACAAACATTCGGCTGCTGCCCCAGAGGCGTTCTCAACCGTGATCTGAATG
>CAYWGR010000131.1:1034-16159 GCA_964458015.1 uncultured Planctomycetaceae bacterium
CGTCTGTAATGCGAATCGAGGGCTGCATCCGCAATTCTACTGGCCGAAGAAAACCGCCGGAGTTGGCATTGTTGCCGAACTGATAATCGTCGGCCTGTTTGAAAGAATGCGGCGTTTCATGGATTACGAAGCCGTCGATCGGCTGATGGCCGGGATTGAGAACGCGGACGGCCAGCAGATTTTTGCCCGCCGGCTTCAAGGCGTCCGTTGCATCGAGATCGAAGGGGCCGTCGGTGCCTTCATGGTCGCCTAATCGCTTTCCGTTCAGCCAAACCTCGGCAAGGTAATCAACCGAGCCGAAGTGGAGCTGCCACTTGTGCGATTTTTCGGCGGCCGGAGCTTCAAATTCCGTCCAATACCAAGCGACCCCATGATAGCCCGGAAAAGATTGCTGCATGGTGCCCGGTACGGCGGCGAGCTTGACATCAGCGCGCGGCGCGGCAAACCACTGCTCCTGGCGTCCGACATTTTTTGAATCCGTGGCGATCCGCCACGCCTGGCTCAGCGGAATTACTTTGGCCGGCGCGGCATTTTGCGCAAAGGCAATGCCGCACGACGTCAGTACGGCGATTGTCGCACATGCACGACGAAAACTGTGCATCATGGTGTGTTCTCCTGCATCAAAAGGTGGGAAAGGGTGGGTGGGGGGAAACGCTAAAAACTGCTGCCGTCGAGGGCTAGGCCGTCCTTGCGGTTACCCAAACAACGGTGAACTTCAGCAGCGATCGAGTAATTGATCGAATGCACCGAACCATCGCAAAAAACAAAGTTGCACATGCCCGCATGGGCGCTGCCGAAGCAAGTGCGCTGCGAGATGCCGGGCGAGTCTGGATAGGGCAGGTACTTCGTTAATGTATCGGGATCGTTCTTCGTCCAGCGACATGTGTCGAAATCATAGCCGACGTACATGCTTTGGTCGTCGCCGTCATCGAGTCCGGTGAGATAGTAATCGGGATTCACGTATTTTTCACCGACCAAATAGGTATTGCTCGTACCGTCGCGAACGGATGCGACGGTTGTCATGCTGCGTTGATTGATTACGCCGGTCTCGGTGTTTTCCGAGGTGATCGAATCTCCGCAAGGCATTCCCTGATCGCTCGACCAAGGTCCATCGCCGCCATTGCCTGCGTAATCCGTCTTTGCACAAATCGTGATCGAGGAGTCGCCATTTGAAGGCGCGGTCCAGGCTTTTAGTGGTAATGCGGTTGTGCGTCCGCGTGTCGGGCAATTCATCGCGGCTATCGGCGTGCTGTTCATTCGGCTCAAGGCTGTTTTTCTGGCCGTATCCGACAATCCAAGTCCAAGGTCATGCAGGCTTTGCTGTTCCATATAGGGCAACACGTTGAAAACCCAGCCGCCCGGTTGCGTTCGGTCGGATCCGTAGTTAGGATCGCCGACATACAAGTAGCCCCAACCGCCCGGCGGATAATGCCCTTGTGCTTGTTCGTGATTGAGACATGCCAAACCGATTTGCTTCAAGTTGTTGCTGCACTGCAATCGACGTGCGGCCTCTCTTGCCGATTGCACCGCCGGCAGCAACAGCGAAATCAAAATGCCGATAATCGTGATGACCACGAGCAATTCGACGAGAGTAAAAGCCCTTTTTATGTTTCTGCGACACATGACTTCACCAATAATCTGGTAAAAATCTTTTGAAGTTGAATGTATACCCTCGTTCCCAAGCTTCGGCTTGGGAACGCAAATTCCAGAAGCTCTGCTTCGATAATCTTTCATTGCTCGACAATCCGCGAAGCAAAGCTTCGAGGATCGCCGTTCCGAAGCCGGAGCTTCGGAACGAGTAAATGCTTCGGAACGACTAGAATGACTTCCAATCAGAAATTAGAAATCATAAATTATAAATCTATTTCCGTTTCCGCCACGCATAGGCCAGCAGGCCGAGCAAGCCGGTAGCAATAAGGACCATAGACGTAGGTTCGGGCACCTGAGTGCCATAATACGCTACTTCCGCCGTGCGGGGGCTATGGTTGGGCGCGGAGGAGAACTCGACCCGCCAGTATTGCGCCTTTGTACTCTCGTCGCTGTTGAAATCAACGCCATACCAGCCGGCGCAGTCCGAACGAGCCGTGCCCGAGAAACTTCCATCCGCTGCAAGCGCATCGTAGCCGCCGTTTGCTTGCGTAACATAGCTGAACGTCGTCAGGGTATTCCACGTTGAATTGTCGTTCGAGTAACGAATGAGCCAATCGGAGCTGCGGCCTTCGGCGGTATAGACACACCACGCGCGGAACTTCTGCAAAGCGGTTTCTGTACCAAAGTTCACATTGAAGCCGCCGCCTGTCAATATCCACCCCTGATCACCGGTATTATTGGTAGTGCCAAAGGGAATGGGATTCGCCGGATCGCTGGAATAATTATTCGACGCTTCCATAAATGTCGCGTCATCCGTCATCATGCCGGCCGTAACATCCAGCTTGACCGTTTCTGCCGAGACCACTTGAGCAACCGCCAACAAGGCGACTACTGCCAAAACACATGCGAACCGTTTCATTGCAATTCTCCATGTAAAAGATGAGGAAAACGTAGTCAGGAGCATCGGCGGACGCCGATCGAAAACCCCCGGCAAATACTAAATGCACTCTTGATTTGTGAATGCTCTTTCGGCCTCCTTGGCGATGGTTAGGTTTCTCTTTTCAGTCATTGCTCGACGGAATTGGTTTCAACTCCAGCCGCGGGTCGCCAAAGGTGACCCAAGCTGCGCCGAAACCGCTGCCGTTGTCCGTGGCGACGAGCGTCAGGAAGCGATCCTTTTCGCCCAAGGTGATCGAGATGGGAGCCGCCCCCAAATACTGATTGAATTCACGGCGCTGGAACCGTTTTTGACCGTCCACGAACACCCAAATGCCGACCAGCGAATCCGCGGTGTTGCCGGCCGTGGCCAGAAACTTGGTCGGCCGATAACCGGGATTTAACCGGCGAATGGCAGCAAGGTCGAAGGTGATGCCTTTGTTGGCATGCATCCCCAAAACGCCGTGTCCCTTCGCCGAGTAATCAACTCCGTCCAAAATGGCGGGCAGAAAGAACAGCGGCGGCTCCGCCGGTATGACGCCGCCGGCCCAAACATACCCGGATGTTTGGTTGTCGGTCTCGGGGAAGTCGTTAAAAACGTGCCCCGCCGAATCAAGTTGCACGGAATCTCTTTTACCGGCTGGAATAAAAACGCCATCGATAAACGGCGATCCTTGAACAAGGTGATATTTTCCATCACCTGTCATGTGATACCCGTTGTTCGGAGGAGGAGAAACACGGAATTGGCCGTTGGTTGGATCAATGCCTGCATTCCGCCGATTGGAAAAACCATTGCCTCCGGCCACGACATCGACCAAGTCCAGGTATTTGATGGCTCGCAAAGGAATGCCGCGAATAAATTTCTTGGGTTCGACCGTCGGCGCTTTGGCCAACTGGAGATTCCCTTGGACATTTTCCACCCGAGCAGATTGATTCTCGCGGAGAACAAGAGCTTTGCCTTCCGGTTCCCCTCGCGGCGTCATTGCCTGCACTTGGACAACCCCGCGGAAAACGTGCGAGGTGGTAGTGCCTTTCTTATCCACTTCAACGCCGAACTCCGTGCCCAGGTCGGTGATCGTGGCCGTCGGTGTTCGCACCGCGAACACAGGGGCGGGAGATTGGGGGCGGGAGGTGGGGAGAAGCAAGGGATTAGGGATTAGGGATTGGGGATTACTGTTCGGTCCCCTCTCCCTTTGGGAGAGGGCTAGGGTGAGGGCGGGGACGGGAGATTTATGATTTGCCACCTCTGTCCCCTCCTTACTGACCACCGGCCACTGGCCACTGGCCACTGGCTCTCCCCTCTCCTCTCTCCCCTCTCCTCTCTTCTCTAATCTAGCCGTCAGCTTACCGATGCCTAAGAACCCGCCGTCGCGGGAATCGGCTTCATACGTTACAGGGCCTTGAAGAATGACCTTGGCCCCGGTGTCGTAAGTGATTTCCAGCAGACCGGAAGAAAGTACAAACTTATCCCCTAATGCAACGAGCGATTGTGGGCTAAGAATAGGTGATTTGCTAGTTTCTTTCCCTTCTCCTCTAGCCATTGTCCCCTGGCAATCCAACATGCCGGTGATCTGGCCGATGGTTTCGCGTTCGGCTTTTATCCCGGCTATGGATCGGACCGGCGGCGAGGCTTTTTTGGCCGTTTGCACGGTACTCGATGCGGGAATCAAAGCGGCAACCAGCAGCAGTAAACCGGTCAAAACGCCGCCGATCATATAGGAATACAAGACACCCTGCGAAAAATAGTCGCCCGCGCCGGAAACGGCGTCGTCGTGGATGTTGACTACTGGGGCCGCGACGTAGGGAGCGTCGGTTTCGATGATTTTTTCTAAAATCGCCTCGCCTTCCTGCTGCGAACTGCTAAGCCATTGCAACTCGGCATCCAGCGCCAGGAAATCGATATACAATTCGCAAGCGCGGGTGTCGCTGAGCAAATGCGATTCCAACTCCGCAGCCTGACGCTCGTCGAGCGTGTCGTTGCATACGCCGTCGAGCAGGTTCCAAAGTTCCACGGGGAGGTCGTCGTAGCTCATCGAACATCCTCCTCGCCCGACGACTGACGGATGCAGCCCAACAACATGCGGCGAATCCGGCTCAGTGAGGCGTAGACGCTGGCCGCCGGGCGGCCTAGCTCCTCGGCGGCTTCCTTAATGCTTTGCTTGGTTTCGTAGCAAAGCCGGATCAGTTGACGATCGGATTCGCTGAGCTTGGCGATACAATCGAGCAAAGCAGATTCGTAGGCGAAATGTGAGGATGTGCGGGCGGTGCGAACTTCGGCCAGCTTGGCGACCAATTCCTCGCTGAAATGCACGCGGCTGCGACGCTTATGCTTGAGAAAATTCAGTGCTTCGAGGTGTGCGATGCGGCACGACCATGCCCCGAAATCACTGCCGGGCTGGAACGTGTCGAACTTGCGCCACAGCACCAAACTGGTTTGCGAGAGCAAGTCCTCGGCATCGGCGCGATTGGGGACCATCGTATAGATAAACCCGTACAGCCGACGCTGATGCAGCGCGAATAGCTCGACGAACGCTTCGGTTCGGTCGGAACGGATAGATTCCATCGCGGAAAACCCTTCAAGGCCGGCTGAAAAATCCTACGCCAGTTGCATCGACGCTGTCGCTCGCACGACGATGATGCCCCATTACTTCACAAGGGATACGTCCGCCGGCCGGAAAACCTTAATGGTTATTTTTCGCGCAAGGGCGAAAAAGTGTCTTAACGTATTGTAATAACAAACGTTAGGCGCTTGCCAACGAAATGAAGAGATGCTGTGCTTGTCGTGGGTGTCAATGCATCCAAACGTGGGGTTTGGCAAGATTCAGCGGTTGGCAGGCAGGGTATTGGGCAGAGTTTTTACCGCTTTGTGATTCTCCACGAATACGAAGGATTTGTACGGCCCACGAGGGATTGACACGATCAGAGGGCAGGCGAACGTGGCCGACTCACTCTTTTGGGAGTCGGCTGTATAGTGCAGTTCAAGGATGCCGCCCTCCTTGAGCTTCACGCTTTCCACTTTGAAGGTCCATGTGGCGTTGCCTCGTCGGATGGCCGCCAAAACGAGCTGTGACTTGAAGAGATCCTTCGGCAAGCGATGCGATTTATCGCCCATGACCATCGCAACGCCGAAAACGTTGTCGAACTGTTTTTGGTCCGTGATCGCCAAAAACGATGTCGGGGCGGCGGGCTCGAATTGGTTCGACACGAAATAGCCGGAATAGGTGTCGAACTCCAATCGACTTGGTTCGGCAGCCGCGACCGTGACGACTTGCCCGGCGAAAATAGATAGCAGCAACGCGATTTTCAAGTGCGACATCGTTTTAGTCCTTGAATCCGGAAGATCGGGAGAACAGGGCATATTGAACGAGTTTTGCCCAATACCATCAATGATAGCGGGCGCAGTAATTCTCTATGGTCAAAACAGATAACCTGTGAAGCGGGCGGGCTTGCCCGCCGTGTTTCTTGACAGTTGCATACCATCGTCATGGATAATCCGTTTCACGTTCGTTCTTGCAACCGCCAAAAGCCGTTACTGCACCTATTATAGCTTGTCGCTTTTAGCCGAGTAGGTGACAAATAACTTGCGGGAAAATCGCATCGTGGAGCAATAGCCTGGATCCAACAGAATAGCCGAAATCTAACAGAATAGCCGAAATCCAAAAGAGTAGCCGAAATCCAACAGAATAGCCGGGAGCTAACAGCTCCCGGAATGTGCATGAATTCACAGATATTTTCCCGGCGCTAACAGCTCCCCGTAATTGCTCTACGACAATCGCAGTCTGCAAGAGAATCCCCCATTATTTCGCCGTCAGGGCGAAATCCAACTCGTTGCGGCCGGGTTTGACGTCGGCTTCGAGGGTTGATTGCAGATTGTAGCGTTTGGGAACCGTTTCAACGATTTCGTCTACCAAGGCTTTGGCATTAACGACAGGCCCCGGCGCCGGCACTTGGCGGCCGGTCTTGCGAGGGCCGTGGATTTCGACGCGATACCGGCCGGCCAAGGGGCCACGGTCGGCAGCGATCGCATACCGGCCGGCGCTGATCGTGGTGCCTGCCGTCGGGCCTTTGGTTCCGCCGGTTGGAAAGAACGTAATGGTGCCCTCGGCAATTTCAACCCCGTCGAGAGTGATCTTTCCTCGGACGGACGAGCGAGGCGGGCCGTCACTGCCTCCGCAGCCCCAGCAAAACAACAACGATGCAATCGTAAAAGAAGAGACGAGTGTTTTTGCAGACATGGTCATAGGTGATTAGAATCCCGAATTTCCCAGTGGTGCTCCGTCGGCGATGAAACCGAGAGAACGCCACAAGGCACTGTCGATCGAATCATTATAGAACTGGATACTGCCGTCGCATAGTAGGCCTTGGACGCCGCCCGCGTGCCGGCTTCGGGCCGCCGCCGTGAAGGGGCCTCCAGTACAAGAGCACGGTAAATTCAACTCGGGCTGATTCATCTCGGCCACGCAAATATGCATGTGGCTCAGCAGAACGTCGGGCGAACTGTCGTTGGGGGTCAATGCCGTGTGTAAAAATTGCGAACCGCTGCGGAATGTGTAGGCAAAACCGCGGATATCCTCGGGCTGGCCCGTTAGATATTCGGCGACCATCAACGTGTTGCTGGTCCCGTCGCGGATTTGCGCAATCGACGACCCTCGATTGCAGCCGAAGACGGCTTTCTGCGTCGTGTTGGTCGGCGTCCATGTGTCTTCATCGGTAAGACCGTCAAAAAAGCCGAGATAATTCGTCACGTAAAGCTGCATTGCATTTTGGCTCGCGCCCTGCGACCCGATGATGACGCCCTTGGTCCGTCCTCCCATCCCGTCGCTGGGGCAAAGATAGGCCGCCACCGACATGCCTTGCACCTCTTGCGGCCACATGCTTTTAGCGTTTTCGTACCAAGGGCGGACGCCGGTCGCCTGGGCGGTCTTCAATCCATTGTAAAGCGACTCTTGCTCCATGTAGGGCAAAATATAGTAAAGCAAATAGGGCCATTCCGGATCGAGAATCATGCCGAGCGGAAACGTGTTATGCGAGGCGTGGTAGTTGTGCATCGCCAACCCGATCTGCTTCAAGTTGTTGCCGCATTGCAGACGGCGCGCTGCCTCTCGCGCCGATTGCACCGCCGGCAATAGCAGGGAAATTAGAATCCCGATGATCGTAATCACCACTAAGAGTTCGACGAGCGTAAACCCTTTGGATTTCTGATTTCTGATTCTCGATTGCTGATTGATCGGATGCATCATTTCACCGTGAGGAGTGATAAAACCAAATAGTCCCTTGGCGCCTTGGCGTCTTTGCGTGAGATATGGCCCTGCCGGCTCACGCAAAGGCGCAAAGGCGCGAAGCAGGCAACACACTGCTTTCGCGCACTTTGCGTTAGTGACTTCCAATCAGAAATTAGAAATCATAAATTGTAAATCTACTTCCCTCTCGTTCCCAAGTTCCGGCTTCCCACTCGTTCCCAAGCTCCGGCTTGGGAATGTATTTTCCGAGAAGCTCCGCTTCGTTCGTATTATTGTTTTCCCGATTCGCGAAAAAAAAGGCTTCCAAAAGGCTCGTTCCGAAGCCGGAGCTTCGGAACGAGTGGAAGTTCTATTTACCTTGGCGTTACCGCCGTTTCCGCCAGGCGTAGGCCAAAAGGCCGATCAAGCCTGTAGATAATAAGGCAAACATACCCGGTTCGGGTACGACGATGGTTAAACCATTCAGCGTACTTGTGCCACCGCTGGACAAGAAGCCGGTGATCTCGCCATTGGTAACCGCAACACCCTTAAAGCACTTCGCACCATTCTCGCTGACTCCGGTAACGGAACCGTCGCCGACCACATAATCGCCCCATCCGTAGAAGTAAAGGTCAGCCTTCGTGATCGTGCCGAGTCCCGAGATCGTGAAAGCGGCATTGCTATTATTGCCAGACGATTGGCAGAAGATATAGTCGCTCATCAATGCGCTGCTTAACGTGGCATCGGTCGTCGGTGTTCCGCCTACGTCGCCGCCGACATAGGAAACCGTGAATCCGACCGATGTCTTCGTGCCGGCCGAATTGAGCAGCTCAGAACCGGCAACGGTCAGCATATCGCCCCCGTTGACGGAATCCGCTGCCAGACCATTCCAAACCTGGCCACCGCCCGCGGCACTCACGCCGACATAGGTCGGGCCTTGCACGTCAGGACCGCCTGTGGGGGCGCCGGGCTCGGTTCGGAATCCGTTGAAGTCGATATTGACGACGTTCTTCGGAGCCGCTCCGCCGGTAACTTGGCCCAGGGCGAAGTTGTCGATGTTATGCGTGGCGAACGTACCGGTTAATCCAACTTCGCCGGAACTGCCGGTATCCGAATAAATGCAGTTGATGAGTTTGTCGGCTTGATGGAACGAGCGATCGGCGATAATCGTACTCGCGCCGCCGTAGGCGGTGGTTACGCCGGAAAACGTTTTGTTCGACATATCCAGCGCCAATTGCACGTTGTACCAAGTGTTTTGCGCCAACGTGGCCACGGCCTGTGCGCCGCTGCCGCTCTCGGCGTAAAGCGTATCGCCGGACACGTATAAAGCAACGGATCGCTCTGTGGCTTGGGCGCCATTCGTGATGATCATCGTGTAAGTGCCGTTCCCGGTTGAAGTATTCTGGAAATCGGCGTTGAAAATCAGCACGTCCTTCGAGGTCGTGCCGATGCCCGAGGATGCATAACCGACGAAATACGGATTGGCGATCGTATCTGCGCCGGGAACAATCACGCCCTTGCTGTTATTGGCGAAGTAATTGGTAAACGAACTTTGAGCTTCGGCCTGGACAGCATTGCCGGTGCCGCTGTTCTGCGGCCAAGCACTTCCTCCGACGGGACTGCCGATCGTTTGGGCGTTGAAATCGCCGTCGCTCGTCAAAATCGAATACGATGCGGCGCCTAATGCGGTGCTGACGCAGCCGATCGCTGCTGCGAATAATACCAATGAAAGACACCTTAATCTGCGACTTGAAAGTCGTCTTTGCAAACTTTCCCTTTGCACTTGATTCATAACCATTCTCCTAAACAATGAAAAGAAATACTCGCATGAAACACTTGTTCGTCATCCAATCAACGAAGAAAACCGCCGCGAAAAGATTATTTCTTTGTGTCGCTTCCTCCTTTCCGGTCTGGGGATACATTGCCGACGGGACATGCCAATTCAAGTCGCGGATCTCCGAAAATAATCCAGTCCCCTCCAATGCCGTCTCCTCCGTCGGTGCCGGCCAACGTCAGGAACCGGTCGCCTTCTTGAATGGGAATCGTCACGGGCATGGCGACGTGGTTGTTGTTGATTTCACGGCGGCTGAACCGTTCTTGGCCGTCGATTAAAATCCAAAGGTCCGCCGCCCCAAATCCTGAGTTCCCTGTCGTGGTGAGGAACCTCTTGATCGCACAGCCGGGCACGGCCTTGCGCACGGCATTCAGATTGAAGGTGATTCCTTTGTTCGGGTGTACGAACAGCAAGCCGTGGCCTGGCAATGCATAATCGATTTCGCCTAACTTCGTCATTTCCAGATAGGATTGATCCAATTGGATCTCGCCGCCTGCCAGAAAGAAGCAAGCGGTCATGTTGTTCGTTGTGGGAAATTCTGCGAAAGTGTGCCCTGCCGAATCGACCTGGATCGGACCATTATTGCCATTCGGAATAAAGACGCCGTCGACGAATGGACGCGAGATGATCGGGTGATGATATTTCGAGTCGCTCGCATATTGGAGTTCTCGCGGCAAGGGTAACGCATCGACCGCTTGACCCGAAAGCGGATCAATGCCGCTGCCGTGACGGCCGGAGAAACCATCTCCTCCGGCGAACGCATCGACCAGATCGAACGATTTCATAACAGTGGCCGAGGTCGTTCCGTGGGCGATTTCACGCACGAATTCAGTCAGTTGAGCAGGCGTTGCAAAGACCGATAAATGCTTTTCGGCGTTCGGATTATCTGCATTTATTTCGATCCGGGCGGATTGGTTTGCGTGCAGCACCTGGGCAATGCCTTCCGTTCGGCCGTCGGTCGAAATCATTTGCACGCGAACCGAGCCGCGGAAAACATGTGATGTTGTATCGCCCGTCTTGGTCACTTCCACGGCAAACTCCGTGCCCAGGTCGGTCACCGTGGCCGTCGGCGTTTTGATAGTGAATAGTGGATAGTGGCTAGTGGATAGTGAGGGATTAGGGATTAGGGATTGGGGATTAGTGTCTGGTCCCCTCTCCCTTTGGGAGAGGGCTAGGGTGAGGGCGGGTTGGGAGCTGGAGGCTGGAGATTTCGGGATTTCGGGATTTCGGGATTTACCACCCGATTCACTAGCCACTAGCCACTGGCCACTAGCCACTTCTTCTGCCCCCTCCTTACTGACCACCGGCCACTGGCCACTGACCACCGGCTCTCCCCTCTCCCCTCTGCTCTCTCCTCTCTTCTCTAATCTAGCCGTCAGCCTACCGAGAGACAGAAAACCTCCGTCGCGAGAATCCACTTCATAGGTGCATGGTCCTTGAAGGATAACTGTCGCGCCGGTGTCGTAGGTAATCTCCAGTAAGCCGGAGGAAAGGGCATACTTGTCGCCCAAAGCGATAAGCGATTTGTTTCCCACTGGTCCATAGTTCTGATTAGTTCCGTTCCCCGCTTTCCACTCACCACGGACTCCGTATCCTTCCCCGCGGCAGTTCTGCATGGCAGAGATGCGGCCAACGTATTGGATCGCCAAATCTGTTTTGTGCGGTGCGAATACCGGCGTTGAAGGTCTCGTTGCCACCTGAACGTGATGCGTCACGATCATCAACGAGGCGATGGTCAGGCCGATGCCGAAGATCACGGTTCCAATCAGGTAGGCCAGCGGCCAGCCGTCGGAAAAATAGCTTAATGTGCCGTGCCACGCGCTGCCGAAGAAACCGGAAACCGGGGCGGAACAGGGTGTGGCCGAGGGCTCGCCAAAAGGTTGTTCCAAGACCTCGTCACGGCTTGCCTTGGGCTCGGTGCCGCGGAAACGCCAACAGATCCGCCCGTGCAAATCCATATAGCCGGCATAGAAAAGCCGGGCGTTTTCATCGGCTCGCAACAACGACTCCAGCCGTTCAAGATTCTCGGGGGCAATCGTTCCGTCGCACATCGCTTCGGTCAGCGACCAAAGCTGCTCGTCGATCGGTGGCAACTTTTCAGGGCCGGTCATGACGACCTCCCTCTTCCCGCTTCACGGCGCTATCGACGCACTCGAAAAGAATCCGGCGAATGCGTTGCAATCGCATGGTAAGCGCGGCCGGCGAGATTTCCAGCTCTTCGGCAATGGCTCGGATCGTCAAATCGCCCAGGTAACATCGTTCGACGAGTTGCCGCTGCTCGTCAGGCAGCTTTTCCAAGCACAGGCCGAGAAATTGGCCGCGAGATTCCAGCAGCTCGTCGGCTTTTAGGCGGGTTTCGTTGACCTGGACCAGCAGATCGGCGGAAAGTTGCATGCGGCCCGGGCGTTTGAGACGCAGGAAATTGCGGACCTCGTTATGAGCGATGCCGCACGCCCAGGTAAAGAAATCGCGGCTGGAATCAAATTGTTCCCATTTCTTCCACAGAATCAGACAGGTGTTCTGAAACACGTCTTCGGCGTCATCGCGATTCGGCAGCAGGGTGGCGATGTAAGCGAACACACGGTGCTGGTTATGCACTATGTATTCGGCAAAATCATCGCGATCCAGAAGAGCCATGCGCCTACCCTCCGCCAGGCGGGAACGGATCTGGTATCCGAGCACGATTCGTTCCCTGCCATGTATCGTCGCCAGAGGGCATTACCTAACGCCAAGAAACTGAAATTCTGCCCCCTTGAGTTCATTGTGATCGGGCAAGGGTTGAGAAGCAAACGAAATACCCCACGCAAGAATGCGGTATCGCCTCTAAAAAGAAGGGGCACTCCGCCCCCAGGATGACTGCCACGGGGGTTTGGAAAATCTAGTACGTTCTCCATGAAGTCTCTGCCACTGCCAGACAAGCTGCTTGCGGCTTCGCAAGGCAGAACCACCGGCACGAAACAATTTTGGAAGACGCACTAGTGCATGTCCAAGCCAAAAATCGTGTGCCACTGGCTTTGCCAGTGCTATGTTGCGATGGGACAAACGCTCAGGAAACGCCTAAATTTTCACTTGGCCATATACTAAGCCTAAGATTTATTGAGGATGTTTTCGCATAACAAAAAGCATTGCCTGCTTATCGTGTTATGCTGAAGCATAATCTACGGCCTACAGGATCGGTTTGAAGCATACCACCAACTATTTTGGCGGGGGTGGGGCAATCTGCACCGGAGGATATACGACCGATGCGGCTTCCTTCGTCCAGCTTGGGTCGCCGTAGACGCCGGCCTTCGTGTAGTCGAACGGCTTGAAGCCGATCTTCGTGGCCGACGAATCAGATTGCAGGCGGAAATCGAACTTGGCCGGATCGACAAACTTGGGATCGGCCACCAGCGAGCCGGCATCCTTGCCCAGCTTTTGCCAATCCGCCAGATCCAAACCATCGAATTTCACCGGTTTGCCGGTGGCATCAAAATACAGGTTGTGGTCCAGCTTTGTGCCGGCGTCTTTCCACGGACCGGAGAATAGCTGCCCCTGGTTCCAATAGACGATATTATTGCTGAACGTGAACGAAAGATGCGGCTCGACGCGGGTGCGTTGCACTTGGGCTTCGGTGCCGAAGGCGAAAATGTTGTTCCGAATCACATTTTCCCGGCCGTAGTGTTGATGGAAACCCGAACATTTGACGTTGTAGACCAGATTGTTTTCCATCACGATGCCGGTGCTGCCTTCGTCGGTATAAAGGCCCCATCCGCCGTAACCGTAGGAATAGACGTCGTGGATGTGGTTATTGCTCACGGTCGTGCCCGGTTGCTGACCCAGGGTGTAGACGCCGCCCATATCGCTCAATACGCCCCAGCCGATGTGGTGGATATGGTTGAACTCGATTTTGTTATGGTTGCAGTCGCTCGGAGCGTAGCCCCAGCGCCAGCCGACGGAAACGCCGGTGTAGCGGAAATCGCCGATGTCGTTGTGCGTCACCTCGTTATAGGCACTCTGACCGATCCACACGCCCACGGCGCCGCGATCCAAATGACCGCCTGAGCGAATAATGCAGTTGTCGATCGTGCAATGTCCCGTGGCGTCGGGGCTCGTGCCGGTATCGTGAGCCAACCCGATGCGAATGGCCCCGGCGGCCATGTCCTGGATCATGCAATGTTGTGCGCGGCAATCCGAGCAGCCGCGACGGAACCAAAGGGCGTAGCCGCCCACATGCGATATGTCGCAATTGTCGAATGTCACATGCCGTGCGCCGTCGGTTGTGATGGCTGCCGGAAAACTAGCCGCTGCTTGCCCGTTGTTGTGTCCTTGAGGCGGCAACGAAAACTGACAATGCTGGAAACCCAGGCCTTTGAACGTCAGGTATTCCACATAGCGGCCGCCTTGCGGATCGCCGCTTAAGCGAACGAGATCGGCAACGACCGGCGCAACGATGTCGGCCTTCGCCATATCTTCGCCTGGCAAAGGGATATAAAACAAATCGCCGCTACGATCCAAAAACCATTCGCCGGGTGCGTCTAACGCGGCCTTGATGTTTTCAATCTGATAGCGAGGCGGCGGTCCCCAGGACTCGAATTTCGGGTTGAATTCCCAAGGAACATCGCCGGTGAGGACCAGCTTGCCGGTTTGCCCATCGACCGAGGCCACGCGCGAAACCGAATTTTCCCACGAAAAATACGCGATAACCACGGCGTCGTTCAGTCGCTCCTTGGGCAGCGCGGCCAACGGAGCGATTTCTTTCGGATCGGCTACAAACGCCCGCTTGGGCGACTCGGCAACTTTTCCGCGAACGTAATAATAGAACTCGTTGGGCGATTTCGCCCGCGTGGCGCGGCGACCGTTTACATACAGATCTTCGAAATACCATTTTCCAGCGGCAACTTCCGGCAGATGGGCTTTCCACTGCCCGTTTTCAGCCTTGGTGAAACCCTGGATTTTTCGCCCGCCCGTGAAAAGCGGCTTCGCCCCATCGACGGCTTCATAAATCACGGGCGCTTCGGCCGTGCCCGCGTCTTGCGGCTCGAAATTCACAGGCTCGCTAAGCGAATACATGCCAGCGGCAATTTTCACATGAACGGCTTCCTTCAGTGGTCCCTGGGCCTTGAGTTTGCGCAAGGTATTCCGAGCGCCGGCCAAGGTGGCCAATGGTCCATCGTTGTTTTCCTTGTTCGGCTGATCCAGCTTGCCCGACCATGCGTCGTTGCCGTTGGGCGCTACAAACAACGTAACGGCAAAAAGCGAAGCAGGGGCCGTGCCCAATGTAAATCCAATCACAATCGCGCAGCAAAACAAATGCGAGTGAATGCGCAACATGGCAAAAAACTCCTTGCAAGGCGGGAGGTTTTCAGGTAGGTAACGAAACGGAGGGACCGGCCAATTACCGCCGATGAGGGTTATTCTATAGGATCCTCTCGCCCAGGGCAAGCTCCGGGCTATGCGGGTGCGGTAACGGATTATGGCGGTTCGTCCGCAGACCGCAAAATGCATAATAGTTTAGCCGGGAGCTAACAGCTCCCGGAATGTGCGCGGATTGCACAACAGTTTAGCGG
>CAYWGR010000132.1:0-515 GCA_964458015.1 uncultured Planctomycetaceae bacterium
TCAGGACACCCTCAGATAACTAGCGAAAGACAACGTATAGACCTATCATGGCCAGAACCACCAACCCGGCCAGAATTCGATAATCGCCGATCCCAGGCCAACCGGCCGACTTCAAAGCATCCCACGGACGAACCCAGTAGAGTTGACGCGGATCCTCATGCGGCAATTTCGGCAGCAGATAGCTCAGGCTCACCTGCATGGCAACACAAACGCAAAACATATAAAACGTCATCATCATGAAGGGCGTTTCATGGAAGAACGACGGTATCCAACCGAATTCCTGCGGCCGCCAGACGTACAATGTCTTGATCGCGAACAACAATACGCCCAACGCCGATCCCAACCACATCGTGTATTTAGCAGCTCGGCCCGAGGCTTTGCCCCAAAACACGCCAAGCACGAAAACGCAAGTGATCGGCGGAGCCATGTGGGCAATCACATCATTGATTGCTGCGAAGATGCTTTCGTACAAATCCAGCAGCGGGACTAGTGCAATACCCAACACAAACGAGAAG
>CAYWGR010000132.1:525-16149 GCA_964458015.1 uncultured Planctomycetaceae bacterium
TTTCTATGTAGACGAACTTTATCCCTTTCAGGGGGGAGCGTCAACGGATTTGTCTTTCCCGGGGAGGTCCCGTCCGGCCGGGGCGTCCGCCCGGTCCCGCGCCGATCTGCCGCCCCAGCAGCGCCAGGTCTTCCCTGAGGCGGGCGAGAAGAATGTCGCCGTCCGGCCGATGAACACGAGTCGGTGGTCGGGCGTAGCTGGAAAAAACCGCTTCCAAAGATCATAGCTGAATAACGTTGAAATGGAGTTGGCCGCGCTGGCCAAATTGCCCATCAGGGCCGCCATCAACGCCGCTGCCATGACGCCGAACAGGCCGGTCGGCAAGAGGCTTTTGATCATCACACCGTAAACTTCCTTGCTGTTCTCCACTCGAACCCCATCCAACATGCCATTCTTTAGGATCACATAGAAAATCAAGCCCGGCAAAACAAAAATGAACACGGGCAGGATTTTAATCGCGGCGCAAAACAAGGGACCGATCCGGGCGTGGTTCTCATCCTTGGCCCCCAATACGCGCTGCACGATGGTCTGGTCGGCGCACCAATACCAAACGCCCAGTACGGGATAGCCCAGCAATACGGCAAACCAGGGAAATTCTTTCTCAATCGCCGATGATCGTAAGACCGAAAGCCGAAATGTTTCGTTGGTGTTCTGCAAAGCGAGTACCATCTGATCCCAACCGCCTACTTTGGCATAGGCAAAGGCAGTGATAATCATGGCCCCGAGGATAAGCACGATCGCCTGGATGGTTTCGGTCATTACCACGGCTGCCAAACCGCCGAGCACCGTGTAGAGCGCCGTCAGGCCGCAGATCATAAGAATGCAGGTCCACTTCTCAATGCCGAATACGCCATGCAACACGATCCAACCCGACGAAAGCGGAAATGCGATGTGGAAAACAATGGCGGCCGCCATCGAAACAATGGCCAGCCAGTCGCGGCATTGTCGGCAATAACGCTGCTCAAGAAAATCGGGAAGCGTGGCCACCTTCGAGCGAATATAAAACGGCACGAAGAACAGTGACAGAAGAACGAGCGTAAAGCCGGCCATCCACTCGAAATTGCCCATCAACAGCCCGCTGTCGAAACCCGCCTGGGCAAGGCTGACCAAGTGCAAGCATGAAATGTTCGTCGCAAACAGGGCCATGCCGATCGAAGGCCATCGCAACGAGTGGGCGGCCAAAAAATAACGGTTCGCTCCGCTTTCACGCCGTCGCTTGAGACCGGCGTAGCAGCCGATGGCCACGATCCCCAGCAAATAAATGCCGATGACCGCCATGTCCAATGTTCCGATCTTGTCAGGCATGGGCATTGAACTCCGCAACGGCTTCGAACATGGCCAGAATGTTTTCCGGCGGAACTTCCGGAAGTATATTGTGAACCGGGTTGAACACAAAACCGCCGCCGGGCGAAAACACTTCCAATCGTTCGCGCACGTGCCGCTTGACCTCGGCCGGCGTATGCCGATTGAGGATATGGCGTGTATCACAACCGCCGCCCCAGAAGGTCACATCACGGCCGAAATCCCGTTTGAGCCGCTTCGGCTCCATGCCTTCGCAATTGGTTTGCACGGGATTGAGAATTTCAAAACCGGCTTCGACCAAGTCGGGGATCAACGGCGCGATGCCGCCGCACGAATGCAAGAAAATGTGCATGTTGCTGTGTCGATGAATGTAGTCGCAGAGGATTGTGTGTCTGGGTTTGAATAACCTTCGATACATCGTGGGCGACATGAACGGTCCGCGGTCCATGCCCAGATCATCGCCGAGTCGCACGATATCAACCACGTCTCCCACCGATTCACACAGCTTTTCTAAAAAAGCCAAATGGCGTTCCAGGAGTGCGTCGAGCAAGCGTTCCACATTGTACGGATCGCAGGCCAAATCCATCAGAAATTGATCGAGCCGGCGCAAGAACGAACCCCACTCAAACAAATTACACCCGCCAGCGATGATCAGTGCCCGGTCGCTTGTCGCACGGAGCTTAAGAGCGCATTCGCGAAGTTTTTGCCAAAAACCTTCCTCCTCGGCATGGTCCCAAGGGCTGTGTGCCAGGGCAGCCCAAACAACCTTTCCCATCGCCTTGTCCAGATCACGGAAATCCGCTGGGTAACCGTCCACATAAGGAAAGCAGAGTTGGTCGAAGAAAAATCCGGTAGACGGCATCCCGGCTATCGGCGTGCCGTCGGCTGCCAATACTTTCCAGCCGCCGTCGTCTGCCACGGTTGACGCGAACCACGACGGCAACAGGACTTCCTCGCCGCAGGGCAATGTCGCAGCGCGCCAGGATTCCGGCGACACATTGAATGCTCGGCCCACGTCCATCACATCGATTCCGAAGTAATCGAGGACGGCATCGTCGGGCTGAGCCAGTTGTTGAACCACATCATAAACTTTGGCCGCGCCGACATGGATGCCCAATCGCCGCATCAAGCGGTTGTACGCAATGGCTGAAATGCCGGAGCTGGGCGTGCCGCCCAGATCGATCGGAACTCGATCGGGCTGGCGGTGTTCAATGGCGTCAAGGATACGGCGGCGACTGGTCACTACGATTCTCCGCAAACTCTCGAAAAACAAACCCTGCACTCATTCCAATACGATCAGCATAACACAACGCTACGAAGAGGCTATTCTTTTTTGCGTCATTGTTGTTTTCTATATGCCGCATCCTGTTCGGTCTGATGATTGCAGCCGGAAAAACACTATGTTATGCTAATAGATGCCATATTGAACGGATCCGATTGTTTGCGTGTCTGCTCGTAATGATCGAATTATATCCTTCCCTATTTCATAAATCCCGCACGCGGGGATAAGAAGTACACGGCATGTCGTCACCGCATCAAGTGTTGCTGATTATTGAAACGTCGAAGGTTTATGGGCGCGGGCTTCTAGACGGCATCGGGCGCTATGCGATGGCGCATGGCCGATGGATTCTTCACGTCGAGGAGCGAGGGCTTGACGATGAACATTCTCGTCTTCTTCGTTCGTGGAAGGGCGACGGAATTATCTTCCGCAGTTCCAATCCCGCCATGATTCAGGCCATCCGTCGCAAGCGTGTTCCCGCCGTCGATACCAATTCCTCGGTCATCGGACACGGCTTCCCGTTAGTCTATGCGGACGAAAATAGAATTGCCGAACTGGCCATTACCCATTTTTTGGAGCGGCGTTTTCCGAACTTGGCTTTTTGCGCCACCGAGGAACGTCGTTGGGTGGTTTGGCGGCGTGAAGCGTTTCTTCGCGAATTGGCTCGCCTTGGTCTGCATGCGCATCTCAATGACGTTAAGAAATTATCGAAATTGGATGGAGAGCGGCAACACAAACAGTTGGCCTCTTGGCTAGCCCAACTTCCGAAGCCGATCGGCGTTTTGGCGGCCAACGACGTTTGCGGAATGCGGCTCATTGCAGCTTGCAGAGCCGCAAACCTTCGGATTCCCGAAGAGGTTGCCGTCTTGGGGGTCGATAACGACGAGGTGCTTTGCCGGCTGACTTCGCCGCCGTTGTCGAGCATCGATATCGATTCGGCGACGATCGGATATCGTGCTGCGTCGCTGCTGGATGATCTCATGCGAGGCGAGCCCGCGCCGACCGAGCCGGTTTGGATTGCCGCTCATCGCGTGATTACCCGTCCATCGACCGATACTCTGGCGATTCAAGACGAAGACCTAGTGCAGGCGATGGGCTTGATTCGCGAACGTGCCTGCCAGGGCCTCAATGTGGAAGATCTTGTCCGAAGCGTGGGCGTCTCGCGCGCCACGCTCGAACGCAAGTTCGCCGCTTGCCTTCAAACGACGCCGCGTCAGGCAATCTCGCACGTTCAGATGGATCGTGTAAAATGCCTGCTGGCCGAGACCAATGATTCTTTAGAGCGAATCGCCCACTGGACAGGCTACAAAGCGCAGTCGCATTTGAGCGTGGCATTCAAACGAGAAACCGGCCTTACGCCCGGCGAGTACCGCACCAAGGTACGGAGTGGCAATAGCTTCCGAGGCTAATACTATGTGTCTCGAAGGCGGAATTCCATGAGGATCTGCTCTAGGGAGCAACCGAACGGCGGGAAAATCTCGCCACGAATCGGTCGATCCCAAAACGCTTGCTGTTCTCGCGTATCCCTTCGGCAAGCAAGTGTTTTTCCGCGGGTGACAACAAACGATCAGCCCAAATCGCATCCGCCGCCACGGCTGCAAGTGATAGTATAGCTACCAAAGGTCCAAGATAAAGCAGCATGGGCAAAACCAAGATCAACTTCGCGCCGTCGTCGAAATGGAACCCCAAGCGGCGGTTGAAGAAACAGACCAAACCCAGCGAAAGAGCATTCGCGGCCACCGTCGATAATACCACGCCTTCCAACCCAAGTCGCGGCAGCAGCAGTAGATTCATGGGAACGCTTAACGCCAATCCGCTAGCCAGTGCAATACTCGACAATCCTACTTTCTCGGCACACTGCAAGTAGTTTTGTAAAATGAGTGACAAGCTGAACCATGTGCAATAAATGAGCGTCCAAGGCAGAATGGATTGCCCGCCAGGAAACTTGTTGGAAAATATCGTCTCGAAAAGCAGCGGCGCGGCCAGCAACACTGCAACCGCCGCCGCGTACAGCGCGAAGCCGAACAACTTGACGAACAAACGCAATCGCAATACCACGAGATCGCGCCGGCCAAGCTCCCAGTCGTGGCTTAAATGCGGTGTGATCATTGCGGCCAGCATCATTGCCAGCGAAACCAACAGCAAAGGCACGACGCGCGAACTATAGTAATTGCCCACCATGTCGAGCGAGGCAGCGGCAGACTTTTGTGAAAAGTTGATGATCAGGTAGCGATCGACCATGCCGAACAAATTCGTCAATATGCTCCCCAACAAGATCCAGCCGGCGAAGGGTACGATTTTGGCCCAAAACACGCGCTGCGGCGGCGCGTGATGCGCGGGCGGCGTGGCTCGCCAAACCCGGGGCAACTGCCACCCGGCGTAGACCGCGGCAACCAGACATGAGCCGCCGTAGGCTAAAAGAGCGCTCTCGGCCGTGCAATGCCAGCCCAACAGCAAGCCCACGCCCAGCACGGCGAAGGCGACGCTGTTGATGAGTTGCATGACGGAGACCAGTCGGATATTGCGCAGAGCCGTGAACAACTCGATCAGCACGTTGTAGGAGATCACCGTGGCCAAACAAACGGCGGCCAAGAGGACCATGCGCACTTGGTCTTCGGCTCCGAAAATCAATTCAGCCAACCATTGCCGCGCAAGCAAAATAAGGAGGAAAGCAACGACCGCCAATCCGGAACACGCAAGGATCGTTCGACGGAGGAACATATGAAGCTGGCCGCGATGGCGATAGTATTCGAGATAGCGGCCGAACGCTCCCGGGATGGCCAACACCGACAGCGGCGCAGCCAGAAGCAGGAAACTGAAAGCCATATCCCAAATGCCCAATTGTTCGGCGTCGAGCCAACGGCAAAACAGAATTGCCCGCACAAATCCCACCAAACGCTGGACAACCGTCAGCGCCAACAGAATCAGCACGCTATCGACCAAAGTATCGGTCGCTAGCGGCGCTGGCGCGGCGGGGTATTCCGAGTTGTCGTACGTGAGGGACATAAATAGGGACTAGAGGCTAGGGGCTAAAAACTAGAGGCTAGTGGTTGGGAACCAGTGTCTTGGTGATCGGCGTTTGCTGTTTCTTACTACTCGAAGCACTTGCGGTTTGCGACGGTGCTGTTGTTGGAGTCGGAGAATTGCACGCCAACATATTTTGGTAATCAAAGCGCGCGGTGCGTAATTTGCGGGGATCGAGCGTGGCCCAATTCTTCAGGTGGATCATGTCGTTGCCGGCGCAAATCCTCTGTACGTGGAAAGGATCGTCGCCGGAGAAATTGTAGCCACCATAGGCCGAACACACGCCGGAAAATCCTACCTGCCGGGCAATCTCAAAGACCGCGGCATTCAAATTGGCGGGATGTCCGAAGGGAAAAGCGAAATAGTGGACTTCACGCCCGATGGCGGCCTCCATTTCTTCCTTCGCCGTTTTGACTTCATAAGAAAGAAGCCGCGGATCGGAGATGACGCCAAGGTCGGAATGCGTGAAGCCGTGGGCGCCGATTTCAATGCCGGCCGCCGCCATCGCCTTGATTTGCTCCAACGAGTTGACCGCCAAGGGACGTCCCCAGACCAGATCGTGCGAGAACGGCTCTTCCTTCAGAATGTTCCGCAGCGTAACAAAGTAGGTGCAGGGAATGCGTTCCTTTATCAACCAGGGAATTGCATCGCGGCAGTTGTCGGAATAACCGTCGTCAAAAGTGATGCTCACGCACGGACGAGCATTTGATTCTTGCGCAACTCGTTGTTGAACTTCGGCAAGCGAGACGAAATCGAATCGTTTTCGCAGCCATCGCATCTGCCGAAGAAACATCGCGTAGGACGTCGTCCACGGCGTTGCGCGATCCTCGGCGATGCGGTGATAGTACAGCACGATTGCCGGTGCATGGCCGTGCGATGCTTCATCCCAAAAGCGGCGCATGCGCATCGGATAGGTGCCGTAATAATAAAGCGATAAAAGTGGTTTCTTCCAGTTGAACATGACTGAATCAAAGGTTAGCCCTTGATTCCCATTCCTTTCTCCGCCCACCTTTTTACTTGTTTTCCCGCCAGCCAGATGCCGTGACGTAGTTGTGCGACCGTGCGGCAGGGCACGGCGCGATACTCGACGCACGGTCTGGGTTTGGCGCCGAATCGAGCCTTGTAGGGTTCGTCCCCTCTTAAAAAATCAAAGGCTCGATAGCCTTGTTCGATGGCCTTGCGCAAAATAGCCAAATAAATCAGCTTGCCGGGCTGGTGTTCCATCAAAGTCGGTTCCACGCCCGATTGGTAAGCATACAGAATGCCGTTGCCGATCAAATGGTATTCCGCCGCCGCCGGGCGGCCGTCGATTTCCAACCAGAAGAGTTGTGCCTGACCGCGGCGAAGCAGCTCAGGCACCACATCGTTGAAAAAGCCTAAAAACCGAGGTGAGGCGAAACAGCCTTCTTCGCACAACATGGTGCGCCGACGCCGATGCAACTCGACCAAGATGTTCATCGCCTCGGGCAGATCATCAAGGCGTTCCGTCGTATGCAATGTCGCGAGCCCCGTGTCGAGATACGCGCGTTCCAAACGGCGCACCTCGCGGCGCATGTGTTTTCCGAGCGAAGCGACGTAACTTTCCCAATCGCCCGGCAAATCAAGCCGCCAAAAGTTGAATTCCGACCGATAGTGAATCGTGCAGCCCGCCAGGGCCAGGCCATGGATCAAGTCGGCAGCAATCCGATCCTTGGCGTCGATGCCCTCCAGCTTCAACAGATCCCATTGCGGTTTGTCGGATGAGCCGTTCTTCATGCTCTCGGCAAGATAGTCGATGATCGCTTCGATGACCGTCTCTTGCGCGGCCGGATGGGAAAGCACGCCGAGATAATCCGAACAGACCTCGCCGGAACCTAATAGCCGCAACATGCGGCCATGGAGGGCCGTGCTTTCGACATACCAAGGGGCAACGCCCAACAGTGCGCCGGAATCATCGAAAATGCAGAGCACGGCCAGATGAACGCGCGAACGCTCGGCTTCGTTTTGCGGACCGTAATGACGCCACCAGTTGTGCAGCCATGTCCAACCGCGAAAAGGAACGCCTGCCGCCAAACGATCCCAATCGTCGGCATAGGGGGCAAGTTCCTCGAAATTGGTCGCACAAAGGATTCGCATGAAATTTCTTTAGTGATGGCTGTATAATCCCATAAAACCCAATGGCAGACAGGGACTATTGTCGGTTGATCGAACCATAACCCCATCCACGCAGGCCGAAGCGCCCGGTAGAGGATTTCTACTACAACACTCTACAACTCTCTGTCATAGGCCGTGGTTAGGCAAATCGTTTTCTTGTCGAACGGGGGGGCTCAACGGTTTTTATGCGTTTCCGATATGTTGCCTGGCATCAGCGGCATGATGCCGCTTTGCATCATCCCCCCGGAGATTTCATGGCGGGGGAAACGCCCGACGGTGTTTAAGCTGTTGTTGTGTATGCACTTGCGGCGAATTGTGGGTCACAGCCGCGCCGTTGGCATCGGCTTTGCTCCCCAAAACTAGCGTTCCGACAACTCCCGAAGCCCAGCAGGAGAGGACTCCAGTCGCCGAACAGAGTTAATGAGATTCGGCGGATCATGTTAAGCGGCCCGAAAACAACGCTTCGCGGCCCTAATCTCCCGAACATGATCCGGTTGAGTCTCAATGATGGTCGCCGAAGCTTTGGCCCGTAGTCGAAGTTCCGGCGACTGGAGTCACCCCCTGGCGGGCTTTTCTTTCAGACATCCGGACACAAGCGACACTCTTATGAAAACCACCCACGCCGCCGTTCCGAGCCCTCGTCAAGTTTTGGGTCTGTTGTGGGCTCACGTTTGTCTCTGGCTGGTGCCGGCCTTGTTGGTGTCGGCCGCCGTGGGCGTTTTCGCCGTGATTCATGAAGAGACCTGGGAAGCCTCGCAGGCTTTGATCGTTCGCAATGAGGCTACCGGCGCCGATAAGGGGCTCGGCAAGTTCAATTTCCCCGAAGAGATGAAGAATCTTCAGGAAACGATGTTGGAAATCGTCAAGAGCCGAAGCGTGTTGAGCGCGGCCTTGGAACAAATTGGTCCCCCGGCCCAATACGAAAATCCCACCGCTTGGCCGACCGAGGAAGACATCGCCGATGTCCGCAAGACCGTCAAATTGGCTCCGCCCAAGGGCGGCGAGTTCGGCAAGACCGAAGTTTTTTATCTCACGGTGCGGGCCGAAACCCATGAGCGTTCGATTGCCCTGAATGAAGCGGTTTTCGCGAAGCTCCAAAACGAATTTAAAAAGATTCGCGATGCCAAGACCCAAAGCGTCATTGATGAGTTGACCAAGACCGTTCATTTGGCCAAGGTCAATTTGGACGAGGCCACCGGCAAGCTGACCGTCACCGAGCGTCGCGTCGGCAGCGATTTGGCCGAACTGCGTTCGATGCAAGACATGGCCTCGAGCGACAGTGCTTTGCGTCGCAGTGCCGAAGACATCCGCGCTCAACTGCGTGAAACCGCCGCCGCCGAAAAGGTCAACCAAGAATTGCTGGCCGTATTGACCAAGGCTCAAGAGAATCCTCGCGAGCTTGCTGCCACGCCGAACCGGTTGCTGGAATCGCATCCGTCGCTCAAGCGGTTGAAAGACGGTTTGGTCGACGCTCAGCTTCGCACTTCCGCCTTGTTGGGCACGATGGCGGCCGATCATCCCCGCGTTCATGCGGCTCAAGAGTCGGAAGCCGAAATCAGCCGTCAACTTCATGCCGAATTGGCCTTGGCCCGAAACGGCGTGGAAGTGGAACTGCGGATTATCGCCAACCGTCGCGAACTGTTGAACGATCAACTCGCGAAGACCGACCGCCGTTTGAACGACTTGGCTTCGGTTCGGGCGGAATACACCAACGAAACGGCCGAAGCGAAGAATCGGGCCGGCTTGCTGGAACGTGCCGAGCAAAACCTGTCCGAAGCACATGCCGTTCGGGCAAGCGTGAATGCCGCCGGTTTGATCAGCCGCATCGACACGCCGGACGCGGGCACTCGCCCCGTCGGTCCCGGCCGAATCGTCATTGGACTAAGCGGCATCATTGGCGGATTGGTGATTGGTTTCGGATTGGTTTTTCTGGCCGTGCCGAACGTAACTCCGGCATCGGACGAACCGTCCGCGGCTGCGATTACGTCGATCGGCCCCGTTTCGGTCTACATCCCCGTCGGACGTGAAGCGGCCAAACTGCCTGCTTATATCGCCGGCACCAATGGCCACCTCTCGCTCCACCGCGCCTTGCATAAGTTGGCAAGCTAAGCAGTGATCTCAATTCGCACTCGAATTACCGTGAGCTGATAGATCAAGTCTGACAATCAATTATGACAAATCGTCATTCTGAGCGGAGCGAAGAATCTCTGTGATTTCGCGAGATTCTTCGCTCTGTTCAGACTGACGGAACTGCCAAGAAAAATTGTCGGGAACTGATAGATCCCGCGAATGTGCAAGAATACCTGCTCTGCGATAGACTGACTTTCCGGCAGAGAGTTGTTGCCGGACGTTCAATCCGAACGGACTTCAGCTTCGCTTGGCAACACATCCGCAAAGAAAAAGCCGTCCCGTTCGACCGTTTCGCCGACCTGAACGGGAATTGTTCGACGGAACATCGGCCCTGCAATGACCACGGTGTGGAACTCTCCGTTTTCGGCGCAGGGATCAACTCCGGCAGGCAACTCGGCCAACAAGGACTTCGACCATTCGCGGCCGACAAAGTGGCTTGGCATTTTTCGCGGGTCAACGCTCGTGATAATCGCTCGCACGCCGGCGTCGAGCATTTCGACGGCCAGTTCATCGGTCGGCTTGTTCCATAACGGGAAAATCGGCGAGATGCCCGTTCCGTTCAAGTGTTTTTCGCGATATTCGCGAATGTCTTGCAGGAAAAGATCGCCGAACGCCATGCACTCGATCTTTTGTGCGATTGCCCCCTCGACGAACCGCTGCATCGCGGATTCATACGCTTCATTGCTGCATGGGTCGGGTATTTCAATCAGATGCAAAGGGGTCCCGGCGGCTTCCGCCTGAAGTTTCAGCAACGAAAGGCGGACGGCATGCATTGCCACGCGCTGATACTTGGCATTGATCGTGGTAAAGATGCCCGCCACTTCGATTTGAGGATCTTGCCTCAAAACATGGAGCGCCCAGGCACTGTCCTTGCCGCTGCTCCAGCTCAATAGAGTGCGTTTTCGCATGTGTTCTTCTTCAAGGAGTAGAATCAGCCTTCAACGACTATTCTCTCCTCTTGCGTCAGCCCTCGCAAGCCCTCGGTTACGCCGGCTAGGAAGAACAGCGTCATGTTCATCATGGGAATGACCGATACCTCGTGGAACATGCCGTTTAGGAAATATGCGCCCAGGGCGATCAGCATGAGCAAGCCTTGCTGGCGGGCGTAGAGCGGCAGATCGCCGTCGGACCATAAGTTCCAAGCGGTGCCTCCCCAGAAAACCACCAGCGCTAGGAATAATCCGAGTCCGATCGCGCCCGTCTCGGTCAATAGCGATAGCACGACATTGTGAGGGATATAACCTCGCACCTGTTCCAACGACATGTCGCCCGATCGGTCGGAAACGTAGCTGCGGTGTTCCACTCCGTACTGAGCATAGCCGCAGCCCAGCAACGGCCGGTCGCAAAACATCAGCCACGCCAGCCGGGCCATCTTCGGACGCAGCTCGACCGATTCGGCCGTCTTATCGGCTCCCAAGGCTTTGTCGCGTTTGAAGGATACAAGGTTTTCCCATTGGGCCACTGTAAATATCACGGCAACAATAAGCCCGCTGCCCAAGATCGGAATGCGCCAGCTCCAAGGCAGCGCCAGTCCGACGGCCAGCGCCAGCGTGAGCAAGCCGCCCATCCACACGCTGCGAGTCATGCTGCAACCGATGGCCGCCAATATAAGCACGATGCCGCCGATCAAAATCACCTGCTTACCGCCGCGAAGGCGCGGCCACCACATCAGCAGGGCCCCGAGACAAACGGCCAGCAAAACGCCATTGCCGATGGGATGCAGAAGCGGGCCACGGCCGCGACCGGCAAATTCCGCGCTGGGATCGGCTGCTGTCGTTACAATATATTTTGGAAACACGAGCCACGACCACTCGTAAAATTCGGCTAACGAAGTTACCGCTAAATAAACGCCGAAGAAAGCGAAACCGGCGAACATGGCCGTGACGGCTCGGTTTGTAAGATTCGCCTGCCGCACAATCCAATAAACCGTCGCTGGCATGATATACGAGATGATCAGCCAGGAAACCGGTTGATAATTGTTCAACCGCCAATTCGCTCGGAAGGTGCTGAAGATCATGTAGGCCAGAAACACCAGCAACAGAATCTCGGGCTTGCCTACCGGATTTGTATTGGCCTCTTCAAACCGCCGATACACGGCATACTGCATTGCCAGGATTAACAACAAGATGCGGTCGGCGGTCAGCGGCACCGGGCCCAGCTCGATTTTGAAGAACGGCACGCTGAAACAAACGCCGGCCAAGAGTATGGCCAGCCCGCCGGCCAATAGCCCACCCCGGGCAAAATAGATGATGCCCCAAATCAATCCGGCAGTGATGGCGACAACGATAATAGCTTCCATACTCCATTATAATCCCTAATCCCCTACAATTGTTCAGCCAAGCGGTTCTTGGCCTTCTCAAAGTGTTATTGACCTTTGCATCGCCAATGAACCGAGGCCGACCATCGGGAGGCCGAAAACTGGGCCAAACAAGCTGATTGGCCGGTTCCTTATCCAAGCAAACATCAATAAGAGTAGATGTTTTCTAATGTGTAATCGCATGGATGCGTGGTAAGAGTATTTCGGGGGGAGTTTGGATTCCCTTCCGTAAGAACCGCAAGTCCGTTACAATCGCAACATGAACGCCATTTGCTTTACCATCGACCGGCTCCACGCGGGCTACCTGGGCTGTTACGGGAACACCTGGATCGAAACGCCGTCGTTCGACCGTCTGGCGAGCCGCTCGGTGCTTTTCGACCGGGCGGTGATCGATTCGCCCTGGTTGGAACGATTGTATCGCTCGTATTGGTTGGGATGCCATGCATTGTGTCCGGCTGTTGCCGAACCGCGTCCAACATTGCCCGCCCTGCTGAATCAAGCCGGCGTTGCCACGACGCTGTTGACCGACGAGCCTCTGGTGGTTCAGCATCCGCAGGCCGGCGATTTTGGCACGATTGTCGAGATCGAGCCGCCCACGCATGGGCAAACGGCTGAAGATATCGAGCAGACGCATTTTGCCCGATGTTTTGTCGAGATCATTCATTGGCTCGAATCGGCCCGCGAGCCGTTTTTGTTGTGGTGTCACTTAGGAGGCCTAGGCAAGACATGGGACGCGCCGCTGGCGTTCCGTCAAAAGTATTGGGACGAAGGTGATCCGCCGGTGCCGGAAACGGCCGATGTGCCTGAACAAATGCTGCCCGAGCGATTTGACCCGGATGAATTACTCGGCATTACGCAATCCTATGCAGGGCAGGTGACGCTGCTGGATGCCTGTTTCGGCGCGATGCTCGAGTTTTTCGACAGCCACGATGATGGCCGCCTGGCACGTGAAACGATGCTTGCGTTTACTTCGGCGCGGGGTTTCCCGCTGGGCGAGCATCGGCGCGTGGGGCCTTGCGACGAGGCGCTTTTAGGCGAGTTGGTGCAAGTGCCCTGGATGATGCAATTGCCCGGCGTCTTTTCTCCCGTGCATAGCCAAGCATTGATCGAGCCCTCGGATCTTTGGGCCACGTTGTTGGATTATTGGCATGTTCAACCAACGCCGTTTTCTCCAACATCGTGCAGCTTGATGCCAATCCTGCAAGGTGAAAATATCGAGTTGCGCGATCGGCTCTGCATTCTGGGCAATGGTGGCGAGCGAGCCGTCCGCACGCCTGCTTGGCATCTTCGCGTGAGCAATCCGGTGGACGCGGAATTGCCTTTGCAGTGCCAATTGTACGCAAAACCAGACGACCGCTTGGAAGTCAACGACGTCGCATCGCGTTGTTCCGAAGTGGTCGATGGTCTGCAAACGGCGTTATCGCAATACGAATCATCGTTGCCCAACAACCGCGTTGCCGATCTCCCGCCGCTTAACGATGAATTGCGGCATGGGATGGAATAGATTCGTCTTTTATCTAGGCGTGAAACGCCTGGGCTAGATAAAAGAAACTATTGCGGCAGGAAATCTTGAACGACCGTCACTTCGCGAACCTGCTTGCTATCAGGCTCGAACGTGCGAATCTTGACCTGAATGCCGCGCAACGGAATGGGATACGGCGGGGCCACGCCTTTCTCGCCATCGTCGTCGATGATGCCCACTGTGCCTTTAGTGCTATGATCAAATCCATCACTGGCATCTGCGGATTCGTAGCTCGTCGAAAAAGTGTCGTAAACGCGGGCGACATTGCTATTTGGAGTGGACTCATTTCCCGCACACAACCCACTGCTTGCATTGCCAAGATGACCAAGCCCCAAAGCCGCCATAGTACCAATTGTGGACTTATAGGTGACGCCGCCATAGCCAAGGTCTACATATGCACCTGTGTTGCTGTTTGCAGTCGGATCCCAGCCCTTCACGTCGAAACCGATGACATTTGTCAGAATTATGTCATCGGCAATGCGAGTACCAGCATTGGTACCATTACCGATGTAGGCGTTGTCTCCCAGCCTGTAACCCACAGTATTTGTCCAAAAATCTAATCCGGTCAGACTTGAAGGTGTGCAAGTGGTGCCAGGATACATGCTTGTCAAACTGGAATAAGAACATTCATTTAGTGTTGGCAGGGTTGGAAAAACTAGACTACTATACGACCAGCACCAAGGGATGGCATAGGGAGATGAAGCAGCATGTGCAAATCGGCATTCGCGACGAGTTAGATCGCCAAGCGTGTTGAAGACAATTGCACCGCTTTCGAGCCGGGCGGAAATATCATAATTTGTATAATATCCAACTGATGCTGCTGATGTTGTTACTCCCGGTGCCACCAGCAGCACGCGGCGGTGCAGTGTATTGCCGCGCAGGAACCATGCGACTTCGGCCACGTCGGATTGAATCGTTGCTCCGCTAGAGCCATACTTGCCCACGAACGGCCGGCTCTTGCTGCGCGTGGTGAACATCAAGATGTCGTCGAAGTCGCCGACAGTTGTGTCGGCAGTGGAACTATCGCTGTTACGGGCGTAAGTCGGCGCACCGGCCTGTGTCATCGGTCCTTCGATATACTCGAAATAGCCTTCGTTATTCTCGGGCTTTCGCGGCGGGCTGACCGTGGCGGTGACGCCGGCCAGGTCTAATTGCAGTCGGGCTTCGGCCACGCGGAGCCGGTCGGCTGATTCGAGCATGGAACGAGAATCGGTGATGCTTTCGCCCACGTCGCCGAACATACGCACCACGGCGCCCATCAAGATCAACGAAAGCACGGTGGCCACGAGAATTTCGACCAGGGTATAGCCGAAAGAATCGACAGATTTGCAAAGCCGCAACCCATGGTCGCGGGCCGCGCCAAAACCGATATCGGGCCGTTTCATCGAATCTGTTCCTTGTACGCTCGAAGCTCAGTCTTCTCCCGGCTGGCCGCATCGGTGTTTGGCCGGAGAGGGCGCAGAGAGCAGGCGACTATTGAAAGAAGCCCGCACCCTCACCCTCTCCCGGTGGGAGAGGGAACTGACTTTTCGTCTTCTCTGCTAAAGAGAGACTGCCTATATGCCCACTCTATGACCTTTGCACAGCAAATAAACCGAGGTCGACCATCGGGAGGCCGAAATCCTGCCAATGAAGTTGACTGGTCGGTTCATTAGCCAAGCAAACATCAATATATTGGCCCGATTGCCCCAATGGTATTGGCCCGCAGGGCTCTATCTCTATTCGACTCCAAGATAACGGAAAAGTCAACCGGATTTCACGGGCGTAGTAATGGATTGTGGCGGTTGTGGGAACGAATGTGAAAAGGGTCATTTATGTCTACGGTATACAACTGCTAAAAAACACGGCGGGCAAGCCCGCCCGCTTCACAGTTTATCTATTTTGATCGTAGAAGATTACTGCGACCTGATTACTTGT
>CAYWGR010000133.1:0-16028 GCA_964458015.1 uncultured Planctomycetaceae bacterium
GGGCGCCATCCATGATGCGTTGAACATACTGTCGAGCCGCATTCGGCAACTGATCGCCGTAGTCCTCTTCCAACAACTGGCAATAGCCCGTGATCGCCAGCAGCGGCGAGCGAAAATCGTGCGCCACCGCCGAGACGAATTCTTCCAATGTGGCATTTTGACTAGAAAACTCTTGCCCTTGCGTCTCGGCAGCAGACTCGCGGGAATCCTCGGAATGGTTCTCGCTTGATCCAGGGTCTTTTGTATCAGTGGGCATAACCCTTGCTCCTGTGGATTCACTCCCAATGGATTTTTGCCCCAGACTTTCGCTCCCTGCCCCGCTGTAACTTTTCCACGGCCAATGAGCAATTCCGATGGCGATCAGACGACCACTTCGGCTGCAACATTCGCGTCTGCGGAGGATGACCAGTGATGGACAATATCCGCATTCTTAACTTGCCACGTTTTGAATGGTTTGTCCAGCCTCCCTTGACGAGAACACTCCCTTTACGAGAACTACAATGTTCCGTGGTCACGGATAAATCGTCATCCAGAGCGGAGCGAAGGATCTCGTTGGCTTGTTTGTGACTCGTAGAGGTTCACATAGATTCTTCGCTACGCTCGGAATGACTGCTTTTGGAGACTTCGCAGTCTTCCTGAGCCTCACTCGCGGGAAAAGAATTATTCTCCGGTTATTCGTGGAAAGATGAATTTTTCGCGCAGATATTTAAATAATTCCCCCGCAATGGAGGGCTAGGTGGGGTTTTCAAAATGAAAAAATACAGTAGAATACAATAGTGGTTCGGGTGGTCCTGTTTCCCCCTTTCTCTTCTCTTTTCTCTCGGGAGGGCCGGCCGTGAAGACGCAAACCCGTGAAGAGCCTGAAATTCTTGCCGCTGCCGAGCGGAAAATGCATGCCTGGGCCATGAATTTGGAACAGGCCGAACGCGCTGATCGCTTTCGAGCGGAAAGCCATGGCACCGAACGTGAAATACGTTTTGTGGCCATCTCGCGCGAAGCAGGCGCCGGCGGCAGTGAAATCGGGAAAATGATCGGCGAAAAGCTCGGCTGGGAGGTCTTCGACAAAAACCTCCTCGATCAAATGGCCGGCCGTTTTCGACTCCCACGCATGATGCTCGACTTGGTCGATGAAACATCTTCCAGTTGGGTCTACGACGTGCTTGGCACTTGGATGGATCGCGAAATCGTACCTCACGAAAAATTCGCGGCCTTTTTAACGCGCATGGTGCTCGCGGCCCAGCATCGCGGCCATATCGTGTTCGTAGGCCGCGGCGCACAATTCCTCCTGCCCCGGCCGGAAGTTCTCGCCGTTCGCCTCGTTGCCTCGCCCGAATACCGCGTGCGCCAAATCATGGCACGGACGGGCCTCAGTCAAAGCGACGCACGGCAGCAGATGAACGACCTCGACCGAGGCCGCCGTGAATTTGCCTTGCGATTCTTCCACCACGACATCACGGATCCGCTGCTCTACGATATGGTCATCAATGTCGAGCGTCGCGGCAAGGTCGATGCCGTGCGCGAAATCCTGGCCGTCATGGCCAAGTAGTGCCTTTTCCAATGCCAACCGCGCGAACAAAGACGCCGGTTCGTTATGCGCGCCGACGTTTCGGTGGAGCATCAGGACGCGGTTCAATCTGGCCCTTCGTTTCGGCCATTCGTCCCGGCCGCTTGCCGACTTGGTGACGGTTCTCTATACTTCGGATTGCAAAACCGACCTTCCCCCCCAATGAAAGGTTTTTTTCGTGTCTGATCCTGTTCATACCGAACGTGTATTGGTAACTCCCACGGAATTGTTCCACCGACTGGGGCATTTTCAGGGATTCAGCAAAGACGTGCATCGCTATCTCGATGAGTTGCTCCGCCCCGAGAACACCAGCTATCGCCCCCGGTCGGAAGTAGAAAAGGATCCCAGTTTCAAGCAGTTGATTCCCTATGTAATTTTTCGCCATAGGGACGCCGCCGGAAAACCGACCGTGTTTCAGTACACCCGCGGCAAGGGCATGGGCGAGGGACGACTGCACAGCAAACGAAGCGTCGGCATCGGCGGCCATATCTCGGCTATCGACGCCCAAGGCAACGGCGATAGTAATCCCTACGAAGAAGGTATGCGGCGCGAGCTGGAGGAAGAAGTCGCCATCGACACGCCCTACACCGCCCAATGCGTCGGCATGATCAACGACGACCAAACCGACGTCGGCCGGGTACATCTGGGCATCGTCCACCTATTCGACGTCGAGCGGCCTGCCGTTCAACCCCGCGAAACCGACATTATTGAAAGCGGTTTCCAGCCCGTGGATGCCCTGCTCGCCGATTTATCCGGCTTTGAAACGTGGTCGGAAATCTGCTTGAAGGCACTTTTCGGTAAAAGCTCAAGATAGTTGACTCAGCCAACAAGGATGCAATTGTCGGAACGTTGCTGCATCATGGCACCCTTCGATATGAAACAACCCCTCCTGGCAAGGGGTTTTTTGGCTGCCGGAGAACGCCATTTCTGTTTTTTTGAATACCCAGCGTAGGCGGGACTTGGCAGGCTCGGTTTTAGAGGTTATCCTTAGATAATTCTGAAGGCGACACCCTTCGAGAAGAGTCCAAGAAACGTCACCCTCCGTGTTGGCTTTTTTGCTCGTCGAATTGCCTGCAAGTCTTTAGAAAACAACACCTTAGGACAGGTAGCTCAGGTAGTAGAGCAGTGGACTGAAAATCCACGTGTCGGGGGTGCGACTCCCCCCCTGTCCACTTCGCTAAACTAAAGCCCGGCAAGTCACTTACGACCGTCGGGCTTTTTTTATGTACCAGGGGCATGAGGCACCTAGTAAAAAAAGCCCCGCGACGCTCGTCGCAGGGCCTTTGTTCGTACAGTCGTTAAGGATACCCAACCAGCGCGGTTTTAGTCGTTTACGTAGGTTTCCAGGAACCGAGCCAAGCGGTGGAAGTCGCTGCCGGGCTCGATATAACGCACAACCGTAACCAGCGTGGCGGGATCGACCAACTGGTTGAACGGCACGTAGTTCAAATCCAACTGGCCGGAAACCGAAACCATCACGCCGTCGAGCCGTTTCTCGACCAAGGCGCGATAGGCGCCGACGCCGAGTTGGCTGCCGAGCATCACGTCGAACGCCTGTGGGCGGGCGCAGCGGCATTCGTAACCAAGCTTGGTGCCCGTGATCTTTCGCTTCTTCCCGGTCTGTTTGGTGTATTCCTTGGCGACCAGTTCGGAGAACAGGCGGCACAGATCGAGCTTGGAGATGGCGATATGGCCGTGTTCATCGCGCGGCACGCCTTCGATATGGTTATGCGGCAGAAATTCGGCAAGCCCTTCGGCAATGACGATGACGCCGAACTCCTTGCCTTCCGCTTCTTCACGGACTCGCATCGTGGCAACGATGCGTTTGACCACTTCGTCCAAATCCATGACGCGACGAATGACGGTCTTGCCCGACTTCGGATCGGTGATTTCCTCACTCGCTTCGTATTTGCCGGTGATATCTTCAACGCTAATCACCAGGCTTGCTTCGCCGGCAATAGCGGCGCCGTAAGCCAGCCAGCCGGCACTGCGGCCCATGGTCTCGGCCATGAAATAGCTGCGGTTCGACTCGGCGTCGGCCAAGAGGTTGCGAATTTCGCCGGCCAAGACTTCGACGGCCGTGAAATAGCCGAACGTGAAGTCGATGCCCATGTAGTCGTTGTCGATCGTCTTCGGCAGATGAACGACCGGGATGCGTTTGCTGCCGGCGGGCAGTTGATCCTGGTAGAGCTTGAACTTGTTGGCGGTTTTGAGCGTATCATCGCCGCCGATCGAAATCAACGCATCGACGTTCATCGAAACCAAGGCTTCGTAAACCGTCTTCAACGGGGCCGTTCGCTCGGGATCTTTCAAGTGTGCCGGCTCCGAGACGTTTTTGCCGGGGTTGGTCCGAGCGGTGCCGATCAGAATGCCTTGGCTGTTGCGCGTGCGTCGCAAAACGCTATGCGTGACGCGAATGTAGTCGCGGCCCTCAACCATCGGATGCTCGGGGCTATACTCGACCAAATGCGAATAACCGTTCAAAACGCCGCATACATCGATGTTATTGCGAAGAAACGACACGGCTGCCGTCGATATCACGGCGTTGGCCGCGGGAGCCGGTCCGCCGGCGAACAAAATCGCCACACGACGAATACTTGACTCTAAAAGGGGCGGCCTGGATAACGTATTGCTCATGAAAAACTCCGAGAACAACTAATGGTTAGCGGCTAACGGTTTGTGGCCCGCAGCCAATTGTCATTGAATTCCAAACTTATTGATGTCTAGGTTGATAATGGTCCGTTACGCTGCATATTTTGTCCATTTTCCGGCCTTCCCGATGGTCGGCCTCGGTTCATTAGCTACCTAGCGATTAATAATTTCGCGGATTCTTCAACTCTGCCATGTACGTTCGATGAACGTGGTGTCGACATTGGAATCGTTGAATGCCGCGTTTTCGAGAATTTTCAACTGCAACGGGATGGTCGTCTTGATGCCCTCGATGTGCAACTCGCTCAAGGCCCGTTTCATGCAAGCGATGGCTTCAAGCCGCGTGGGCTGGTGGACGATCAATTTCCCAATCATCGAATCGTAAAACGGCGAAACCGTGTAGCCTTCGTGGACGTGCGAATCGAACCGAACGCCGAATCCGCCGGGGATCCGTAGTTTCGTGATGGTGCCCGGGGTGGGGCGGAATCGCTTCTCAGGATCTTCGGCATTGATCCGGCACTCGATCGCAACGCCCCGCTGCACGATGTCTTCCTGGCGGAACGGCAGTTTTTCGCCGGCAGCCACCATAATTTGTGCCTTGATCAAATCGATGCCTGTTACCATCTCTGAAACGGGATGCTCGACCTGAATGCGGGCGTTCATCTCGATGAAATAGTAATTGCCCGAGGGATCCACGATGAACTCGACCGTGCCGGCATTTGTGTAGTTCGCGGCACGAACCAAACGAACGGCCGCATCGCACATCGCTTTGCGGGTTAGGGGATCGAGCTTCGGACCGGGGCTTTCCTCGATCAGCTTTTGGTGCCGCCGCTGCATGGTGCAGTCGCGTTCCCAGAGATGGACGACATTCCCATGATTGTCGGCCAGCACCTGGACTTCAACGTGGCGCGGATGCTCGACATATTTTTCGAGATAGATATCGGCATTGCCGAAAGCGGCTTCGGCTTCGGCTTGAGCCTGCTGGATGGCGGCCTTCAAGGCCAAATCGTTCAAGGCCACGCGCATGCCGCGTCCGCCGCCGCCTGCCGAGGCCTTGATCAAAATCGGAAATCCCAACTGATGAGCCAAGGTAACGGCGTGAGCTTCATCTTCGACCAAACCGTCGCTGCCGGGCACGGTCGGCACGTTGACCTCTTTTGCCAACTTGCGAGCGGCGTTTTTATCGCCGACAAGCGCCATCGCTTCGTGCGTCGGCCCGATGAATTCGATTTCGCAACTGCGACATATTTCTGCGAAATGGGCATTTTCGGCCAAAAAACCGTAGCCCGGGTGAATCGCTTGCACGTTGCCGATCTCGGCGGCGCTGATGACGCGATCGATTTTCAAATAGCTGTCGGCGGCCTTCGGCGGCCCAACGCAGTAGGCCTCATCGGCCAGATCGAGATAGGCTGCACCACGATCGGCCTCGCTAAAGATGGCGACCGATTCGACGCCCAACTCGCGACAGGCGCGAAAGATACGCAGGGCGATTTCACCGCGATTGGCGACTAAAATTCTCTTAAACACTGCTTCTCCCGCACGAATGTCGCATCTGGTTAGATTCCAAAGACCGGAAACCGCATCTACGATTGCGTATCAACCTTGAATAACGGTTGACCGAATTCGACCGGCGCCCCGTTTTCGGCCAATACGGCGACAATTCGGCCGGAGAGCTCTGCCGGAATTTGGTTGAAAACCTTCATGGCCTCGACGATGCAAACGGTCGTCTCGGGGCCGACATGGTCGCCAACCTTAACGAAAGAGGGCGACTCAGGATCGGGAGCCGAGTAGAAGGTTCCCACCATGGGGCTCTTGATAACCACGGCATTATCGGCAGCGGCTTTAACGGCCTGAGCCGGGGGGACGTGGCCTTCAGAGGCCGGGGAACCAGCCGACACCGGTGCAGCGACTACCGGAGCAACAGTCATCATCGGCGGCACGGCCAAGCCCGCGCGTCGCAGTTGGATACGCACTTCGCCCTGCTGGAGATCGATCTCCGACAGGTCGTGTTCTTTCATTAGTTCGACGAGACGACGAATTTTGCGGACATCAAAAATGTCCTGACTAGACGCAGAAGACAAGTTCATAGACTCCCTCATGTTTGTCTGATCACAACATCTTCAAGCCGCTTGGGAACATGCGTGAGGACGTCGCATCCTGTGCGAGTCACCAGCACGTCGTCTTCGATGCGGATACCGCCCCAGTCGGGCAGATAAATGCCCGGCTCGACCGTCACAACCATTCCCGGCTTGAGAACAGTTTGGTTTTTGACGGCTAATCGCGGCGATTCATGGACCATGAGGCCCAGACCGTGACCCAACCCATGCCGGAAACGCCGACCAAAACCGGCATCGGCGATAAACGACCGGGCTACATTATCGACATCATTGGCCAAAACCCCAGGCTTAATAGCAGCAATAGCCCGGGTTTGGGCCTCTAATACTACGTGGTAGATCCGCTCAAACTTCGGCGAGATTTTACCGGAGACCAGCACCCGGGTCTAGTCGCTCCGGTAGAGACCCTCGTTTGCCCCCCAATCGAACAGGACAAAGCCCCCCTCGTCTAGACGCTGGTGCGTCGGCGTGGCATGGGGCAGAGCCGCGCGGGGGCCGACTGCCACAATGGTGGGGAATGCCGCATCCTTAGCCCCAAACAGCCGGCATTGGTGTTCGAGTTCGTCGGCGGCCTCTTTTTCGGTCGTTTCAGGCCGAAGCCAGGATCGCATCGCCTCGAAGGCTTTTTCCGCCTGCGTTACGGCATTCCGAAGCCGGGCGATCTCATATTTATCCTTGATTTCCCTTAGATTTTCGACCATGCCCGAGGTGGGGCAAAGCGTTGTCTTGGGCATTTTTTCAGCAAGCCGATCGCGCAAGCCGACCGTCATCGAATCGCCCTCGATGCCCAAGCGGCCGATTTTGCCGGCTCGCAGCGCCTTCACTGCCGACTGAAGCATTGTGACTCCCGGTGGGCGAATAAGCAGATCCATGCCGGGGCATTCCTCGCCCAGTTGGGTCGTGTAGCGAGGATCGCTCAAAATCGTCTCTCCATCCCGACGAACCAGCAAATAGCTGTCATCGCCGGTGAAGCCTGTCAGATAGGTGACATTGGTGAAGTCGGTTACCAGCAGGGCTTCCATGCCTGCCGTTTTGAAAGCCTTGCGCAGCCGGTCGCGGCGCGATTGAAAATCCATGTTTTACCTCGTGAAAAATGATAGGCGGCGGTGGTTTTCGATCAATCCTATCCGGAATGTTGGAAATTCGACGCGATACAGTAGCGGATCGTTTCATTGTCCAAGCAAACGTCAATTATTGGTCGATATGGACTTTTCAATCGACTTGCGGCCCGAACCAGTGAGCAATGTAGTATAGGAAGGGGGTAATCGCGTCACTTCCTCCATGATCGCAACGGATTTGGTGCGATCATCGAGAATGTTGTAATACTCCCAGATGATTTTATTCTGTCGATTGATTTCAAACGCTTTTCCTCGCCCTGTTTCCGTAATTAAAAGATTGCCATTGGTTAGCCATTGATGCTTACCCATGATCATTGTGTAAAAAGGCTGTTCCGGCGTTCCTTCGTAATAGCATTTCACCGTCCCTGTCGGAGCCGAAACAAGGAGAATACGGCTTCGCAATTTCCCCTTTTCCGTGGGGACATTGTGATTGTCAAATACTGAAAAGGTATCGCCATCTATGAAATCCGGATCGTGCTGCCGTATAAACTGGCCAGTGGAAACAAATTTGACTTCGTCGTTTTTTTGATTGAAAACAAAAATAGTGTTGATATTACGAAGCGAGACCATCACGTCGCCTTTTCGGAAAAAACCTTCCTTGAATTGGGCGGGAAATGGCTCGACATCGTTAAGATGCAATATATCACCGCTCAATGTCGGTATGATATTCTCGCGGGGCTCAAGATAAAGCAACCCCTTGTATCCATTTTTCAGCAGAAGATCGATAACCGACCATTCCTTGAGAATCTTCCCCTCGGGAGTCACATTCAAGATCGTTTCTTCCGTAAAGGGCGGTTTCCAATATGGAACCCGCGCACTCGGCTCAACGTGTTCCTTCTGACCGCAAACCCAAAGATTGCCTTGGTCATCCCGGGTGACGGAGTGATGCGTTTGATAAGGCAATCGCCATACAACTTTTCCATCGAAATCCACACATGCCAATCCCAAATGTTCAAAATTGAATATAAGATTCCCGTTCTCCAACAAGAAGGCCCCATGTACATGAGTGCCAGGCCTCGCTTTGGGAATCATATCGGCCGATATATGTTTGGCATCGCTCCAAATTTTAAACCAGTCGATATCCCATTTATGGATATCGTTGCCGTCCATATCGACAACTTTCACGAGCAAGCCATCACCGCTCGTCATGCAGGTGACAAAATTTAATCCCACACTTGATTTTGTGGCATTGATCACCTTGCACGGCGCTGTATTTCCACGAGCGCTAGGAAGAATGAATTTCGTGGCATCGGATGTCTCTGGCTGAAACATCGAATTCCGCAGCTTCCGATACCCCTCCGCGGCAACCGATAGAACGCGAGAGGGGAAAAGCCTGTATTTTTCGGAAGCCAAACCGCAACAAAAAACTATAAAAACCACACTGGCCCACCATAGATAGTAGGCAGCACCGTCTTTGGCAAGTCTCATCATTCCGCCGTTTTAATACAAAATGGAATTAAACGAAATGCCTGCGGAAAGCATTCAGACTAAAGAATTGGCGAACGCCGGTAAAACGGCAATATCACCGCATCCGGCCTTGCTTGACCTCCCACAGACGACAATTCCCCTGGGCATCCGCCAACCGACTTGCCTCAAATTGCCCAAACTTACAGTCTTGATGTGACAATAAGCACCTTAAAGAAGCTACATTTTTACGGATTATGTGTCTATAGCAATAACAACATGCCGATTGCATCGCGGGTATGCAATACGCCCCGGAGAGTCACGCCGCGATGGAGCGTCTGTGGGATGCCGGCAAGACTAGTGGATGATGCAGCGCGGAATCACCCATTGCCAGAGCTCGCGCCTGCAGGGTCGCATGAATTCGACCGGCCTCTTGCAAAGCGGCCTTGGGTATCGTTCCTGCGATCACCAATCTGGATCGTGCGGGATGTATTTGGTCGGCAGCGGCCAATAGCGAGGATGGTTCGCGACAGCCGATCAATTCAGCGGCCAATCGCAAACCTCGCTGGGGATGGGCACACATTGCATCATAATCGAGAAAATGAATTTCGGCATTCTCTTGATCGAGGAGGTGGCGGTATGCGGCCACCCAGTATTCGAGCCAAAAACCTAACGTTTCGGGATGTTCGGATTCCCGACGGTCGAACCAGCCGTCAAAATCAACTGGCCGCAAATTCTCGCCGAAATCGTAATGACCGATGGCCCGCATATAATCCGAGGCAAACGGGTCTTTTCGATGGATGTCGAGGAAATTGCGGTGTTGCCGCAATAACGACTGCGCGTGCTGCAAAGGCTCGCGGAACGGAACCAGAATGACCGCGTTTGGGAATAATCTGCGCAGCAAGGAAGTGCGGGCGATGTTGAGGTTGTTCTTCGAAAGGTATCTCGCGGCATTATGCTCGCCGCGACGCACGTAAACGATTTTGCGCATATGTGCCTGGAAGAAATCGGCAAACTCGTCGGCGTCCTCGCTCTCCTCGGCTTGCCACGGCCGTATTCGATCCTGTTGATAATGCTTGCGCCAAAAAGTCTGCCAGACGACTTCTTCCAGTGCCTCGGGGCTATCTGAGTTGATCAATACCCCATCGCCGTGGGCGCGCTCTTGGAGCGAGTCGCTGTGTCGAAAACGTGCGGAAAAACGGTTCCAAAGACAGGGTGTTAAGACAAAGGGCATATCGCGATAACAATGAGAGGCGAATTCCTGCATCCCTGCACAACATTCCAGCAACATGGTTGTGCCGGCTCGCGGCAAGCCCGTGATGAATACCGGTCGCTCAGCCGTGCATTCGGCAAGCGGCTTTGCAAAAAGTCGGTCTTCCATATCGGCTATAGCAAGCTGCGCCGACGGAGTCTGAAACGCAATGCGGTGCAAAATTCGATCCAGTGCAGGATAATTATTCGCCATGTCGGATGGCTTGAAGTCGCGTGGCGTTCTTCGTCGAAGACTGTATCCCAACGGAATCAGGATGGCTATCGTGCTGGAAATCAAAAAAACCGGTGAAACGGTGACATGCCCGACGGATCTTAGCGAAATCAGACCAAGTTGTTCGCAAGCCCATAGAATCGCCAACGGGGCGGCAATGGCCGCCGTTGTGCCAAGGGCAATCAGGATAGCCAGCCGCAACAATTGCAAAGAACATGCCTGTAAGAGCGCCTCCTTGGCATTGTCGTCCAAGCTGACCGTGCGGACAATGTTAAGGGAACGCCGAGAGACAGCGATCACTTTTCGACTGTTTCCGATCAAGCCGAACAACTTGACGAATAGCGCAAACCCGGCAACGAGAAATCCGGCAGCGATCCACGAACTCATCTTGGCGTTTCACCTTTCTCGGCGGCGAACCGTTTTCGACATGCGTGCAGCAGACGTTTGGCAGGATACCAGACGAATCCGATAACAGCGAAGATGAACGCCATCAAGACGGCGAGAAAGATGCCGACCGCCGACATGCCCGTACCAGGGCCGATGTACGCCTGGGCGGGTTGCGGAGAAAGGCCGACAAAAATGAACATAAAGACAATAATGAGCAATACGGAATGTCGTGCCACTTGTGTATAACCTCCCTGTTAATTGTGTGACGTGGAATTCTTGCCTGTTGTACGGTTTGAACCGGAGAAGAGAGCGGCATAAGAAGGGGGCAGCCGGGTTGCTCCTTCGATGATCGCAACATTTCCCTTGGTCTCATCGATGATATTTTTGTACTGCCAAATGGTGTTCTTATCCCGGTCAATTTCAAACAGCCTACCGCGAGTTGATTCCGTAATCAAAAGATTGCCGTTGGTAAGCCATTGATGCCTGCCCATGATCATTGTGTAAAAAGGATGCTCAGGCGTTCCTTCGTAGTAGGTTTCGATCGTTCCGGACGGAGCCGAAATAAATAGAATGCGACTTTTTAAACGGCTTGTTTCCGAAGCGACATTGTGGTTGTCGAGGAGGGAAATGGTATTGCCATCGACAAAATCGGGATCATGCTGTCGTATAAAACGCCCTGTGGAAACAAACGTGATTTTTTCCGTCTCTTGATTAAAAACAAAAATCGTATTGGTATTGCGCAGAGAAACAACCACATCGCCTTTTCGGAAAAAACCTTCTTCGAGGCGGGCAGGAAATGGCTCGACATCATTAAGATGCAACACATCACCGCTTAACACCGGGGGCCGGATGTCCGAATTGATATAGAGCAAGCCCTCGTAGCCGTTTTTTTGGAGAAGATCGATAACCGACCATTCCTTGAGGATTTTGCCATCTGGAGAGATATTTAAAATCGTGTCTTCCGTAAATGGCGGCTTCCAATTCGGTAGCCGTGTATCAGATTCCACACGATCCTTCTGCCCGCAAACCCAAAGATTGCCTTGATCATCCCTATTAACGGTATGGTGTGTTTGATAGGGCAATCGCCAGACAATCTTTCCGTCAAAATCCAAACATACTAATCCCAGGTGATCGAAGTTGAATATCAGGTTGCCGTTTTCCAGCAAGAACGCCCCATGCACTTGAGTGCCAGGCCGTTCTTTTGGGACTCTACCCGCAGATAGATGCTTGGCATCTCCCCACATCTTAAACCAGTCGATATCCCATTGATGCACATCGTTGCCATTCATGTCGACGACCTTCACCGACAATGCCTTGCCAGCCAACATGCACTCCACAAGATTCAAGCCCTGGCTTGATTTCGTGGTATTGATCACCCTTTGCGGGGCAAGATCTTGGTCGCAGATAGGTACGATGAATCTTGTAGCTTCGGATACTTCTGGGGGAATGACCATTGCCTGCAATTTCCGATATCCTGCTGCCGCTTGAGAGAGCATGCGGGAAGGCAGAAGGCGGTACTTTTCGGAGGCAATACCGCAACAAAAGATCAGAAATGCTGCGCTGAACCACCATAAACAGTAAACGACGCGATCCTTGGTAAGTCTCATTAGTCTGCCGTTAAATACAGAACATCAATTCAACCGGCAGTCCGCGAGAAGAGCCCTAAGATGGTGAAACGCCATGCGCCGAGAAACGAGGCGCATACCCCATCCTAATTGACCCAACTTCTTACGGACTGCAACGACGATCTGGAATCCGCCAACCGACTTACCACAGATTGCCCAGACTTTGCAGCTTCGATCAAGATGCAACTAATATGCTAAAACTACAATTCTGCCGATTCTATGTCCAGAGCAAAAAAATCGCGTCGTGGTGCGGGCTTGCAGTTGCCGATGCCAAAGTCGATGAGAACGAAGACCTGGGGCGGAATCCTAGTGTAGTGATTCGCGCTGTTGGGAGTTTATTCATTGAGTGCCACTGGCTTTGCCAGTGTGGGATTCCGCGTGATTTCATACGGCGGCCGGCACTGGCAAAGCCAGTGGCACTCAATAAGCGGCTTTTAATACGATCCCACAATTATGAATCACTACACTAGATGGCCATTATCTTAAGGCAATCCTATTTGTCAGCCCTTGATCGCAAAACGGATTTGCGGAATGCTGTTGCGATTTACCGCGGTCGGTCCAGTAGGCAATGGTCGCAAGCAATTTCTGACGGTCGATCGGCTTGGTGGTGTAGTCATCGCAGCCGGCATCAAGGCATTTCTGGCAGTCGTGGTCCATGGCGTGCGCCGTAAGAGCGACAATGGGGCCGGCATAGCCCCACTCGCGCAAATGCTGGGTGGCCGTATAGCCGTCCATGACGGGCATCTGCATGTCCATGAGAATGACATCAAACGATTCGCCGGTTTCGAACGCGGCCATGGCTCGCTCCACCGCAAGCTTGCCGTTCTCGACGGCGACCACCTCGCCGCCGGCCTTCTTAATCAGCAGGCGGATAAGCCGCTGGTTGTCCAAGCCGTCTTCAACTAAAAGAACGCGGCTTTGCAATGCGATCTTGTGGTCGAGAGCCGATGCGGAATCCGACGAAAGTCCCGAAGCGGTCCAGCCTGCCGGAAGCATTCGCACGTTTTCGAGCGGTCCCGGATCAACGGTAACGCAAAAGGCGCTTCCCTTTCCGGGGCTCGACCGCACTTCGATCGTACCGCCCAATACTTCGGCCAATCGTTTGCTGATAAAGAGCCCCATGCCGCTGCCGCCGAATTTTCGAGTGGCGGAATTGTCAACCTGGGTGAAGGCTTGAAACAGTCTTGCAATCTCCTCTTGATTCATGCCGATTCCGGTATCTATGACATTAATGCGTAGCCGAGCGTTGCCGCCTGCGCCCGTAAGCTCCGCCGTCAGCCGAACTTCGCCTTCATCGGTGAATTTAATGGCATTGCCCACCAGATTGACCAAGATCTGCCGCAAACGCAACGGATCAGTCAGCACGGTTTCCGGCGTGGGGCCGACAAGCTCCGTCTTGAGGTTCAGATGCTTCGCATCGGCGCGGACGCGCATCAGCGAGATGACTTCATCAAGCAATTCGACGGGCGAGCAACGGATCGAGTCGATCTGCATCTTGCCCGCCTCGACTTTGGAGAGATCGAGAATGTCGTTGACAAGATCCAGCAAATGCTTGCCGTTGTGCTTGATGACTTCGACGTATTCCCGTATTCCACTGCCGACTTCTTCCTCCAGCATGATGTCGGCATAGCCCAGGATGGCCGTCATGGGCGTCCGGATTTCGTGGCTCATATTGGCGAGAAACTCGCTCTTGGCGCGTGTGGCGGCTTCCGCCAACCTGTTTGCTTCCTGGAGAGCTTGATTCGAAAACTCCAAGGCGGTGACATATTCCTGAAGTTCGGCTTTGGCAAATATCAAATCGTCTTCGGCCTGCTGACGCTCAGTAATATCCTTGCTCGAACCACGGTAGCCCAACAAAGTTCCATCGGCATCGAGAATGGGAACGCCGCTGGAAAGCGTCATCAGGATACGTCCGTCCTTGGTAATCACCGGTTTATGCAGATCCTTGAACGGCTCTTTTCGTTCCGCCAACTCGTTAATACGGCGAAAGAACTCATCGCGTCCTTTTTCGGGATGCAGATCATAAAAATGAAGCTTTCCGACGAGTTCGCTTTCGCGATATCCGATCAAGGATTCGCAGGTATGGCTGACATAAGTATACAAACCGTCGGCGCCAACCTCCCAAATCATTTCACCGCTGGTTTCGGCGACTTGAGCGAAACGTTCTCGGCTGGCATGAATCGTGGCAAAGGCATCGTTCAATTGTTTTTCCGCGGCGCCGGTGATCGACCAAAGCAGCATCATAATGGCGCCAATCATTACGGCCGCCAAACACATGCTCCAAAGAAGCGAGTTTCGCGCGGCTTTGGTTTGGGCCGTAATGTCACGAACGAAAACCAGGTTGACGATATTGCGCCCCAGCACGTCCGGCAGACGAATCACTCCGCAGGCAAGTCGTTGGTCGTTTTGTTTCGTGTCGAAAACGTCGATTCTCGACGGAGAGGATTTGAGGTGAATAAATTGACGCATCACGGCGCCGGTCAGGTCGGGAGCCGTTTGATGGACAACAATATAATCCGGATAGTCATCCCAGCGGCCATCCAGATGGAATGTTTTTCGCCCGCTTTCGTAGCGTTTCCGCGTCAAGTACTTCTTGTGGATGACCGTTAGGATCTCCGCGTTGGAAACCTGGGCCAATTGATCGACCAGCAGGCCGACCTCCACGCCCAGCTCCAGATATCCGACGATCTTGCCGTTTTGCTTCCAGGGTCGCACATAACGCAGGGTGCTGGCGCCCAAGACCCCCAGTTCAGTTCCCCAGGCGTCTTCGCCGGTTCGAGCCGCCGTTGCCATTGTGGTGCGGTTGATGCGATCGCCGTGGCGAGCCGGTTCATGCACCCGCAGGAAACAGGTGCGATCCGGTTCGATGAAATAGAGATGCGTGATTTTGTACTTCTGCTTCAGTTCTTCAAAAATATGTTGGGACAATGCAGTCAGTTCCGCCCGATTGCGGCTTTCCCATGCATGGAGCAGTTCGCGATTATTGTCGATATGATCGATTTGTGATTTTAGCAACTGAAGTTCCGCATTCATGTACTGATCGCATTCCGCACTGGCTTGCTCCGTGAAACGAAGCATGTTTCGGTGTGTTTCCTCGATGGCTCCTCGATATTCATAAACGCCCAGGAAAACCAATACGGCTAACGAAGCCAGGGCAACCGGTACAACGATCCATGCCTTGAGTTTTAGGGAGTCCGGCGTTCGCTGGCGGTTCCATCGACGAATGAGAACAATGCCTGCCGCGAGAATCAAGATCATGGCGAGCGTGACCAGGATTGGGCCGCGACGAGCGGCATTGAGCCTCGCATTCCAGTCGTTGACCTCGATATCGAGGCCGATCAACATCAACGGTTTGCCCGTGTGCTGATTGAACACAGGCACGCAAGCCGAGACGAACGTACCCCACTTGTCCGAAGAAGAGCCATCCGTAAAGGGGCGATTTTGATCGAACATTTTCCCGAATTGCGTGGATGCGTCTTCGTAGATCTCGCCTGGTTTTGCCGGTTGTTCGAACCGTTCCGCATCACCGAAACCGATGTCTAGACCGAAGACAATGTGATCGTCCCGCTTTTTCATGCAATAAAGCCATCGCAGCCCGGGCACGACTTTCCCGTAGCCGATCAATTGCTCGCGGAGGCACTCGAGAGCGGGAGTCCCCTGGTCCGCCTCGGTGAATGTGAGCTT
>CAYWGR010000134.1:0-15878 GCA_964458015.1 uncultured Planctomycetaceae bacterium
GCAGGTGCTGTTTCCCTTCATCACGACCGCCGAGGCACGCGCTCAGCAAGGACTGCCGATGTTGTCGGCTCCTTGCGGATCGGTTTGCCATCCAATCCAACAGATGGAGTACGAGCACGAAAGCGCGGGCAGGGCGCTGGCAAGTCTTCGAGAAGTCACATGCGACTATGCCCTGCCCACGGATGCTTGCCCGACGTTCCGCGCGATGTATGAGGAATTGCAGCGTATGGAGGCCGACCTGCACCAGCACATCCACCTGGAAAACAACATCCTTTTCCCGCGAGCCACGGAGTTAGAGAAGTAGTATCGCCCCCCATTAGTGGGTTAATGCAACGCTATGGCGGTAGTGTTGTAGCCAATGTTCACTAGCGGAGTTATAATTGTGGTGATTGCAGCAAAGGCCACCCATGAAAATCTCCGCCAAGACAGAATACGCCTGTATTGCCATGTTGGAACTGGCGTTGCAGTACAAGTCGGGTGAGCCGGTTCAGATTCGTAAGATTGCCGAGCGTCACGGTGCGCCGCCACGGTTCCTGGTTCAGATTTTGCTGCAATTGAAGGGTGCCGGGCTTGTGGCCAGCGTTCGTGGGGCGTCGGGCGGGTATCAACTCCTGATTCCGCCCGAGAGAATCCGGCTTGGACGGGTCATGGAGGTCATTGACGGCCCGTGCGACGAGGGCAACCGCAGTCCCATCACCTTGCCCGATTCTCCCGTCGTCGGCGTTCTGTCCAGAGTTTGGAAAGAAGCTGCTGCCGCGCAACAGAAAGTGCTCGACGGGATCACCCTCGCCGATCTGCTGGAACGCACGAAGCAGCCGAATGAGCAGATGTACCACATCTGATCTCACGTTCTTGCATTCACTGGTTTGGGGAGCATTTGTCAGTTGCCCAGAGCATCTTGCCGACCTCTGAGCTTCTCATCCTCGGTGCGAATGATTGCCATAATCTTCCGTTTGGCGTCTGGCCCGAGATACGGCCAAGCAGACATCAGGACCTGCAAAGATGCGTCCTGAGAGGCTTCAGAGGGCGGCGCTAAATGCGGCGCTGTTGAGGCGCTAAATGCGGCGCTGGACGTTCCCGCCTGATCTTTTCCATTCTCGCTGGTGTCGGCGTAATCCTTTTTTGAATAAGTGTTTAGGTCATTTCCTGCGAGAACGGGAGTGCTTGGACACCCCTCTAAAGCGGAGGGCAAGGGAGTCGAACCCTCAACGGCTTGCGCCGCACCTGATTTCGAGTCCGACCTATACTGGCGTACACTGTGCGTATACACCGCGAAACCGCGCAATTCTCGACAAATCGAGGGGCGCGTATTCGCGGTGCTTCTTTTTCCACACCCTGCGAAAGCGCGATTTGGCAACAGTGTTGGCAACAGTGTGTCGCACGATAGGGCGCGTGCATTGCTTGTCGGCAAGCTGGTTCCTACCATCAAAGTTGACTTGGGCAGATTTCCGTAGTCGGTATGAAACGGAGAAACTGCCGACTCTTTCGCCGAAGACTCGGAATGCTTTCAAGTCGGCCGCAAATCACTTGGAAAGGGTCTTAAATCCCGACCGGCTAATTAAGCTAACCGCGCAGACAATCAGCCATTTTCAGGCCAAGTTGCGTGAGGATGGTATGGGGGAAGTGACCATAGGGTCAACTCTGCGCCACCTACGAGCGTCGTTGTCTTGGGGTGTTGAGGTGGGGCTTTTGCCAGCGGTTCCCAAGATGGTCATCCCACGGGCCGGTGGGGCACGGGCGAGGGCGGTTACTGGTGAGGAGTTTGACCGGATGATTGCAGCAGTTCCCAAGACCCGGCCAGAAGATTCGTCCGCTTGGATCTATTTTCTACGTGGTTTGTTTCTTGGGGGGTTGCGGCTGGAAGAATCTTTGATCCTTTCTTGGGACGAAGATTCCCCTTTCGCTATCGACCTAACCGGTCGTCGTCCCGCCTTCCGTATCGACGCTGCCGCGCAGAAGTCTCGAAAAGATGAGCGGTTGCCTATGACGGAAGACTTCTATAAACTGCTTCTGGAAACTCCAGAAGCTGACCGACATGGCCGGGTGTTCAAGTTGAATGGGTTGCGAACCCATACCCCGATTACCCCCAAGCGGATATGCCGTCTTGTGTCCAAGATCGGCAAAAAGGCGGGGGTGGTGGTTGCCACCGTTGAAAAACGAAAGAGGGTTGATGGGAAGCTGGTTGCCACCACCGTCAAGAAGTTTGCCAGTTGCCATGATTTACGCCGATCCTTCGGCACCCGCTGGGCACCACGGGTCAGGTCCGTCACATTGCAACGGTTGATGCGACATGCCGAGATTGCCACCACTTTGAAGTACTATGTAACGATGGATGCCGACAGCGTTGCTGACGAAGTTTGGGGTCAAAATTGGGAATCTGGCAACACTTTTGGCAACAATCACTCCCAACAGGTCCAAGAAACGAAAAAGGCTTCTGCCGACGTATCGACGGAAACCTTTTCTTCTGAATGACTTACGTTAAGCGGAGGGCAAGGGAGTCGAACCCTCAACCGGTTACCCGGCACCTGATTTCGAGTCAGGCTGCTAACCATTCGCGTACCCTCCAGGCACTGCTTCGTAGAGTCTAGCTTACCGGTTTCGGTTTGACAAGAAGGGGGCCACGAATGCAGGACTGATCCGTTTTCGGCAGGGTCGGTCGTAGCGAAGCGTCGGCTCGCGTGAAATTCCTCGAAAAATGGCAGGCTATCGCTTTGCTCGACCCGTCCTGCGGTCTTTCAGCCTATAAACACAATTGATCGGCAGACATTGGGAATCATGCCGCGCTGATTCCTGCCCCTATGCCGTAAACGGGCGAGGGGAGACACAAAGGCGGACAATCTCTCAACCTTTCTGCAGCAGGCCTGTGTATCGAAAAGACCTTACCCCAACAGTTCTCGGAACTGGCCGAACAGGTAACTGCTGTCGTGTGGGCCGGCGGAAGCCTCGGGGTGATATTGCACGCTAAAGGCCGGCAATGTGCGATGCCGAACGCCTTCGATCGTGTTGTCGTTCAGATTCATGTGCGTCACTTCGAGATCGCTGGGCAGCGAATCGGCTTCAACGGCAAAACCATGATTTTGCGTGGTGATTTCGACGCAGCCCGTGGCGTTGTTCATCACCGGTTGATTCGCGCCACGATGTCCGAATTTCAATTTGTAGGTTTTTGCGCCGCAGGCCAGCGACAGCAATTGATGTCCGAGGCAAATGCCGAAAATCGGCTTTTTACCCAACAGCCCGCGGATCGTTTGCTGTGCATAGGTCAACGGTTCCGGATCGCCGGGGCCGTTCGATAGGAAGACGCCGTCGGGCTTCTGGGCCAACACGTCGTCAGCCGTGGCTGTGCCCGGCAAAATAGTCACGCGGCAACCCATGCTGAATAAGTGACGAGCGATATTCCATTTCATGCCGTAATCCAACGCCACGACATGCGGCGAGTCGGCCGTGGGCGCGGGGTACTCGGCCTCGTGGAGGCTGACCCACCGGCTTAGCGACTCGTGCCATTCAATTTGTTTATCGGGCATTACCTCTTTGATCAGATCGCGGCCGACCAATCCGGGACTGGCCTTGGCCTTGGCCACGAGCCGGGCATCATCAAGATCGGTAGATGATAGCACGCCCTTCATGGCTCCTTGAATTCGCAACCGCCGCACGAGCGAGCGGGTGTCGATTCCTTCGAGTCCCACGATGCCCCAACGTTTCAGATAGCTGTCGAGATCGCCATCGGCGCGGAAATTACTAACGCGGCGACTGTTTTCGCGCACGATAAAACCTGCCAAGTGCGGCTTGTGACTTTCCACGTCCTCGGCGTTGATGCCGTAGTTGCCGATTTGAGGATAGGTCATCGTCACAATCTGTCCGCGATAGCTGGGATCGGTAAGAATTTCCTGATATCCGGTCATCGACGTATTGAAACAAACCTCTCCATCGACCTCGCCATCGGCGCCGAAAGCCCTTCCGGCAAATACAGTTCCGTCTTCCAGGGCAAGTTTTGCTATTCGTGACATAAGGTTGCCGGCGATGTTTATCGCCGTTCGTTTCAGGGGATCTAAAGTCTTGCTGCGAATTGACCCGATAGACACTTACGGCTGCGGGTCTCCGAAAGCTGCAATCCTAACAGATTGCGGTATTCGGGCAGCCTCAAGTGAGGGTGGTCTTGTACCGGCGAGCAAGCACCCTCATTTTTTTATGCGCGCACCGGTAACGCCCTCTTATTCTAACGACAAACGGCTTGGCCGACCAGTTAGCCTGAAAAAGAGTTTATAGCGTACATACCGCCCAGAGTTTGCATATTAACACTTTTCTGGGATATTGAAAACCGATATAGCATTTAGATTCCGTGAAAAGAGGGGAAACGGGGAAGGGGAAAAAGGGAAACGAGTTATCTTAAGGGGAAATTCTCACACAATTTCAAACATTCCCGTTTTTCCCTTTTCCCATTTTCCCTCACCACGGAATGATTGTGGACATTACCATCTGCGCAAGAATATGTAGAAAGAGGCCGCAGATTTGGCTTAACAATGATCGGGGGGGAGGTTGCCCGGCTTGGTACGGATGGCAATCGGTCCAGTTTCGCGACGTAAGAGGGCAATCAAGCTAGCGCCGGCGTGATAGCCTTGTTTTTTCCCCCGACTACAGGCGATCAGTCGCTTCGATTCGCCGGCAAAAATTGCTGTCAACAATTGATTGATCGGTTTTATCGGCAGCCAAAAATCCGTGCCCGCCTTCCCACCCGAATGGCCGCGCCATTGGTTCTTTGCCCGAATGAGTTTAATAATGGGCAATAACCGCGTGTTGAAATTGGAAACCAATAGCGTAGTTACGGGTAGTCCTGCCCAGGCGCCCTCGAACCGGGCTCGATCATAGCGGCGATAATGGCCAAACGATTCATCGTGCTCGCTCCAGAGCGATTCGTCGGCGGGCACGGTAACAAGGAAATACGTGCCCGGGCTGGATGCCGCCAAGAGCGAGGAGAACATGGCGAAGTCGTCTTGGATATGCTCTAACACATCCGTCAACAAAAACAAACGAGCCTGGGAGGCCAGCTCTCCCAGATCGGCAGGCGCTTGGCCCGTAAGAAACTGCACTTGGGGAAAACGTCGACGCGCTAGTTCAATGCCCTCGACCGACGTGTCGATTCCGATGCAACGGTAATCATTGGCCAACGCTGCGATATTGCCGCCCGTGCCGCATCCAATATCAACAACGACCGAATCCTTCGAGGGCGGCAACACCTCGGCGGCCAAGCGGCAAAGGATCTGCCGGCGGGCGACAAACCACCAATGGCTCTGTTCAATATCGGCGTGAAGTTGGAATTGTTCGGAATGCATGGATCTGGGGGCTAGAGATCGAACTGGAAGCCCAATCATGTAAATCTAGCACTTAATCCACACCTTTGACGCCCGATTCTATTTTCCCAAACAGCGTCCAATTTGCCGTACAGCCTGACGGAGCCGGTTTTCGTTTTCAACTAATGCCAAACGAAGATATCCTTCGCCGGCGGGACCGAAGCCGGCGCCGGGACTTACGACGACGTCCCCCTCTTGGAGCAGCTTCATGGCGAAGTCGAGCGAATTCATTTGAGACGCCCACGGCTCGGGCATTTTCGCCCAAACGAACATGCTGGCCTTGGGTCGTTCGATTGGCCAACCGATGCGTTCCAGCCCTTCACAAAGCACATCGCGGCGGCGCTGGTAAATCGCCGCCTGAGCCTCGACCGCGGCGTCTGTATGTCGCAACGCCATGATGGCTGCAATCTGGATGGGCCGAAACATGCCATAATCGTAGTAACCCTTGATCGTCGAAAGCGCCCGAAGCATTTCGGCATTGCCCGCGGCAAATCCCACGCGCCAGCCGGCCATGTTATAGCCCTTGCTCATTGTGGTCAGTTCAACGCCCACATCGATCGCGCCCGGCGCGGCCAAAAAGCTCGGCGTTTTGTAGCCGTCGAATGTAACGTCGGCATAGGCCAAGTCGCTGATGACCATGAAGCCGTAACGCTTGGCCAGCTTCACGACCTCGACGTAAAATTCAGGCCCAACCACGGTTGTTGTGGGATTATGCGGATAATTGACCACCAATAGCTTCGGACACGGCACCAAATGCCGGCAGGTGTAGTCGATGTTCTTCAACAACTTTTCAACGTCGGTGACTTCCAGCACGATCGCGTTGGCGGCCGCCATCGCCACTGCGTACAAGTGCGCGGGATAGGATGGGGCCGGCACGATTGCCGTGTCGCCGGGGCCGACCAACGCCAAACACATGTGGCTGAAACCTTCTTTCGATCCAAGGCATGAAATCACTTCACGCTGCGGATCAAGCCGGACGCCGTAACATTTGAAATACTTAGCGGCTGCTTCGCGACGCAAGCTCATGATGCCTTGGGCAGGCGAATAGCCGTGATTTTTAGGATCGCGGGCCGCCTCGGCCAGTTTTTCGATGACGATATCTTGGGGCGGATCGCTGGGATTGCCCATCCCAAGGTCGATCACATCGGCGCCCGACCTGCGCTTTTCGTACATCAACCGATTGATCTGAGCAAACAGATACGGCGGCAAACGCCGCACACGTTCCGCCACTTCAATCGTGAAGGGCTTGTTTTGCTCGACAGGTTCGTGTTCTGGAGAAGGTACTTCGTTCATTACAAACAGCTTCGTGGCTAGTGGTTGATAAAAGCCGCTCGGGGCTTCGCTCTGATAATTGATAACTCAATGTTTTCCAAGTTCCGTCGACAATAAATCCCACAAGGCTTCGAGCGATTGGGGAATTGTATGCACGCCGGCAACGGTGGGCATGAAATTCGTATCGCCAATCCAACGGGGAACAATGTGCCAGTGCAAGTGTCCCGGCACGCCCGCTCCCGCCGCGCGGCCAAGATTCAACCCGACATTGAAACCCTGGGGATTGAGTACCTTTTCAAGGATGCCCGTCATTTTGGTGATTGTTTGAAATATCTCCGATTGCACTTCGTATTCCAGTTCATCGAGCCGGGCCAGATGTCGGAGCGGAGCAACTAAAAGATGACCGTTATTGTAAGGGTATCGGTTCAACAATGTCACCGCATGTTTCCTCCGTTCGACGACCATTCGTTGATTGTCGTTGCCTGCCGATGCGGCTTGACATAAAAAGCATTCGGGATCGGCGCCGGGTAAAAGTTCGCGGGAATCATGGGGATTCGTAATCGTCCGATCCCCCAAGATATATCCCAACCGCCATGGCGCCCAAAGTTGTTCGTTTGACACGTTCCTTACGTCTCCCCTGGAGATAGTAAAATTGCTCATCCGACAGTCTAACCGCCCTTTTCACAAGGGACAAGGAGCCGGACGTCACCCCCCACAACGGTGTTTTTCAAGTTAGGTAGCCTTGGTGGTCGAAAGTGATAATAGCGGCTTTGCGGTTTATGCCGCATTGGGGGGTGTCTTGCCCGCCTCTCCCCGGCGAACCTGCAACCCATTAGACTACAGAATTACTCCTTTTATAACTAGACACACCAAACCTTGCCTGTGATCGACTTTCGCGTTGATTTGAACGTTTTTCGAGGCCCCTTGGACCTTCTGCTTTACTTGGTGCGCAAGCACGAGGTGGAGATCGTCGATATTCCCATCGCCGTGATTACCGACCAGTATCTCGAATATCTCGCCCTGCTCGAACAGCTAGACGTGAGTGCCGTCGGCGATTTCTTGGCAATGGCCAGTTGGTTGATCGAGATCAAATCGCAACAGGTTCTGCCCCGCTGCGATGAGATCGAAAGCGAACTCGACGATCCGCGGCAAGAACTGGTTCGCCGTTTGTTGGAGTATAAGAAATACCGCGATGCCGCCAGCATTTTGGAGGAACGCGGGCGCAATTGGCAGCAACATTTTTCACGGCTATCGACCGACGTGCCTCGCCATGAACGCGATTTGGCCGACGAACCGATCCAGGAAGTGGAGCTTTGGGATTTGGTCAGCGCTTTTGGCCGCATTATGCGCGAGACCGAGGCCGCGCGGCCGTCGAACATCGTTTACGACGACACGCCGATCCACGTTCACATGAGCCGTATCCATGCCCGATTGATCGAACAGGGGCGCTTGGCCTTTCGTGATTTGTTCGATCCCAGCATGCACAAATCAAAATTGGTGGGCATTTTCCTCGCTATTTTGGAGCTTGTGCGCCATCACAATATCCGAGTGGAGCAAAATGCGCTTTTCGGCGAAATTTGGGTTTTGCCCGCTCTGCACAACGCCGGCCCGGTCGATTTCTCGAATGTTGATGAGTACGAAGGCGCTAGTGATAAATAATGGATGGCTAGTAGCCGTTAATTCCAAGAACCGCCAGGCACTATTGACCTTTGCACAGCCAATGAGCCAAGGCCAACCATCGGGAGGCCGAAATCCAGGCCAATCAAGTTGACCGGCCGGTTCATTATCGAAGCAAACATCAATAACCACCAACCACGATGATTAACAACCTTCCCGTCAAAACGCTCACGCATAAAGACCTCACGATCGAAGGCTATTCGCGCGCGGCAGTGCAAACGTATTGGCGCATTCCGGAGCTGAAAATCGGGTTCGACTTCGGCGCGCAGCCCTGGTCGTTCATGGGCACTCCCACCTGGTTCGTTTCGCATACCCACATGGATCACCTCGTTGCCCTGCCGGTTTACGTGGCACGGCGTCGCATGTTGAAGATGGAACCGCCCGTCATCTACATGCCCGAGGCAGCCATCGAGCCGACCGAACGCATTCTGCGACTTTTCAGCCGCATGGACCGCGGACGCTTGCCCTGTACGCTTCGGCCCGCGAATCCCGGCGACGAGATCGAACTTTCGCGCGAGCAAGTGGTCACTATTTCGGCAACCACCCACACGGTGCCGTCTTTGGGTTTCGTGGTTTGGGAGCGGCGGCGAAAACTTAGGCCGGAGTATCAGGGATTGGCCGGCCACGAAATTCGCGATCTACGGCTCGGCGGTACGGACGTAACGACAGAGGTGCGTTTGCCGCGATTGGCTTATTTGGGCGACAGTTCGCCGGCGGGCATGGACGCCTGCCCCGCCATGTTCGAGGCCGAAGTGCTCATCATGGAGCTGACCTTTGTCGCCCCGAAACATCGCAAGGACAAAATCCACAAGTTCGGCCACATGCATCTCGACGACCTTTTGGAGCGGCGTGATCGCTTTCGCAACGAACTGGTGATTGCCAGCCACTTTAGCACCCGATACCACCCGAACCAGATTCGCGATTGTGTCGGCCGGGCCTTGCCCGACATGCTCGACGGTCGCCTACATTTGTGGATTTAGCCGCCCCGGGCAGGATTGTGCCGTACACCATCCCAATGGTGTGGCAATATAGGCAATCTATCCGAGGGGCTTGCTGTTCAGCCATTTGCATTGTAAATTTAGAGAGAACGAACAACATTTTGCCTTTTCAAAAGGCGAATGGACGGCGGCGTAGCTCAGCTGGTCAGAGCAGCGGAATCATAATCCGCGTGTCGTAGGTTCGAATCCCACCGCCGCTACTATCCTAAGTCAAAGCCCGATGGTCACTTGCGACCGCCGGGCTTTCTTCGTTTTTCGAGTCTTTCTCGGAAACAGTACCCAAAACCGTCCTGGGAAACATTAGGCAACGTTCCTTCTGAGAACATTCCTCAGAGAGCTTGGCCAGACCGTCTACTCGTCGCGTTCAAATGTGAAATCGCCGTCGGCATAGTCGATCTTCACACGGCTGCCTTCGCCGAATTCCTGCTTGAGCATTTCGACCGCCAGCGGGTTTTGAATGCGCTGTTGGATCACCCGTTTCAACGGTCGTGCTCCGTAGGTCGGATCGTAACCCTCGACCGCGATCGCGTTTTCCGCGGCCTTGGTAACTTCCAATGCAACGCCCTTGGCCGCAAGCTGCTCGCGCAGTCGGGCGACTTGAATTTCGACAATCTTTCGGATTTGTTCCTGTCCGAGCGGATGGAAAATCATGATTTCATCCACACGGTTCAGGAACTCGGGCAGGAAGCGGGTTTGCAGTGTTTCCATCACGGCATCACGCATTTCCTGCTCGCTCCCGCCTTCCTTGGCAATCTCCTGAATCACTTGGCTGCCGATGTTGCTGGTCATGACGATGATCGTGTTGGTGAAATCAACCGTATGGCCCTGGTTGTCGCTCAGACGGCCGTCATCGAGCACTTGCAGCAGGATATTAAAAACGTCGCGATGGGCTTTTTCGATTTCATCGAGCAATATCACGCAATAAGGCCGCCGGCGGACCGCTTCGGTCAACATGCCGCCCTCTTCGTAGCCGACGTAGCCCGGAGGAGCGCCAATCAAACGGCTAACGGTGTGCCGCTCCATGAATTCGCTCATGTCGAGCCGGATCATGGCGTCTTCGCTGTCGAACATCACTTCGGCCAGGCACTTGCACAGTTCGGTTTTGCCGACGCCCGTAGGCCCGAGGAAAATAAAAGAGCCGATGGGGCGATTCGGGTCATGCAAACCGGAACGGTTACGCCGCACGGCGTTGGCCACGGCTTCAACCGCTTCGTCCTGCCCGACGAGGCGTTGGTGGATACGGTCTTCGAGCACTAGGAGCTTCGCCCGCTCGGTTTCCATCATGCGTGAAACGGGTATCCCGGTCCATGCGCTGACGACTTCCGCGATTTCGTCCGGGCCAACCTCGCGGCGCAACAAACGCCGTGTGCCGGTTGTTTCGGGTTTTTCGGCTTCGGAAGCGTCGATTTGAGCAGAGAGTTTCTTCTGCTCTTGATCCAACTCGTAGAGTTTCTGGTAGTCTTCCTCGCGCACCGGCATGCCGGTGGATTGTTTTTCCTTGATCGCGGCGGCAAGTTGATTGCTTTGCAATTCGACATCCATCAACCGCTTGCGAACTTGTTGCACGTCGCCTAAGCCGCTTTTTTCGAGTTCCCATTGCGCGCGAAGATCGACTAGCTTTTTGCGAAGCTCAGCCATTTCCTCCTGAACTTCCACACGACGCTGCTTGGCGTGGTCTTCCGTTTCGTCGGCCAATTGGCGGTCGGCCAGTTCCAATTGCACTAAGCGGCGTTGGATCACGTCGATCTCGCCAGGCACGCTCTCTAGTTCCATCGCCAGACGGCTTGTGGCTTCGTCCATCAAGTCGATGGCTTTGTCGGGCAGGAAACGGTCGGCAATGTAACGGTGCGAAAGATTGGCCGCGGCCACCAAAGCCGAATCTTTAATGCGAACGCCCTTGTGATGGGCTTCGTAGCGAGGCTTTAATCCGCGCAAAATGGCGATCGTGTCTTCGACCGATGGTTCGCCGACCATGACCGGCTGGAAACGTCGTTCGAGCGCGGCGTCTTTTTCGATATACTTGCGGTATTCGTCCAACGTGGTAGCGCCAATGCAACGCAGCTCGCCTCGGGCAAGCGCCGGTTTCATTAGATTAGCGGCATCGCTCCCGCCTTCAGCCTTGCCTGCTCCGACGACGGTGTGCAATTCATCAATGAATAGAATGACGTTTCCGGCATCGGTCACTTCGCGCAGCACGGCCTTCAAACGCTCCTCGAACTCACCGCGGAATTTTGTGCCGGCAATAAGTGCGCCCATATCGAGGGCGATCAGCCGCTTGTTTTTCAGGCTCTCGGGCACGTCGGCATCCACGATCCGCAGGGCAAGCCCTTCGGCAATGGCCGTTTTGCCGACGCCCGGCTCGCCGATCAAAACGGGGTTGTTTTTCGTGCGGCGGGAAAGCACTTGCATGACGCGGCGGATTTCCTGGTCGCGCCCGATCACCGGATCCAGCTTGCCTTGGCGCGCGCGATCGACCAGATCGATGCCGTATTTCTGCAACGCTTGGAATTTGTCTTCCGGCGTTTGGTCGGTTACGCGGGCGCTGCCGCGGACCTTCTGCAACACCTGCATCAACTCTTTTTCGGTGATTGCATTGAGCTTGAGGATGTTTTTGGCCTTTGAATCGACTTTAGCGAGTGCCAGCAGCAGATGTTCGATCGAGACATACTCGTCTTTCATCGCATCGGCTTCGCGTTGGGCGGCATCAAGAACGCGGTTCAGCTCTTGGCTGGCGCTGGGCGGCGCTCCGCCTGAAACACGGGCGAAGTGCCCCAATTCCGCCTGAACGATCTTGTCCAATTGCCCTCGATTCACTCCAATCTGCTCCAAGATCGGGCCGACGATGCCGTCGTTTTCCGACAGCAGCGCAGCCAATAGATGCAGCGGGTCGATCTGGGCGTGGCCGCGATCGAAAGCAAGTTCCTGAGCACGCGCAACCGCCTCTTGGGCTTTCAGCGTCAGTTTGTCGAATCGAAATGCCATGATTCAAGAAAAGGAAAAACCACAGATGAACACGGATAAACACAGATAAGTACTCTGCGAAAATAGATTATCTGTATTTGAAGGAATCATTGAAATCGTTGGGTCAATTCCGTGAAATAGGCTCAATCAATGCTTTGATTTTCCACGGCAGAACGATCTCAAAATCAACGAAATCAGATCATCTGTGTTTATCTGTGTCCATCTGTGGTTAGATATATCCTTCCTCCCTTTGTTTTTTACTCTTTCACCTCGAACTCGGCGTCGATAGCGTCGTCACCGCCGGCGGGTTTCGGACCTGTGTCGGCTGTGCCGGGGCCAGTCGCGGCGCCGGGGGCCGCTTGAGGGCCTGCTTTCTCATATAGCGTCTTGCTCAGAGCATGTGAGGCCTGCTCCAACTCGTGGACGGCCGCCTTGATGCGATCGACATCGTCCGACTTGGCCGCTTCGCGGGTTTTGGCAATGGCCGCGTTGACGGCATCCTTGTCGGCCGTGCCAAGTTTGGCGTCTTGCTCCTTGAGGAGTTTTTCAAGCTGCCAGCACATTGAGTCGGCCTGATTGCGTTGTTCGGCCAATGCACGCTTGCGTTTGTCGTCCTCGGCGTGGGCATCGGCGTCTTTTCGCATCTTTTCAATCTCGTCTTCCGAGATACCGCTCGATTGCTCGATGCGGACGGTCTGCTCCTTGCTCGTGCCAAGATCCTTGGCCGAGACATTCAAGATGCCGTTGGCATCGATATCGAATTTCACTTCGATTTGCGGCATGCCGCGCGGGGCCGGCGGAATGCCTTCCAGGTTGAAGCTACCCAACAGCCGGTTGTCGGCGGCCATTTGACGTTCGCCCTGGAAAACCTTCACTGTAACGGCGGTTTGGTTATCATCGGCCGTGCTGAAAATCTGCTTTCGCTCGGTCGGAATGGTCGTGTTCTTATCGACCAGCCGGGTCATGATGCCGCCCAGGGTTTCGATGCCCAGGGAAAGCGGCGTCACGTCGAGCAGCAGCACGTCATGCACGTCGCCGGCAAGCACGCCGCCCTGAATCGCAGCGCCCACGGCCACGACTTCATCGGGGTTGACGCCCTTGTGCGGTTCCTTGCCGCCGAACATTTCCTTGACGACTTGCTGTACTTTCGGCACGCGGGTAGAACCGCCCACCAGCACGACTTCGTCGATGTCTTTCGGCGCGAGGTGCGAATCTCGCATCGCTTGTTGCACCGGCCCGCGGCAACGCTCGATCAGATGATCGACCAATTGCTCGAACTTCGCGCGGGTAATGCTCATTTGCAGATGCTTTGGTCCGCTCGCGTCGGCCGTGATAAACGGCAGATTGATGTCGGTTGATTGCGCCGAGCTAAGTTCTTTTTTAGCTTTTTCGCAGGCCTCTTGCAGACGCTGCAAGGCCATCGTGTCTTTGCGCAGATCAATACCGTATTGTTTCTGGAACTCGTCGGCCACGTAGTTGATCAGGCACTGATCGAAGTCGTCGCCGCCGAGGTGGGTGTCGCCGTTCGTGCTGATGACGCGGAACACGCCGTCGGCCACTTCAAGGACCGAGACGTCGAAGGTTCCGCCGCCGAGGTCGAACACCACGATCTTTTCGTTCTTCTTCTTATCCAAGCCGTAAGCCAACGAGGCGGCGGTCGGCTCGTTGATGATGCGAGCCACCTCGAGGCCCGCCACTTGGCCGGCGTCCTTGGTAGCCTGACGTTGGGCGTCGTTGAAATAGGCCGGCACCGTGATGACGGCTTTATTTACTTTATGGCCCAAGTAGGCTTCGGCCGCTTCTTTGAGTTTCCGCAAAGTGAAAGCGGAAATCTCGGGCGGGGTATAGTCTTTTCCATCGACATGGACTTTCACGTAATCTTCGGGACCGCCCACAACCTTGTAGGGCACGATCTTTTCTTCGCTGCCCACTTCGTTGTGGCGGCGTCCCATGAAACGTTTAATCGAAGAGATTGTACGTGTGGGGTTCGTAACCGCTTGGCGTCGGGCAGGCTCGCCTACGACCGTATCGCCCTTGTCGGTAAATGCAACGACGCTGGGCGTCAGCCGGTTACCCTCGGCGTTGGGGATTACCTTAACTTCCTTACCTTCCATTACGGCAACCACCGAATTTGTAGTGCCGAGGTCGATTCCAATAATTTTTTCACCAGAAGACATAGCTAATTTGCTCCTTTCGCAAACCCAGTGAGGGTTTTGGCACCCTCTGCAAAGATAATTCATGAAAGCAAAGGGCGTGCCGAGCAGCGGACTTTGGATTTGTCGCACTACGTAAGTATATATGGGTTATGGATATGCGACGTTCCGCAAATGCAAGTTGGTAGCGATTTTATCCGTGAAAAGCCGAAGTGCTGCCATTTTGGCAGGATTTCTACCAGGAAAATGCTGCCGGTCATGGAGTAGTCATGGGGTAGTATTGTCAAGAAGGGCTGCATCGGACACCCCGCCCGAGGGTTGACACAACCGAGCCCCTCCGGTAGAAGAAGAAGTTTCCAAGGTATCTGCATGGCTAAGACAAGATCCAAATCGGGAGAAGGTGCGGCCGCAAAGCGTAAAAATCTCGCTGCGCCGGCGGGGCTCGATGCGTTGCGGTCGCAAATAGCCCAACTCGATCAAGAATTTCTCCGGTTGGTGCAGCACCGGGCTAAGCTGGTGTTGGAAGCGGCTCAGTTTTGCACTTCGCCGGCCGAAGCGACGTTTGCCTCGGCCATTGACGAGGAATCGCTGCAAAAGCTATCAACTTCGGCCCAGGGGCCATTGCCGCATCGTTGCATTCGCACGGTATTACGCGAGCTATCGAGCGGATGCCGATCATTGATTCATGTGCCTCGCATCGCTTATTTGGGCCCTTTGTATAGTTACAGTCATCTGGCCGCCATGCACCGTTTCGGGCAAAGCGTTGAATTCGTGCCGGTGGGCACAATTGCGGCGGTGTTCGAGGAAGTGCATCGGAAACAGTCGGATTTCGGCCTGGTTCCGATGGAAAATTCAACAGACGGGCGCGTGGCCGACACGCTCGATATGTTCACGCGGATGCGGGTGCGGATTTGCGGCGAGGTTGAGCTCAGGATCCATCATGCATTGCTGGGTAAATGTGCGCGGACGGAAATCCGCGAGGTTTACAGCAAGCCCCAGGCGCTGTCGCAATGCCGCAACTGGTTGGCCAAGCATCTGCCGGCGGCGCGGTTGATCGAAGTCACCAGCACCTCGACGGCGGCCCAATTGGCAGCGGAAAAGCCGGGAGCGGCCGCCATCGCCAGCATTCAGGCGGGCGTGCATCATGGGCTGGATGTGTTGGCAGAGCATATCGAAGACAATCCGAACAATACCACGCGGTTTGCCCTGATCGGCGATCACGTTCCGCCGCCAACCGGCAACGACCATACGGCGATGCTGTTTCAGATTTTACATCGTCCTGGTTCGTTGGCCGATGTCATGAATATCTTTAAACGCAACAAGGTGAATTTGACGTGGATCGACTCGTTCCCGATCCCCGGGACGAATCGCGGCTACTTATTTTTCGCCGAGATGGAAGGGCATGAGAACGACGCGCATTTGCGCCGCGCGGTGGCAAAACTAGAAAAAAACACATTGCGACTGGAGATTCT
>CAYWGR010000135.1:0-15871 GCA_964458015.1 uncultured Planctomycetaceae bacterium
GTCGATCCACAATCGCAATTCGTTGTCGCAATTGGAGAAGCGGATTTCGTGGCGGCCGGGACCGCGAACGGAGGTTGAGGCCGTGGGACGGAACGAATCGACGCCGCTGATGGAAAGCATCGCTTTGCCGGTAGCCACGTCGATGCGGCATTGGAAACGGCGGCTTCCTTTGCGAAGTTCGACAAGCAGATCGCCTTTTTCGCTTTCCACGTCGGCCGTAAATCGCAGGGCCAAATCACCGACCCAATACATGCCAAGGCTGTCCGCCATCGGCAAGTTATTATTGTCACCCCAAGCTCGATTGGTGTCGTAGGCCGTGAAGTCGGTGATTAGTTGCGGCTCAAGATTGCGGGGCTGGGATTCGTTATTCGCCAGATCGGCCGCTTTCCATTGTTGATACGAAGGGACAAGATGGCGATAGCGGAGCCAATTTTCGCCAGGCGCAGTTCCATCGGCATGAAAAGTGGCATAATCCTCGGAAGCCCACGCGCCGCCGGACGATGATTCCGACTGCCATCGAGCAGGCCAGCCATATTCGGCGATGCGGGGCATGTAGTCATTGTCGAACACCGGCTGGAGAACCGCCAAGAGCTTATCCGGCGGTTTGCGGGCAATGTGGAATGGTTCTTTATTGCTGGAAGTCCAGATGTCGCCATGCTGGATGCGGACGGTTTCGCCCGGCAAACCGATCAGGCGCTTGATGAAATTGGTTCGTGCGTCGGTCGTGGCATCGCCGGGGAACTTGAAGACAATCACATCCCAGCGTTTCGGATCCGAGAATTCGTAGGCGAATTTCGAGACCAGGATGCGGTCGCCATTGTACGAGGGATAAGTCATGTGCTGCGGATTTCCGGGGCCCATGAGAGTCGTTGCACGACACATGGGGCAAGCTCCGGAAGCGGTCTCGTATTGGCCGCCGCGGGACGAGCCCTCTTGATCGACTTCTTCGCTGGCGCTGACTTGATAAGGGGAGCCGCATTTCGGGCAAGTCACATCCTTGTGGCGTCCCATCAAGGTCGGGGCCATCGAGCCCGTGGGGATGACGAACGCCTCGGCCTCGAAGGTGCGGAACAGAAACGCTAAGACAAACGCGATCACCACCGACTCAACCGTTTCTCGAATCGCCGCCGCCGAGGGCAAATGATGGGAAGCCGCATCGGTCGGAACTGCCGCGGGAGTCTCGGGATTGCTATCGAGGTTTTTACGCTTTGTCATGGAACCAAGTTCAAAGAGTTCAGGGACCGGAAATCAAGGGCCAGAGACCAGAGCTCGGGGCTCTGCCCCCCGGACCTCTCATCGCTGTCCTCGCATCTAATGAATATACCGGATTGCAGCGGGATTCGGAACTTGAAAAACAAAGTTGCCTCCGAGTGAGAAGGGAAGGTACGAAATCGCAGCTAAAGGCTTTCCTAGCAACAACTTAACATTAACGTCCCCTTCCATCGTCCATTGGCGGCTATCCTCGGACGCCGGACTGTTATCACCCAGGACGTAAAACTCGTCGCCGGCTAAGAGCACAGGCCGGCCTAGGCCACGGCAGTGCCGAACACCCGGAGGATGATCGTAATACACATCTCTGTATAGCTGCAAATCCTCGACGGCGACCGCCATTCCCTGGACGGCAATTGCCACGGGGCTGATCAAAGAAGCTCGCGGCGGTCTGGTGCGACCAAATGGTTGCGTGACGTAGGTTTGGCCATTGACGGCCAATAGAAACTGCCGATCCACAAGCGAGGTTTCGATCTGCCACGAGTCCTGGGGAGCGGAAAAATCGCCTTCTGCTTCGGGAACATGCAAGCCATTGCGGTAAACCCTGTAAGAAATCTTTTCTCCGTTCCGTTGCAATCGCGTTTCAAAACAATCGCGGCCGTCGGCCATGCGCATGAAAAACGTTCCCTGGCCCACGATCGGGGCAAGTCGGATCGACAGCAAGAGATCGCGAACGATGTGTACGGTTTCCTCGCGTCGAAGCAGAGAAGAAGCAGGACCGCCGAGATCGGTGACAGGCGATTCGCGGAGTTTGCCGCTTGGCCCGGGGACAGCGTGATAATAAGCAAGCCAATCGACCGGGGCATCGCCGGGATCCGCCACATGAGAAATATGCCCCTTGGCAAATTGCCAGCGGCTGTCGTCTTTGATCGGACGCCAACGAGACGGCTGTGGATTTTGCCGAGGCTGGAATCGCGGATCATGGACCAGGATGGCAAGCGCTCGCTGTTCGGCGAGATTTTTTCGTTGGATGCAGCCGTCCGCATAGACATCGCCGTATTGGATTTCCAACGATTCGCCTGGGAGACCTGCAACACGCTTGATAAGGATTTGATCGGCTTGGTGCTGGGGTCGAAAGGCGATGATTTCCCAGCGTCGAGGCGGACGGATCTGGAAGGTTGCACGGTCGATCAAAACACGCTGGCCTTCGATATCGTGCAGAGAGTCCACGGCCTTCTGCCGATAGCCGCAGAGGGGACAAACAACCGACGGCGTGGGCGGCACGTCGGTGCTGTAAAGGAAATGAAAGCCGCAGTCGCTGCATTCCACGTTGCGGTGCGTGCCGATCAGTCCGTCGGCCATTGAGGCGCCGGCGACACGGCATGGGATCACAAGGCCTTGGGCGAGCCACGTTTCGATCAATGCGGCCGCGAGGAAAACGAAGATGCCGCTGTGAATTACGGTTCGTAATCGAGAGTTTCCGCGGTTGGCAATCATCGGAAATAGGTTGGGGAGCGAGATAAACGGACGTTCCGAAGCTGGAACTTCGGAACGAGAGTGACGAGGGTGAATAGGTAGTTAGCGATAGTGAACGAGATTCTTCGCTGCGCTCAGAATGACAGATATTGCATCTTTGCGATTCTCCTGACGCTATGCCGCTTGGGATTTGGTTTTTTTCACGCGGGTATCTTTCCACCGCCGATGGAGCCACCAGTATTGACCGGGTTCGATGCGGATAAGCTCTTCGAGCGCCGAGGTATACCACTGGGTTAGTTCTCGTATGGTTCCCACCGAATTTTCGACATCGTGCGGGTCGATCGTCGCGTGATTGATCATTTGAAATTGCATGGGGCGATGCAGCCGGAGGACGCCGGTGACGGCCACGCGAGCGTTGTTGTCGAGAGCCAGCAGCGCGATGGCTTTGTGGGCGGAGGCGGGGCGGCCGAAAAAATCGACCCAACAGCCCTTCGCTCCCGCATATTGGTCGGCCAACAGCGTCATGACGCCACCGCGGCCGAGAATATCGACGATTTGATCGAAGCCGCCGTTTTTAGGAATGATATGCTGGCCGGTGCGGCCGCGAAAATCATTGACAAAACGATCGAGATAAGGATTGTCAAGGTTGCGGGCAACCGTGTAGGTGGGAAATCCGAGAATGCCCAAGATGTAGCCGCCGACCTCGAAATTACCGAGGTGGGCCGTTACAATCAGCAAGGGACGGTCGTCGATCAGATAGCGAACGAAATCGGCCTTGTTGACCAAATCGACGAAATCGCGCCAATTGGTCTCGTGGATTTTGCGCGGCGTGTGCGCCACTTCGAGTACGAGGAGAAAGAGATGCTCCCACATCTGTCGGGCCAGTTGATGTCGCTCGGCGGGTGAAATGGCAGGGAAAGCGTGGGCCAAGTTGTCGTCCACGACGGCTCGGCGGATGCGAAGCACGTCGCAAAACAGCCACGCCAAGCCTCGGGCGATGCTCGCGCCGGTCTCGACCCGGGTAGCCTGAACAATGCAGATCAAGATACGGACGACAACATAGACAAGATAGTCGAGGATGCGACGTTGCCACATGGAAAGGTTCCTCCCTGAAAATACAGCAGAGAGATTTTCGCAAATGGGGCAGTTTAGGGGAATAGCGGTTTCTCGCGGGTTTTTCGGAAAAAACGCCTCGGTCTTCAGAATGACCTGTTTTTTTGGCGCGGATCGCCCAATGCCGGCGTGAAATACGATTTATCTTGGCTCTAGACCTATTGCGGGATAGACCAGAGGGCCAAAATCACGCCGGTGGCATTGAATGCCATGTGCAGCACGATGGCTGGGACAATTCGGTGCGTGCGGTAGTAGAGCCCTCCCAGGACAACGGCCAACAATAACAAAGGCAACGGATCCACAACGGAATTCTCCGGCAGCAGATTTTGCAGCAGGATAAGCAGAACGTAGACGGGAATGGTGACGAGGAGGAATGCCGCCATGCCGAGTTTGATATCCGACTTCCCATGAGAGAACGAAATGCCGAAATCCACTAGCGTTGCTTTCGCGGCAATTCGTATCCAAACGACCATGATGGCGATGGTCAGCAGATTGGCGATGGTGCGGACGGCGATCAAGAAAACAATCTCCTCGGGATTAATCCGAGGCGTAGCGTTGCGAAAATGCAGTCCGGCAAACAAAAACGCCGTCATGGCCACGGGTATCGCGCCGACAGTCAAGCGGCGTAGTTCCGGCATTTGACGTCGCAGCCGACGTTCAACCGTTTCGAGCCAACCCTGGAGAATCAGGCGAAACAAAAACTCCTCGGTCACGGGTGCAATGAGAACGGCGGTGGCAATGCCGAGCAAAATGACCCAAATGTTCGGATTTTCGAGCAACATCCGCGCCAAGGGATGCGCCGTATCGAGTTCCTCGGTGGAATCAACTTCCGCCGGAACGGGAACCTGGATGCCGAGCCCCTGTTGGGCGATGTGGACAATGCCCACGGGCAGGAAGAAATAAAGGCTGAAGGCCAGTAAAACATCGAAGGCGCACCACGGCACGGGCCGGCGCGGCTGGTAGGAGCAAGACGTGCAAAGTCCTTTCTCCCCCGGGGAGATATGCATAAGTTACTCCCGCAGCAATCGCATGGCCGTGCGGATGTAAATAACGCCGGAGTAGATGGTCAGATAGAGCGCCGACCAGATCGACACGACCATCAACCACCAGCACCAAGGGGCGGCGTTTTCGGTTTGCGGAACGTCGTACGAGAGATAGAACAAACAGGCGCCGGCGGCGAGACATTGCAAGACCATCTTCAATTTGCCCGACATCTTGGCCGAGAAATCCGAACCGCGATCCTCGATGAAGCTGCGCAATGCCGTGACGAGCAATTCGCGGCCGACAATCACAACGACCATCCAGGGCCGAAGTCCCCACTGCACCTCGTTCATGGCGGGAATCGCCGTCAGAAAAATAAACGTGCCGCAGACGATCACTTTATCGGCGAAGGGGTCGAGGATTCGGCCAAGCGTGGTGACTTCGTTGTACTTGCGCGCAAAATAGCCGTCGAGCCAGTCGGTGCCCGCAGCGATGATGAACAGCCACATGCTGGTCAGATAGTATTCCCAAGCGATGAAGCAGAAAAGCACGATGGAGAGGATCAACCGCAAGGTGGTCAACTGGTTGGGCAAATTGAACACGGCCTTGCGGATGCGAGCAGTTGATTTCTTGTCGGCGGTCATATTCGAAAATTCCTATTTTTTCGCAACTTTGATCCCTATTAGATCATAGCTTTGAGAAGCAACTACCTCACAAGCGGCAATTTGGCCGGGCGCGAGCCCTTGGCCGGTCACATAAACGACGCCGTCGACCTCGGGAGCATCAGCATAGCTGCGGCCAATGTACACATTTCGCTGACCAGGAACAGGGGCGTCGATCAATACATCGAGCTGTTTCCCCACCTGGGAGGCATTCCAAGCAAAGGCGATTTCCTGCTGGGCGGCCATCAGACGCTCGCGACGCTCCTGTTTGATTTCCTCGGGGAGTTGGCCATCGAGTTTTTCCGAGGGTGTGCCTGGTTCGCTGCAGAAGGCAAACGCGCCGAGCCGCTCGAAATGCTGCCGGCGGACGAAGTCGAGCAATTCGACGAATTGTTCTTCGGTTTCGCCCGGGAAACCGGCCATCAGCGTGGTGCGCAGGACCAACTTGTTGATACGGCTGCGGAGCCGGTCGAGCAATTGCTCGGTTTCCTGACGACTGACGCGCCGCTGCATGCGTCGCAAAACTTCATCGTTGATGTGTTGCAGAGGAATATCGAGGTAGGGCAAAACCTTCGAACCGCCGCCGATCAGCTCGATCACTTCGTCGGTGATGTGCATGGGATACAGGTACATCAAGCGGATCCAGGCGATGCCTTCGATGCGTTCGAGGCGTCGCAAAAGCTCGGCCAATTGCGGCCGGCCGGCAATGTCGATGCCATAAAAACTGGTATCCTGCGCGACGAGGACCAGCTCGCGGACGCCGTCGGCGGCAAGCTCCTCGGCTTCGGCCACCACTTGGTCGATAGGTTTGCTGGCATAGGGGCCACGCATGTGCGGAATCGAACAGAAACTGCAAAGCCGGTTGCACCCTTCGGCGATTTTCAGATAAGCCAGGTGACGGAGCGTGAGCCGTTGCCGGCCGAGGTCCGACAGTGGATTGCTTGGAGCCGGATGGAACAGAGTTCGCTGCTCGACCTCGCCACGGTCGAGCCGGCCAAGCGATAGGGCAATTTCATCGCGGGCGAAAACACCTAGTATTTGGTCGATATCGGGAAAACGCTTTAGAAGCTCGTCTTTATCACGTTCAGCAAGGCATCCGGCGACGACCACGCGGCCCACGCGACCGGATTTTTTGAGCCGTAGCATCTCTTCAATCGCGGCATAGGATTCGCTGCGGGCGTCGCCAATGAAGCCGCAGGTGTTCACGACGGCCAGATCGGCGCCGTCGGGCTCGGAAACCATGCGATAGCCGTCGCGATGCAACAGGCCGGCCATCCGTTCGCTATCTACGAGGTTTTTGGCACAACCAAGGCTTATCAGGGCGTAAGTGGGGTGAGGTTTGCGCATAACACCATCGTACCCCATACGGGTTTTGCCTGTAAGATGGGTTCCCAAGCCGGAGCTTGGGAACCAGTGGAAACCAGAGAAGCACCAGGAAAGCGGGTTAGCTATGCCGACGAAATACAACTGCTAAACACGGCGGGCAAGCCCGCCCGCTTCACAGGATATTTATTTAGCCACAGGATATTTATTTAGCTACAGGTTATTTATTTAGCTACAGGTTATTTATTTTGGCTACAGCGAATTAGCTTGCCCGTGGCACAATTCGATGCTTGCGAGACGCAAAAGCAAATGCTATAGTGTACACAATTACATGTACTCATGCGTGGGGGGTGGCAATGCTTGCGGAATACACCTGTGAAGAATTGGCGGTGGGGTTGGACCGGGTTGTGGAGGGAATTCTGGCGGAGGTCGGTATTTCCGAGCCGCCGGTCGATGCTTTGGCTGTTGCTCAAACCTTGGGCATTGCCGTGGCGTGGGATGATCGGCAGGAAGGCCGCGCACGTTATGTGCGGCTTAGTCCGCGGCGGGCTGGGTTAGCGCGGCCGACGATTTTGCTGAAACCGGAGCCGCGGGCCGAACGGCGTCAGTGGGCCGTTGCCCACGAGATCGGCGAGCATGTGGCCTGCCACGTGTTTGCCGAGTGGGGAATTGATCCCGGGGAAGCCGGCCCGAACTCACGGGAAAAAGCTGCCAACAATTTGGCAGGCAGGTTGTTGCTGCCTAGCGCGTGGTTCGAGGCCGCCGGAGCATCCATGCACTGGGATTTGTTTGCCTTGAAGGCCCGGTTTGCGACGGCCAGCCATGAATTGATCGCCCGGCGGATGTTGGAATGTCGGCCCGCGGTCATTATTACGATTTTCGATCAAGGGCGAATGACGTTTCGATGTGGAAATCTTTCGGGCAAAGCATCGTCGCCTTCGGCAGTGGAAATTGGCTGTTGGCGCAAGGTGCATCAACAAAACCAAACGGTGCAAATGCAAGGCGAAGCAATCGCCGTACAAGGCTGGCCGATCCACGAAGAGGGATGGAAGCGGGAGATCTTGAGGACGGAAATCGACGAGTGCGGCATGGAATGGCAGGCGGAATGAAAGGCGATGGCGAATTTCGAAAAGGCCAAAACCTTGTAAAAATCAGGCGGTAGGAAGCTACTTCATAAGCAATTCGAGATTTGCTGTTCTTTCAGCATTCGAGTGTCTTCATTCGCCCTCTCATGCACTACCCCTCTGTAGCTGCATAGCGAATGCACTCTTACGCTGCACTTGCGGCGGCAATCATATAGCTGCATACTATGTGTTTCTAGCCATGCAGTCTACGCTACCATCCGAAGAGGAGAATTTCTCGTGTCTGATCAGTCTGCTTCCACGCACAAACTCGATGCACTGTTTTATCCAAAATCGATCGCCGTCGTCGGCGCTTCGTCGCGGCCTGGCACTGCGGGCAACGATATTTTACGCAATTTATTGCTAGCACAACTGAATGGTTCCGTTTATCCGGTGAATCCGAAGGCGGATTCGATTTTCGGGGTGCATTGCTATAAATCGCTGACGGATATCCCCTATCCGGTCGATCAGGCCATCATCATCGTGCCCTCGGCGGCTGCCTTAGGTGTAGTTGAAGAGGCAATCGCCAAGGGCGTGAAGGCGTTGGTCATCATCTCGGCGGGCTTCAAGGAAGTCGGCAAGGCCGGCGCGGAATTGGAAGCCAAGATCCGCGAGAAGGTACAGGCGGCGAACATTCCCTTGATCGGCCCCAACTGCTTGGGCGTCATCAATACGGATCCCGAGTCTCGGATGAACGGCGCATTCGGGCGCAAGATGCCGGCGGAAGGCAACTTGGCGTTCGTGTCGCAAAGCGGTGCTTTGTGCGCATCGGTTCTCGATTATGCCGAAGACCGCGGCATCGGTTTCAGCAAGTTCATCAGCTTTGGCAATAAAGCCGACGTGAACGAAGTGGATTTGCTCGAATACTTGGCCACGGATCCGAAAACCTCCGTTATTACGATGTATCTCGAGGACATCACTAATGGACCGAAATTCATCGAAAAGGTTCGCGAGATTTCCTGGACAACGCACAAACCAATTTTGTGCCTGAAGTCGGGTCGTTCGCCCGAAGGCGCCAAGGCCGTGAGCAGCCATACCGGTTCGCTGGCCGGTTCCGATTCGGTTTACGACGCTTTGTTCCATCAATCGGGCGTTCAGCGGGTCGATACGATTTCTGAGCTGTTCGACTACGCTTCGTTCTACATGACGCAACCGCTGCCGAAGGGCAATCGCGTGGCGATCATCACCAACGCCGGCGGCCCCGGCATCATGACGACCGACGCCATTGTGCGCAACGGTTTGAAGTTGGCCGAATTGACGGAAGAGACCAAGGCAAAGCTTCGCAAGGAATTGCCGACGACGGCTTCGGTGCGCAACCCGGTCGACGTGATCGGCGACGCTCGGGCGGATCGGTATCGAGCGGCCATTCGTCCGGTTATGGAAGATCCCAACGTCGATATGGGCATCGTGATTTTGACGCCGCAGTCGATGACCGAGCCGCTGGAAACCGCCGCGGTAATTCCCGAGGCCATCAAAGGCATCGACAAGCCGGTCGTTTGCTCGTTCATGGGCGCCCGGGACGTGATCGACGGCGTGAAGGTTTTGCGGCAATCGAGCATTCCGGACTACGCCATACCCGAGGACGGCATTAAGAGCATGGCGGCCGCGTATAAAATGGTGACGTTGCAGGAAATTCCGCGTCGTGAAGATGCGGTTTTCACCGATCTCGACGTTGCCAAGGCGAAGAAGCTCGTCGCCCAATTGCTGGACGGCAAGTCGGAACGTTATTTGACGCAGGCCGACTGCCGCGAGTTGTTCGCCTGCTATCGTCTGCCGTTGCTGAAGAGCGCCGTGATTCACAGCGCTGATGAAGCGGCGAAGACGGCCGCGGATTTCGGCACGCCGATCGTGATGAAAGTCATGTCGGCGGACGTGGTTCACAAGTTCGACGCGGGCGGAGTTTTGTTGAACGTTCGCGGCGCCGACGAAGCCCGCGCGGCTTACGCCAAGATCTATGCCAACGTGGAGAAGGCGGTGCCCGGCGCGAAGATCGAAGGCATTCTGATCGAAGAGATGGCCAAAAAGGGCGTTGAAGTGATCTTGGGCGCGAATCGCGACGCGCGATTCGGACCTTTGATGATGTTCGGCCTGGGCGGCACGATGGTCGAAGTTTTGAAGGACGTGTCGTTCCGGCTGGCGCCGATGTGGCGTATTTCGGCCGAGCGGATGGTGCAACAAATTCGCTCGTTCAAAGTACTCGACGGATTCCGCGGCGCTCCGCCTGCCGATGTTGACGCCATCGTGGACACGTTGCTGCGGCTCTCCGCGATGGTTTGCAATCATCCGGAGATCGCCGAGTGCGACATCAACCCGTTGATCGTCCACGCCAAGGGCCAAGGCTGCTCGGTCGCCGACAGCCGCATCATGTTGCGAAAAATATAATCGCGGCGAATTTATTTCGTCATTAAAACACGGGCACGGCGCCTTGGGCCGTGCCCGTGTTGTTTTTTTCCCCTCTTGTCGAGTGCGATGATAGAGGCCATACTGAACCTTGTTCAAGGATGAAGCGGTATGGCAAATTTCCCTCCACAGAACGAACCTGTTGTGAATCGTGATCCGCCTTGCACAGCCATCGCGCCGCAAGCAGTCGTGATTCTGATAAGCGGCATGATTGCCGCATGGCTAGCGGCAGGATCGACCGGATTGTTTGCGCATTCTTTCCAACATGCCATGACGTGGCTAACCTTGGCGGTCGCGGTGGGTGCTGGATGGCCACGTGAAAAGCGATCTCTTGAAACCTGGGCAATTCTGGCAATTGGTGCGGCGCTGGGCTTTTGTTTTACGGCTTCTGCTTTGCCAACCATCAATGTTTTGGCTGTTGCCGTGGTGTTGTCTGCCATCAGCCAAGTGAATCGCGGGCTGAGTGGGCGTGTGTCGCTTATTACGGCGATGGCGGCTGCGATATTGGCCATTTATCGTTTTAGTTGCGATTGTTTCCCCATGGTTTGGCTTGCCGCCGACTTAAAGGGCTGGGTATTGGGCTATGCAGGCGGCTGGATGGCAGGTAATCCGCTGCAAGTGGGCGCAACTTTCGGCGGTCTCGATTTCCTTGTGTTCATGACGGCAATCTACATCGGGTGGCTTGCCTGCACCGAGCGACCACGACTGGCTCGTGCTTTGTGGGCAGCGGCGGCCATCGTGATTGGCCATTTTGCGTATCTAGCCGTGCTTGCGAATTCGGAAAACTTGCTCGCTGCACTTCCCGATATGGTGGCGCCGAAGGAATCGGACATCAATCACGTCGGAATCTGGACGATCGGCAATGGCTTGCGGATGTTGATCCCTTGGAATGTGCCGCTTTTGGCCGTATTGATCAATGTGCTCATCGCGGTTGCGATGTTTCGTTGGTCTCAGTGGTTGCCGGTGATCGAGCTGGATCCGAAGGCGTTGAAGAAGCAAAAAGAAAAGGAAGAAAAGGAAGAGGTTCCCGGCAAGGTATTGGCGGTGGATATGCTCTTTCGTTTTGGGCCGCCGTTGTTGGCCGTTGCCGCAACCTTGTTGGTAGGGCTGGGCGTGAATCATTCCGACTTGAAGGGCAAGACGATCGTCGCCTATGAAAAGGGATACGTCAATTGGCTCAAGCCGGAATACGATTCCACGACGGATGGTTTTTATGGTTTGCTGCCGACGTTCGTCGAGAGCTTGGGTGGCAAGTTCGTACTGTCGAAGGAACTTTCGGAGCAGGATTTGGCCCAGGCCGACGTTTTGATTCTTATTCATCCCGACGAACCCTGGCCGGAAGAGACGTTGCAGCGTGTGTTGAAGTATGCGTATTGCGGCGGTTCGTTGCTTGTGGCCGCCGATCCCGCGATTCATGAGGGCAACAGCCAAAGCAGTTTCAACGAAGTGTTGAAGCCGACCTCGATGCGGGTGCGGCAGGATACGGCCGTGACGCGGACGGGCAATTGGGAACAGTCTTACGAAGTGATGTCGCATCCGGCGGTTGCGGGCATGGACGATTGGCGCAACCATTTTGGGTTCGAGCTAGGCTCGTCGATTCGCACGCGCTGGCCGGCGCGGCCGGTGTTGGTCGGTCGCTGGGGTTGGAGCGATCCCGGCAGCGATGCGGTGTTGACGGGCGAATCGTATTACAACGCCGGCGAATCGCTCGGCGATTTGGTGCTGGCGGCCGAACAATCCTTCGGCAACGGACGAGTATTCGTATTGGGCAACACGTCGCCGCTGAAGAACGAGATGCTGGCCAACGCCTATCCGTTCGTCGGCCGCATGTTGGGCTATTTAGCGCACCGGCCGTCGAATCCGCAAATGCTTTGGCGGCAGATTTTAGGTTTGATTGCGGTTTTGGGGCTAATCGCACTTCTGGCATTTCGGCCGGCGGCGTGGCAAGTGATGTCTACCTCGGCGGTTTTAGCGATTGCCTTGGCCGGCACAACGGCGGCGGGCTACTGGTCGGGGCGCGTGCTGCCTGACGGCCGTCTGAAGACGCCGGGCGGATTTAACAACGTCGCCTATATCGACGCCTCGCATGTGGATGCGTACAGCGGCGACTTGTGGAACCGGCACGGTATTGCGGGACTGCTGCGGACCTTGATGCGGCAGGGTTATTTGCCGTTGTTGACTTCGGATCTGACTCGCGAGCGATTGGAACGGGCGGGGCTCTTGATTTCGATCGGGCCGGCGCGGCGTTTTTCGGCCGAAGAGCGCGATGTGGTGAAAAATTTCGTCGGGAACGGCGGCACATTGATTTGCATGGTAGGGGCCGAAGAGTCGAAGCCCAGCACATCGTTGCTGGCGGATTTTCAGTTTGCGGTTCCGCATTCGCCCGTGGCGCCGAGCGAGAGCGTCGAGGAGTCTGAACCTTTGGGCGCGTTTCAGCAATTGTTCGGCGAAATCAGCAACAAGCGATACGTTCGGTTTTATGCAGGTTGGCCGGTGGACTGCGAGGCGGCCGGCCAGGACAAGCAAGTCGTTTGGTCCAACGGCGTTATCGACCGGCCGATTGTCGTCAGCCAGAGCGAGCAAGGCGGCACGGTGGTCGTGATCGGCGACACGCGGTTTGCGTGTAACGATAATTTAGAGGATGCCGATGTTTCGATTCCCGACAACATCCGCTTCTGGCACTGGTTGTTGAGCCGCGCTGTGCGGGGGCAAAAGCCTTGGAATCCACCGCCGGCAACCGGCGATACGAAGGGCAGTTCGACCGTGAAGAAAGTCGAGGAGCCCGAGGAAAGCGATTCGGAGGAAAGCAACTAAGGCAAACGCATGATACGTTATTGGATCGGCATAGCACTGTTGGCGGGCTCGTGGCTGTTCGGGCTGGATTATTTTTATCCGGCGAACGCTTGGGCTTGGCTTGCCGCGGTTGCAGCGGGTGTTGTGCTGTTGAGTTACAAGACGCTGGATGCGTCGCCCGCGGATGAATCGGGACCGGAACCATCGGGCATCGCTGAAGACAGCGGCCATGTTTGCGGCAATCATTGGCCATCGCTTGCCGCGATGCTTCTTCTGCTGCCGGCCGTTTGGTACGCTTCGTGGCCCTACAAAATGGCGCCGCTGTTGATGATAGCAGGCTTGGGGCTTCCGTTGCTGCCGCTCGGCAAGCGTTGGAGCGAGTGTATGGCCGCCGGCATGTTAACGGCAGGCATTGTGATGCTCGTTCAGGCGTTGGGTCTGGAGCTTTATGCCGGCCAGACGGCCTATTCCCACGAATTGCCTCGGCCATTGCCCGAGCTGCTGGCAAACATCGCCACTCTGCTGGGGATCGATGCCGCGGCCGATGGTTCGAGCATTGTGATGCACTCGATGCGTCAGACGCATCGGCTGGGCGCGACCTGGGAACTGTTGTTGGATCCGGCCACGTTTCTGTTTTATTTCGGCGGGCTCACGTTGCTGGCGTTACAGGCGTCGAAAGACGGAACACGGAAAGAAAAGGCCGAGATTCCGGCGGAAACCAGCGATGCCGACGATACCGTTTCGCCGGTTCCGCCAAAGCCATCGGTTTCGCCGTGGTCGGCATGGATTCGCAATTGCCGCATCTTCACGTTGATTGTTTTTGCCTGGCTGCCGTTGCGGGCGGGGCTTATGATGAGTTTGTATCTGCACCGCGTTTTGCGATCGGATCCCGACCGTCCGCTTCATGCGATGAATCATTTCTTCTCGCCGTGGATACTGCTGGCGCTGCTGGCCGTGCCGGCGTTGCTGGCGTGGCTTTTAGTGCGGGCAAAGAGCGAAGAGCAAGAGGCGAAAAGCGAGGAACTAGCTAGCGGCCAGGGAGCGGCAACCGGTGTTACGGGTTCGGAAATCAGCAAATCAAAAATTCACAATCCACAAATACCCAACGCCCAAACTCTGGAGTCCCGTCCGCTATCGAATCTCGAACCGTTTACCCCCTGGCCTTATGCTTTGCCTATCGCAGCGGGGTTGATCGCATTGGCTGTTGCATTTTTCACGGCAACGATCTACTGGGATCCGGTCGGCGCTCGCCGTGACGGCCGAGTGATGGTGGTGGAAAAGCACTCGAACTGGGAGCCGACCGTTACGCCTTACGATACAAAAACGTTTGGCGAAGCGTCGGGCTACAACTACGCGGCGATTTACGATTATTTGGGCCAATACTTCCAGATGTCGCGGTTGTTGGAGAAGGACAAGATCGACGAGCAAACGCTGGCCGGTTGCGATGTATTGGTGATCAAAACGCCCACGGCTCGCTATAGCCCTGAGGAGGTGAAAGCGGTCACGCAGTTTGTCGAACAGGGCGGCGGTCTGTTGTTGGTGGGCGATCATACGAATTTCGAGCGGTCGGGCACCATCATGAACGACATCACGCGCCGGATGGGCTTTACGTTCCGCGACGATTTGTTGTTTGGATTTCTAGATTCGCCCTATGACGAGCATTTTATACCGCCGCCGGTATCGCATCCGATCGTCCAGAACGTGGGCCCCATGGATTTTGCCGTTTCCTGTTCGATCGATCCGGGCTCTAGCCGGGGGCGATCGGCTGTGTTCAGCACGGGCCTGTGGAGCATGGGGCCTGAATACCACAACGAAAACTATCATCCCGTTCCGCAGCATTGTCCTGAAATGCGATATGGGGCTTTCGTTCAAGTTTGGGCCGCTCGGTTTGGACAAGGCCGAGCCGTCGCTTTTACCGATTCCACGATCTTCTCGAACTTCTGCGTGTTCCAGCCGGGCAAGGCCGAGATGATGCTGGGCATGGTGGAATGGCTTAATCACGACAATCCGTCATCTTTTTGGCGTTTTGGCTCTTTGCTGCTGGGAATTGTTTCGTCCGTCGCGGGCCTGTGGATGGCTCGGGGATGTTTGGATCGTTGGCTGGTGTTGATGGCGGCAGGCATGTGCGGTTGGGTGGTTGCATCGTTGAGCGTTGCGGCGGCACACGGCCGTGCGATGCCCGTGCCCGAGCGAGTGCATCCCCAGTTGTGCGCCGTGATCGATCGCACCACGTCGAATGTGCCGCTTTCCAAAGGCGCTGACACCAAGGGGAACGGCGAGGGCTATGGGCTGTTCGAGCAGTGGATCGCGCGGACCGGCCGCTTTACAGTGCGCAAATCGGGGGCGGATGCTTTTTCGGGGGATGCCTTGGTGGTGATCTGCCCCAACCGTTCGGTTACCGAGGAATTTCGTAAAGCGTTGGTTCAATATGTCGAGGACGGCGGCCGTTTGTTGGTGATCGACTCGCCCGAAAACACCGGATCGACGGCCAATAGTTTGCTTTGGCCGTTTGGATTGTCGGTTCATCATGATCACGCCTGGAAAGGCAAGTTGGCGACGACGGATCGGCTTCCGGTCGTGGACATTGAGAAGGCGAACGAGGTCGTCGGCGGGGAACCGGTGGGCAAGCTCGACAAGCTGGCGGTGGCCGCAGTGGCTAAGCATGGCAAGGGTTCGGTCATGGCCATTGGGTTTGGATCGCTTTGGAACGACAAGCGGATGGGCGAGCATTGGATGATGGAACCGAACGCGACGGTGAAAGCCCGGTATGACGTACTCTTCGCCGTGCTGGGA
>CAYWGR010000136.1:0-15863 GCA_964458015.1 uncultured Planctomycetaceae bacterium
TCGCCCGAAAAGGTTTTTCAATCGGCAAGAAAATACACTGGGAGCCGGAGTTGTTGGAAGACCTGATGGAATTGATCGCCGAGGTTGCGCCGAAGGCGCAATTCCTTTGGAACAACAAGCAGATGGTGCCGATCTATTTGCCTGAGCAGCGCGCGGCGTGGACGATTGTGCAAACGAAGAAGCTCGACGGAGTTTATATGCATTTGACGGGGCCCAAGGGCCGCTTTGCCTTGGGACAGCTTACCGATTTGGGCCACGATCCCGAGTTGGACGGACGTCATTCCGGTTTCGACGTCATTCATCTGATATTCCGCGCGGTCGAAGATCTGTCGCGGGGAAATTTGCGTGGATTTTTGAAAGAACACTTGGCCGCGGTGCAAGGTAAATAATGGCCGATCTACTTCCAACGCGATTTCTCTTCCGCTTTGCAGTGCCTTGCCGGCGCAGGGATCCTTTGTGGACGAACAAGGGGCTGCAATTAGACGAGACCTATCGGCTCGTCGGTTTGGCCGACCTGGAGGAACTGAAGACGTCGTGGGCCGAGGTGCGTGCAGCCTGGAACGAAGCGGGGTTGGCGTTTGCCGTGCATGTGCGGGGGAAAAAGCAGGCGCCTTGGTGCCGGGCCGCGAAACCGGAAGATAGCGATTGTTTGCAAATTTGGATCGACACACGCGATGTTCATAATGTGCATCGTGCCAGCCGTTTTTGTCATCGTTTTATCTTTCTGCCGTCCGGCGGCGGAGCGCGATTGGACCGGCCGGTGGCCGTCTCATTGCCGATTAACCGCGCGCGCGAGCTGCACAACCCCATTCAGGGGGAATTATTGCAAGCCCGTTGCGAAAAGCTACCGGATGGGTATATACTTGAGGTGCTGATTCCCGCGGAAGCTTTGACGGGATTCGACACGACCGAACATACCCACCTTGGATTTACGTACGCCGTCCTAGATCGTGAGCTAGGCGAACAAACCTTCGGCGTCGGCAGTCCGATGCCCTATCCTGAAGATCCCAGCCTTTGGGCGACGTTGGAGTTACAACGCTAATAAACGAAGGGAATTCTTTTATGCGCAATCGAATTACGTGGGTCGCGGCGATTGTTGTTTGGGGGCTGGGCGTTTCGGCATTGCAAGCCGGCGATCTCATGTTGGCCAACAACGGCAAGTCGGACTACAAAATCGTGACGGCCGACAATGCTTCGCCCTGCACCAAACATGCGGCCGAGGAATTGCAGAAGTTCCTTCAACAGATCACCGGCGTCAAGCTGCCGATCATCACCGACAAGCAGCCCAAGGGCCCCAAGGAAGTCATTATCGGCAACTGCGAGCGTTTGAAGGGGGTTGATCTGAAGCTGGATTTGGCCACGTTGGGCAACGAGGGATATTTGCTGCGCGCGGTCGGCGACAATTTGCTCATCATCGGCGGGCCTTTGCGCGGAAACTTGTACGGCGTTTACGGCTTACTGGAGGATCATTTCGGTTGTCGATGGTTTACGCCCACGGTGAGCCGTATCCCTAAGAATCCCGTGTTGGTCATCGGTGCGCTCGATGATAAGCAGATCCCCGCGTTGGAATACCGCGAGCCGTTTGTGGCCGATTGTTTCGACGGCGACTGGTGCGCGCGGAATCGCATGAATTCCAGCTCCGGCCGTTTGGAGGAAAAGCACGGCGGCAAGGTGAAGTTCGGCGACGGCTTTTTCTGCCACACGTTCAACAACATGGTTCCGCCGGGCAAGTATTTCAAAGAGCATCCCGAGTATTTTTCGCTGGTCAAGGGCAAGCGGGTAGGGGAAAACACGCAGCTTTGCTGCACGAATCCGGAAGTGATTCGTCTTTGCACCGAGGCCGTGTTGGCGGCCATGCGAGCACAGCCGCAGTCCACCGTGTTTTCGGTCTCGCAAAACGATTACGACAACCATTGCGAGTGCGACGCTTGCCAGGCATTGGCTAAGGAAGAAGATTCGCAGATGGCGCCGGTGCTGCAATTGGTCAACAGCGTGGCCGAGGCGGCCGGAAAGGAATTTCCGGATAAGATCGTGGAAACCTTGGCCTATCAGTGGACGCGCAAGGCTCCGAAAACGATCAAGCCGCGGCGGAATGTGGTGATTCGGCTTTGTTCGATCGAATGCTGTTTTTCGCATCCGTTGGCCACTTGCGAAAGTCCGCAAAACAAGGCGTTTTGCGCGGATGTCGAGGCCTGGGCCAAGCTGGCCCCGCGTCTTTGGGTCTGGGATTACACGACCGATTTCTCGAATTATCTGCTGCCCTTCCCCAATCGGCACGTGTTGGGGCCGAACATTCGTTTCCTTGCGGCCCATAATGTGAGAGGCATTTTTGAGGAAGACAACTACCAATCCACCAACGGCGAAATGTCGGAGCTGGACGGCTATCTCATGGCCAAGGCTCTTTGGAACCCGAAATGTGATTTGAATCGCGCCACGGTCGAGTTTTTGATCGAGAACTACGTCGAGGCAGCCGCCCCGATCCGCCAATATCTCGACATGCTGCACAGGCGCGTCGATCGCGAGAAGATCCACGTCAACATTTGGGCGGGGGCCGACAGTCCTCACCTGACCGACGAGTTGCTTATCAAGGCCAATGCACTTTGGCAGGAAGCGGAGGAATTGACCTCGTCTTCGCCCATTGTTTTACGGCGCGTGAAGCTTGCGCGCATGAGCGTTGATTTTGCCATTATGGAGCGTGCGCGTTTGGAGGCACAAAAGAAATTGCCGGCCAATGAAGCGTTTCAAGCGGTGGCCGCCGAGCGTTTCAAGCCGTTTATGGAAGTGCTGAAGGGCAGCAACTTGACCCATTTGCGGGAAGGGCCGCCGATGGACAAGGATGCCTATCGCCGCGACTTGGCCAAGGCTCTTGCGATTGAAGAGTAGTATCTCCCCAAGGAAAACAGTTTATTGTCCCGCCGAATTTCGGCCCGTCGTGCGCGGGCCTGTTGTTGTGCGTGATCTCGTGAAGAGATGCGTGTTGTTTGGGGCTGCGAAGCCACAAGCGGCTTCATGGATTGGATCGATACCAGCTACTGACATTTGCAGTGTAAATAGTATTTGCGCTGCATTCCCGCCTAAAAAAAGGAGAAAACTCATGTTGCAACGCTTGACGTTCGCAGCGGCAATGGTTCTTTCTGGTTTTATTCTTTCGCGCGCCGCGGCCGGCGAACTTGTGCTGGCGGAAAACGGCAAATCGGAGTACAAGATCGTCGTGGCCGACAATGCTTCGCCCTCGACGAAACACGGGGCCGAGGAGTTGCAGAGTTTCTTGGAACGGATCACCGGGGTCAAGTTGCCGATCCTATCCGACCAGCAGCCGAAGGGGCCGAAAGAAATTATCCTGGGCGAGAACGCCCGGCTGAAGGATTTGGGCGCGACGATCGACGTGCCTTCGCTCGGCAAAGAGGGTTACGTGATCCGCACGGTCGGCGATAGCTTGGTCATCGTCGGCGGTGCGTTGCGGGGGAATCTGTACGGGGTCTATGGGTTTTTAGAGGATCATCTGGGCTGCCGATGGTTCGCGCCCGGCGTGGATCGGATCCCCAAGTCGCCTCGATTGGCCATCGGCGCGATCGACGACCGTCAGGTTCCGGTGCTTGAGTATCGCGAGCCGTTCACGTTCGAGTGTTTCGATGGCGATTGGGCCGCTAGAAACCGCATGAATTCCCATGCGGCTCGGTTGGAAACGAAGCACGGCGAAAAGATGCACATTTCGTCGTTGTGCCACACGTTTTTATATTTGGTGCCCACGGACAAGTATTTCAACGAGCATCCCGAGTATTTCGCGTTGGTGAAAGGCAAGCGGCAGAAGGAATACCCGCAGCTTTGCTGCACCAATCCCGACGTGATGCGTATTTGCACGGAATCCGTGTTGAAACTGATGCGGGAGCAGCCGCAAAACATCGTTTTTTCGGTATCGCAGAACGATTGGGACAACCATTGCGAGTGCGACAAGTGTCAGGCGTTGGCCAAGCAGGAAGAATCGCAGATGGGACCGGTGATGCAATTGGTCAACTACGTGGCCGAGCGTGTCGAGAAGGAATTTCCCGATAAAATCGTGGAAACGCTGGCTTACCAATGGACGCGCAAGCCGCCGAAGACGATGCGACCGCGGCCGAACGTAGTCATCATGCTCTGCTCGATCGAGTGCTGTTTCAGCCATTCGTTGGAGAAGTGCGACAATGCGGTGAATCAAAAGTTCTGTTCCGACATTCGAGAATGGGCGAAAGTTGCGCCAAGGCTTTGGATTTGGGACTACGTGACGGATTTCGGCAACTATCTGCTGCCGTTCCCGAACCAGCGGGTTCGCGCGCCGAACATCCGGTTCTTCGTGGCGAACAACGTGAAGGGTATTTTCGAGCAGGATACATATGACACGTCGGACAGCGAGCTTTGGGCGCTCGGCGGTTACATGACCGCCAAGCTGCTTTGGAATCCGAACTATGATGCCAATAAGGCGATGGCGGAATTTCTGGACGGCTATTACGGCAAAGCCGCGCCGGCGGTTCGTTCGTATATCGACTTGATCCACGATCATGCGGAGCAGAAGAATTTGCATGTGCAGCTTTGGACTCCGCCCAGCAGCCCGCATGTCAGCGATGATATTCTGCTTAAGGCCGATGCGTTGTGGCAGCAGGCCGAAACGCTCGCCGCCGATCAGGCCGAGTTGTTGGATCGCGTGAAGCGTTCGCGGATGAGCGTGGATTTCACCATTTTGGAACGTGCCCGATTGCAGGCGAAGAAGCAGATGCCGGCCAACGAGGCTTTGCTCAAATTGGCGGCGGCTCGCCTGGGGCCATTTGCCAAGGTTTTAGAGGCCAGCAAGCTTACCAAGCTTAAGGAATACACGGACGTGGACAAAAAGGCGTATTGCAGCGAACTGGCCAAGGATCTTGGGGTAACGTCGTTTTAATACCAAAAGATGCCGATATTTGCCAAGCATTAAGGCGGAAGAGGGGGTAAACTGAATAGGCTATGCTCGCGATCTCCCGCCGTTTTTTCACTCCTTGAAAAGGGTTCTGTTTATGAGCGAAGCTAAGAAGAGTGTTACGCCGCGTCGTGATTTTCTGAAGAGCACCGCCCGGCTGGCCGCCGTTTCGGCCTTGGCGGGTGTTGCGATACCCAATGTTCATGCCGGTGAAGACAACACCATTCGGCTGGCGTTGATCGGTTGCGGCGGGCGAGGAAGCGGGGCGGTGGCCAATGCGATGTCGGCCGGCGGCTTGGTGATGAGCAACGACTATCGCGCCTCGGGCGAAGAGGATGCAAAATCCTCTGGTCCGGTCCGGTTGGTTGCCATGGCCGATTTGTTCGAAAACCGGCTGACGCAAGCCCACGGCTCGTTGAGCAAAGCGTTGGGCAATCAGGTCGACGTGCCCAAGGAGCGGCAATTCATCGGCTTCGACGCCTATCGGAAGGCCATCGACTGCCTTCGTCCGGGCGATGTGGCGATGTTGACCACCCATGCGGCGTTCCGCGCCGCGCACTTGGAATACGCCATCGAGAAGGGCGTCCATGTGTTCATGGAGAAGACGTTCGCCGTCGATCCGGCCGGCGTGCAGCAAATGCTCAAGTTGGGCGAGGCGGCCGATAAGAAGGGTCTGAAAATCGCGGCCGGCTTGATGTGCCGCCATTCGTCGGCCCGGCAGGCCATGATCCAGAAGATCCGCGAAGGCGCGATGGGCGATATTCAAATGATTCGCGCCTATCGCATGGACGGCGGCGCTTGGACCGGTCCCTTCCCCGCCGGGAAGACCGAAGTGCTCGAACAGATCCGCCGCGCGTATCAATTCCTCTGGGTTTCCTCCGGGTTCTGGATCGAATACATGATCCATCAGATCGACGAATGCTGCTGGATCAAGGACGGGTATCCCGTTTCGGTCCACGGCGTCGGCGGCCGCTCGGGCAACAACACTGATTGCAGCCAGAACTTGGACAGCTATTCGGTCGAGTACACGTTTGCCGACGGCGCGAAGGCCTTTGTCACCGGCCGCTACATTCCCAACTGCTTCAGCGACTTCATCACCTACGTTCACGGCACGAAGTGCGCCGGTCAATTTTCGGGCGCGATTCATGCTCCGTCGTCGCAGATCTACAAGGATCAGCACACGACGGTCGATAATGTCGCTTGGAAGCCGGCGCGCGAGAAGATCAACCCTTGGCAGGCCGAATGGAATGTGTTTCTCGACGCGATTCGCAACAATAAGCCGCACAACGAGACCAAGCGCGCGGCGTTGTCGAACCTTGCGGCGATCATGGGCCGTGCGGCCGTTCATACGGGCAAGGTCATCACCTGGGACGAGGCCATGAACTCGAAGTTCCAGTTCTGCCCGAACGTCGCGGGTTTAACGCCCGAGACCCCCGCCCCGGTTCATGCCGACGCTCAGGGGCATTATCCGATTCCGGTTCCGGGCGTCAGCACGGAAGTTTAAGAGCGTTCAACAAGTTCGAAGAAATTAATGCCATGTCCGCGATTGTCGTGGACATGGCATTTTTCGTAGGTTGCGTGAAATGCACTGCGGCCCGAGTTTTAGGGCGCGTTTTCAAGGACTGCATTCATCGTTTTCGATCATGGCCAACGGCTGCCCGACGCTGATAGCATCGCCTTCGGCTACGAGCTTCTCGATGAGCGTGCCGTCGGTCGGCGAGGGGAGATCGACCGTGGCGCAGCCGGCCAGTACCTCGACGATGGGTTCGCCGGCAGCTACCCGAGAGCCTTGTTTTACCAACCAAAGGCTCAGCACCATCGGCGTATCGCCGAGGCCGAGATCGGGCAGTTGGAGTTTGCTCAACATTCTCCGCCCAGCATCTTTCCGGCATGATAGCTCGAACGGACGAACGGGCCGCTGGCAACGTGCGTGAAGCCGATACGCCGGGCCAGTTGGCCGAGTTCGTCGAATTCCTCGGGTGAAAGATATCGGACGACCGGCATTTGATGGAGCGACGGCCGCAGGTATTGGCCCAAAGTCAACATGCTGCAACCGGCCTCATGCAGATCGGCCAGAGCATCGAGCAATTCTTCCGTCGTTTCACCTAGCCCCAGCATCAAGCCGGTCTTTAGGGCGATCGTTGGGTTGGCCGCCTTGATGCGGCGGAACATGGCCAAGGTCCAGGGATAACTCGTTCGCTTGTCGCGCACGACGTGGAATAATCGCGGGACCGTTTCGGTGTTGTGGTTGTAGACGTCCGGCGCGGCCTCGATGAGTCGGTCCACGGCGGCGGTATTGCCGGCGAAATCGGAAGGCAGCACCTCGATCGTGGCGTCGGCAATTTCACGCACGGCTTTGACGGTTTGGCAAAAATGCTCGGCGCCGCCATCGGGCAAGTCGTCGCGGGTGACGCAGGTGATAACGACATGCTTGAGGCCCAGGGTTTTCGCGGCGTCGGCCAGGCGTCGCGGTTCGTCCGGGTCGGGAGGCAGGGGGTGCCCTTTCGGCACGCTGCAAAACCGGCAGCTTCGCGTGCAGATATTGCCGAGGATCATGAACGTGGCCGTCTTCTGCGAGTAGCATTCCATGCGGTTAGGGCATTTTGCATGGTCGCAGACGGTCTGGAGGCCCAACTGCCCGATCAGCTTTGCGGTGAAATGGTTGGCGTTGCCTTTCGGCACGTTCCGCTTCAGCCATCGCGGGAGGGAATGGGGATCAGGGTTTTGAGGTTGATGGGGCGACATGTTCAGCAGACGGCGAAGGTTTTACCTTCAGGAAAACAGGAGATGTTCCAATGAATCCGGCTTATGCAAAGACCTTTGCGACCGGCATGGAAAAGCCCGGCAACACATCACCGCCGAGAAGCGTATCGGTTTCCGTCAAAATGACAACGTCTTTTCGGGCGGCGTGGACGGCGATGATTCGGTTTTCGGGATCGACAACCCAAACCATGGAACAGCCTGCTTGAAGCCATCCATGCACTTTGGCGGTTACTTCGCCAGCGCGATCGCTGGGCGAAACGACTTCGACGGCGATGTCGGGAGCACCTTGGAAAAAGCCTTTTACGCCACAGGAAGGAATACGCTCGGCCCGGACAAAGGCCACGTCGGGCGCACGAACCGTGTCGGGTTGATGGGCAAGCTGGAAACCGGCTTCGGCGGTAGTTACGACGCCCAATTCTCGCGGCGCTACATGGTTTTCCAGGGCGGTTACGATTCTCGATGCGAAACGTCCGTGATCGAATCCGGCGGGCGACATCATGACAACGGTTCCCCCGATCAACTCGCAATGGTGCAAGTCGGCCGCTAGCAACTGCTCGGCTGTTGTTATTTGTTCCATGACAGACATAACAACATCCTATCCCAAAGGCGGGGGCGCGGCAACAAGCAATTTATGGATACCGACATAGCCGATGTTCCGGATTCAATCGCAAACACGGCTGTTTTAGCCGAGTTTGCCTGCCCGATTGGCCGCGGAACGGTTCGTTAGCAATGTAGTAGGATGCAATCAGGCCCAACGCACCCGGGTTTAGCGTTCGCGGAAGGTGATACGGCCTTTGGTCAGGTCGTAGGGCGAGAGCTCGACGCGCACGCGGTCGCCGGGCACGATGCGGATGAAATGCTTGCGCATTTTACCGGCTACGTGGGCGATAACCGTATGCCCGCTCTCTAGTTGCACCCGAAACCGCGTATTGGCTAACGCCTCGGTTACGGAGCCTTCAACCTCGATTGCTTCTTCCTTTTTGGTCATGAAACCACTCACAGGTGGGGTGTGCGTTCAATTGCGTCGAATCACATTATCCTATCATTTTACTAGGAACCGTCTAGTCGTGGCAGAGATTAGGGACGTGGAAGCAGTGAAAGTAGCATGAAAATAGACGTTTTTTCCTGGGAAATCGCAGTTCTTCCCCTCTTGTCGCGTGGCCTTTGCCCATTGGAATGATGCAACAACCAAAATTATCACAAAAGAATCCGTCGGCGGCCCCTCGCCGGGAGCTGACGCTTTTCGACTCGACTTGCATAATCGTCGGGATCATTATTGCGGCGGGGATCTATCGCAGCAGCCCTGTGATTGCGCAGTTGGTTCCGAATACGACGTGGTTGATCGGGCTATGGCTATTGGGCGGCGTGCTTTCGTTGGTCGGGGCGCTTTGCTACACCGAATTGGGCACGGCGTTTCCGAAAGAGGGCGGCGATTATGTGTATCTGACGCATGCGTTCGGCCGTCGGGTCGGATTTCTGTTTGCGTGGTGCCAGCTTTGGATCGTGCGGCCGGGCTCGATCGGCGCGATGGCTTATACGTTTGCCGATTATGCCAATCAGATTTGGCCGCAAGCCGAGGGTGATGTGGCAATGTGGGTGTTGGTGGGCTATGCAACGGCTTCCATTCTTGTGTTGACGGGCATCAACATTCTCGGAGTGAAGGAAGGAAAGTGGACACAGAATACCCTAACGATGGCTAAGCTGCTTGGTTTAGCGGCTGTCGTTGTGGTGGGCTTTGCCTGTGCTTCGCCAACGCCGACGCCGACGGTGACAACGATTGCTCCTGTTGCATTCAATCTCGACAACATCGGGATGGCAATGGTGTTCGTGCTGTTTGCCTATGGCGGTTGGAATGAGATGGCATTTGTCGGGGCGGAAGTGAAAGACCCGAAAAAGAACATTCTTCGGGCACTTTTGATCGGCACGTTGGCCGTTACGGTAATTTATGTTGTTGTGAATTTTGCGTTTCTGAATGCTTTGGGTTTCGAGGGTACCAGAAATGCGACGGCGGCAGCCGATGTTTTAGGGTTGGCTTTCGGACGCTGGGCGGGGGCGGTCATCAGCGTGTTGATTTGCATTTCGGCGTTGGGAGCGATCAACGGGCAGATTTTTACCGGCGCTCGAATTTACTATGCGATGGGCAGCGAGCATCGGCTATATGCTTGGCTCGGGCGCTGGGATGCGAAACGCGGCACGCCGGTTTACTCGCTGGTCATTCAAGGCGCGATCACATTGGCCTTGGCGGTTTGGTTTGGAATGAGCCGTGGCGGGTTCGAGAGCATGGTGAAGTTCACCACGCCGGGTTTTTGGTTCTTTCTGATGTTGGTGGGCGTATCGGTGTATGTGCTGCGTCGGCGCGAACCAGATTTGGAGCGGCCTTATCGCGTGCCGGGCTATCCGGTAACGCCGTTTGTTTTCTGTTGCTCGTGCGGTTTCATGGTCTATTCGAGCATGGCGTATGCCATCCATAACGGCAGTTGGGAGGCGATTTGGTCGATTGCCATTCTGTTGGCGGGCGTGGTTGTGTGTTTTTTTGAGCGGGAAAACCACGCCGGGTAGGACTGCAACGGTTCGCACGGTGCCCGTCGAACCACCCGGGAGGACTTGTTTACGCGGGCAAGCCCGCTCGCTAAACGTTCTCAACGAAGATTGCCGGACATTCGGGACGAGCTAATCGTCATAAAAGGTTGCCGTACTCCGGCAAATTTCGCCCCTCGCCATGCCCCCGAATGTTGGGTATAATGGAAGTTTTCGAGTTACCGAGTCTGTTTTCGAGGTCGATGGCGAATGAATCAAGGTAAGGCTCTCTCTAAGACATCCCAACCGCGGAATACCGACGCGGCATTGGAGCGCGCTCTGTTGGCGGCTCAAACCGCGGAAGACAACCGCGGGACGGATATCGTTATCCTCGACATGCGCGAATTGACTTCGGTGTTCGATTTCTTCGTGATTGCCAGCGGCACGAGCCGGCGTCAGCTTCATGCGATGAGCGAAGAAATCGACCACGCCTTGGAAGACAAGATGGGCGATCACCGCTTGGGCATTGAAGGCTATGAAGAAAGCCGATGGATTCTGTTGGACTACGGCGACGTGGTGGTCCATCTGTTCGAGCCCGAGATGCGGGCCTATTATGCGTTGGAAGACCTGTGGGGACACGCCAAACGGATTACGCGAAAGCCACGATGAGCATTCTGACCCTTCTGAAAGAACGGTTCCGGACCGCGCTGGCCGGATTGGTAGACGATCCCACTGAACTGCTGGAGCAGATCCGGCGGAGTCAAGACGCGAAGTTCGGCGACTATCAGGCCAACATGGCGATGTCGTTGGGCAAGCAATTGCGTCGCCCGCCGCGCGACGTGGCCGCTGATATTGTTGCCCGATTGGATTTGGCCGATCTATGCGAGACGCCCGAGATCGCCGGGCCGGGCTTTATCAATTTACGATTGAAAAGCGATTGGCTGGTCGAACGGCTTGCGACGGCCATCGGTGACGATCGGCTTGGCATCGAGCCGGCGCGGAATGCGCGCACGTATATTGTTGATTATTCCGCGCCGAATGTGGCGAAGCCGATGCATGTGGGGCATATTCGTTCGACGGTGATCGGCGATGCGTTGTGTCGTGTGTTGCGGTTTCTGGGGCATTCGGCCATCAGCGATAACCACATCGGCGACTGGGGCACCCAGTTCGGCATGATCCTTTACGGCTACAAGCATTTTCTCGACAAGGACGCCTACGGGCGGAATCCCGTCGAGGAGCTTGCGCGGCAGTATCGGCTGGTGCGCCAGTTGATGGATTATCAAACGCCGAAGGAGGAACCGTCGGCCGACAAGGAATACGCGAAACTTGCCCAGCTTTCGGCCGAAAATCCGGATATCGGCGCGGCGGTATTGGCGGAAACGGCCAAGTTGCACGCGGGCGATGCCGAAAATCGTCGGCTTTGGAAAGAGTTTCTGCCGTTTTGCAAAGACGAGATCAATCGGATGTACGGCCGGCTCGGCGTGACATTCGACCATGCGTTGGGCGAAAGTTTTTACGAAGATCGCTTGGCCGGCATCGTCGATGAATTGCTCGAACGCGGGATCGCCCGGGTAAGCGACGGGGCGGTGTGTATTTTTTTGGACGGCCAAAAAACACCGATGTTGGTCCGTAAGAAGGACGGTGCGTTTCTGTACGGCACTACCGACCTGGCCACGATCCGCTACCGGATGGAGACTTGGCGGCCCGACGCGATTCTCTATGTGGTCGATCATCGTCAGTCGCTGCATTTCCAGCAGCTCTTCGCGGCGGCCAAGTTGCTGGGCTACGACAACATCGAATTGCAGCACGTCAGTTTCGGCACGGTGTTGGGCGACGACGGCCGGCCCTTCAAAACGCGCTCCGGCGATACGGTCGGGCTGGAAAGCCTGCTGGACGAGGCCGTGCGGCGCGCGTTGGAAATCGTTGCATCGAACGACGATGCGAAACCCAACGGGGCAGAGCTTGCGCCCGAGGAACGACAGCGTGTGGCTGAAAGCGTAGGCATTGCGGCGCTGAAATATGCCGATCTTTCGCAAAATCGCACGAGCGACTATGTGTTCAGCTACGACAAGATGCTGGCCATGAACGGCAACACGGCTACCTACATGCAATATGCGTATGCCAGGGTGCGAAGTATTTTCGCCAGGGGCGGCGTCGATGCCGACGGTTTACGAGTTTCGGGGGCGACGATCTCGCTGGACTCGCCGGCCGAGCGGGCGCTGGCTCTCGAATTGCTGCGCTTTTCAGAATCGCTCGACATGACGGTGGCCGATTACCGCCCCAACCAGCTTACGGCCTATCTCTACGATCTGGCCAACCGGTATTCGACCTTTTTCGAGCAGTGCCATGTATTGCGAGCGGAAAGCGAAGTGTTGCGTCAAAGCCGGCTGCTGCTTTGCGACCTGACGGCCCGAACGATTCAGAAGGGGCTGGAGTTGTTGGGCATCAATGTGGTGGAGCGGATGTAGACGACCGTTGCATATGGTGCGCGTGGGCATGGCACGCCATGACGTTGGCTTGACAGGAGGGCCGACGTTCCGTCGGCCGCTAAACGGTTGTGAATTTACGGTCTGCGAACAAGCCACCGAAATCCGTTACTGCACTCTGGAAAGCAAAATGGCGGGCCATCGCTAAAGCTTGACCCGCCCTACGGCTTTCGCATATTTAACAATTGATCAGTTCTGCGTGGAAGGCCGAGATAGTTGGAAATTCATGGTGGGGCTCGTTTCACTCGACCCACCCTACATTGAAAACGGATTGGCCCTGCGTGGAAGGCCGAAAGAGTTGCATTTTGTTTGTCCCCGGTGCAAAATATAGATCCTGCCTGAATTTCACACCATAGGGGCACATCGTCCTGCATGATCCACGGCAATAGGATTGGATACTTTATGCATACACATGATTTGAACCGGTTGTCGTTGGTTTGTTTTTTGCTAAGCGGATGGTTTACGGCTTCAACGGTTTGTGGGGCCGAGGATTTTTTGCCGGAGCTAACGGCGTTTAAGGTATCGTCGGCACAAGTGCGGCCGGGCGAATCGCTCTCGATCAACTATGAATTCTGCAATGCGGGCAAAGCAGCGGCGGCGGTTGAGTATGGGATCTTTGTTCATGTTCGGCCGGCCGCGCCGGGCGATCCGGATGTGATGCCGGGGTGCAGCGGCGACTTCTTCCCGCTGGTTCCGACGTTTGCCTGGTTGCCGAATACGAAAATTCAGGAAGACAACCATCCCGTCTTGATTCCGAAGGAATTGCCGCCGGGCCGGTATAGCATCTTCATAGGTTTTTTTGATTCGGAGTCGGGCGAGCGGCGGAAGATGGCCAATGATGCCTTGGAGGCGTCGGGGTTGCGTTATCGGGTTGCCACGATTGAAGTGGCAGCGCCTGGTGCAGCGATTGCGAACAAGCCTATCGAGGTTCGTTACCGCGATACGAAAGAACGGCCGTATGCCGAGGAAAGACTTTCACGGCCGACCTCGGAAGACGTCTTCATTTTGGGGCGGGGCAAGCTTCGCGTCATTTTGGGGGCGGAACGCCCGGTCGTGACGGAATATCAATCGGAGATGGATCTGAAACTGCTCGGCGATTCGACGGGCTATCCGCTGCGGGCGAGAATTCGTCGATTGGCGGACGGGCGGTATTCGACGATATGTTTGCGCGATCCGTCGTGCTTCTCTCGAACAATGGAAGGCGAGGAAGCCCGTTATTCAACAAAGGTTTCAGATAACGGCAAGCCGGCCGCTAGCTTTGATGTTGTGTTCCACGTGAATGATCCGGTTCTGCGCGTGTCGATCGAGCAAGTAAAAGAAGAAGCGGGCTATCAGTTGATCGATGTCTTTTTACCGCAAATCGTTAGTGCGCAGGGAGGCAGCGGGGAATTGGTGCTTCCTACACAATCCGGGCGGCTGATTCATTTGGACCAAGCTTTGCCGGGATGCCATCGGATTGGTTTGAATTGGATGGAAAGCGATCTTTGCGGGGCGGTTGTCGGCGAGCGCGGCGCGGCGGCCATTCGGACCCGCGATTGGGATAATGAGCTGGAAGCGAGAGTGTCGCGCGTGGAGCAAGGATTTGCGGGCGGATATGCGGTGCGCATGTGTCTGCGTGTGAAAAGCGACCATGCGGGGACCGATATCCGATTGTCGCAATCGCCGAGCGTGGAGGTGGCAGTATTATGGCCGACGGAAGAGCAGAAACGCGTTGGTTGGGTAGATGTCGCGAAATGGTTGAGGCGGGATGTGAAAGGCACGCCGAATCCGTTGTATCGAGATACGTTCATCTACAAGATTTTCTGCGATTCGCCGGGGATGACGGACTATACGACGTTCGATGACGCTTTGGAGATCGTGCGCAAGATACATCGATTGGCGCCGTGGGTAAAGCAGGTGGTTTATTTGGTAGGTTGGCAGTATCAAGGCCATGATACGGGCTACCCGGCCACGGATAAGATCAATGAACGTTTGGGCGGGCTGAAGGCTTTGCAGCGTATCTCGGCCGAGGCTGCGAAGCTGAACGCGGTGATTAGCTTTCACGACAATTTCGATGATGCCTATCGGGACAGTCCGCAATGGGATGAGAGCGTGATTGCGCATGACTGTGCCGGCCAGCCCATGAAAGGCGGCGTTTGGGCGGGCGGGCAGTCGTATATTCTCGCATTTCAGAAATATGCGAAGAAGGCCGGCTTGGAACGTGTGCGGCGGACCGTCGCCCAATTGTCGGTTCGAGATTCCTATCATATCGACGTGCTTAGCGCGGTGCCTTTGCGAAGGGATTTCAATGTTCAGTCGCCTGAAAACTCGATGGACAGCCTGGCCGGCAAGATGGCCATCATCAAGCAGTTTAACCAGTTGGGCATTGACGTGACCTCTGAGGGATTCACGGCTCCCTTTGTTGGTATGATCGGGCATGGCTGGTGCATTTGGAATGCGCCGGACGTCGTTTTTGCCAAGGAAGAGCCAATTCCTTTTATTCCGATGATTTACCACGGCGGACCGACAACCTACTCGCGCGGCAATCCGTCGGCGAGCTATGCACGGGATAATGTGTTGTATGGAGCAGCCTATGCGACCGATTTCACCAAGCAGGTGGATATCCACGATTTGGCCGAACCGCTTTATCTTGTCGTGTCGCCTTGGACCTATCTCCGCGACCGCAAGATGAGCGATTACGAACGCCAAGGCGATCTTCGCCGGGTTATCTACGATAAGAACACGTTTGTCGAAACCAATGAAAAGACCGGGCAGTGGCGCGTCGTGATCGACGGCGTGACGATGATCGAAGACGGTTTGGTCGTCCTACGTAAGAGCGATATGCTGGCCGTTTATGCGCAGACGGCGCGGCGGGCAACGGTTTCGCTGCCGGAATCGTGGCGAGGGAAAGCTTTTAAGGGCACGAACGGCTGTACCGGCGCGGCGATTGTTCCGCAAAAGGATGCAGCCGGGGAAGCGGTGACGCTTGACTTGCCGGCTCGAGAGCCCATACTATTGCAACTGGAAGCATCTTCTCAAAAGTAGCGAAAACGCCCAAGCTTGTCTGGCTAATGGAACAGGGCCAATTAGTTTTCCGTAGGGCGGGTCAAGCGAAGCGAAGGCCCGCCGTGAGTTGATCCCAAGAAGGGCGGGCCTTCGCTTCGCTTGACCCGCCCTACGCATTTCCCGAA
>CAYWGR010000137.1:0-15771 GCA_964458015.1 uncultured Planctomycetaceae bacterium
GAACGAAAAAGTGCAATCCGCGATTTTGACAGGCAATCAAGCAATGGGCGGCTTTGTTTCCGAGAATAAAATCGGCAAACGCTTGCAAGCGGTCGCCAACGAGGAAGAATCGGCGAAAGCATCGCCATAGAAAAGGACTCTGCAAGGGGGGGAAACTCCCGCGGTCTCCCCCTTGTAGAGGAATTGCCGCCGTCCTACAATGCAGCATCGTTTTGGCATTTTTATTCATTTTTCATGTTGAAGGTTACGTTCATGCCGCGTCGGTACGTTAGCGAGTTGACCCATCAAGAGCCTATCAATCAAGTGTTTGTCGCGAACGACAAGCAACTGCGGTCTAACCGCAATGGAAATCTCTATTTGCAGCTAGACCTTTCCGACCGTTCCGGATCGATTCCCGCCCGGATGTGGAACGCTGCCGAGTCGCTCTACAAATCGTTCGACAACGGCGACTATGTTCAGGTCGAGGGAGCGGCCCAGCTTTATCAAGGCGCCATGCAAATTATCCTCTCCAAGCTCCGCAAAATCGATCCTTCCGAGGTCGAGGAGTCAGACTTCGTGCCGCTGCCGGCCGTCGAAGTCGATAAGTTGATGTTGCGTCTGGGTGAAATCCTGCGCGGCTTGGAGGATGTCGAACTTAAAACGTTGGCCGAGTGCTTTTTGATGGACGAGGCGCTCATGGCCAAGTTCGCGATGGCGCCGGCAGGCACGAAAAACCATCATGCCTACCACGGCGGATTGCTCGAACACGTGGTCAACCTGATGGAGGTCGTGCTGCGCGTGGCTCCCTGCTATCCGCAGATCAACCGCGACCTACTTTTGATGGGGGCCTTTCTGCATGACTTCGGCAAGGTCGAAGAACTCAGCTACGACCGCGGCCTCAGCTACAGCGACGAGGGGCAACTCATCGGCCATTTGGTCATTGCCGTTGGAATGCTCGACGCGAAAGTGGCCGAAGCGGAAAAACTCTCCGGCGAACCGATTTCCCAGGAAACCGTGCTGCGGCTCAAACACATGATCGTCAGCCATCACGGCGAATACGCCTTCGGAAGCCCCAAGCTGCCCATGACGCTCGAAGCCATCGCCCTGTGCCAGCTCGACAATCTCGACGCTAAAGTAAACACATTCGCCAATTTGATGAAGGAAGATCCGAACGTGGATAGTCCTTGGACGACGTACAACCCAAACCTTGAACGAAAACTGTTCAAGGGAAAATCTAATGAATCCTCTTGAAGAATCGATCTTAATACTTGTCAGCGCCGCCGGTTACCGTCCCATTAAACCGCGGATCATCGCTCAACAACTCAATCTCTCCCGGGACGAAGCGGCCGACGTGAAAAAGGCCGTCAAACGCATGGTGCAGCGGGGTCGGCTCCGCTATGGGCCCAACCATTTGGTTATGCCCGCCGACGTGAACGCCCCCGAGCCGAATGCAACATCCGCGAAGTCCGCTGCTCCGCGATCTGCCTGCAAGAAACTGACGGGCATGTTCCAGCGCAACCAAAAAGGCTTTGGTTTCGTCCGGCTTACAGGAGAAAATGCATCCGCGGATAAAGCCAAAGACATTTATATTCCGGCCGACAGCACGCGCGACGCCGCAACGGGTGATCTGGTCGCGGTTGAATTGAAAAAACACCGTCACGGCGATCCTGGTCCGCGCGGCGAGATCGTCGAAATTCTCGAACGGCAAACCCATCAATTTGTCGGCACCTATTTTGAAGCTGATGGCGCGGCCTACGTTCAGGTTGACGGTTCTCTGTTCACCAAGCCGATCTATGTGGGCGATCCAGGCGCGAAAAATGCCCAACCCGACGATAAAGTCGTGATCGAAATGATCCGTTTCCCTTCACCCATGCGCGACGGCGAGGGAGCCATCGCCGAAGTGCTCGGCCCGCGCGGCAAACCGGGCATCGACACCCTTTCGATCATCCGCGAGTTCAATCTGCCCGACCATTTCGCCGAGGATGCCTTGGACGAGGCCCGGCGATTGGTCGAAACATTCGATGAATCGATTGGCGACCGAACCGACTTCACCGGCAAAACGATTGTGACGATCGACCCGGTCGATGCTCGCGATTTCGACGACGCCATCTCGCTGGAAAAGCTCGACAACGGCCACTGGCTGCTCGGCGTGCATATCGCCGACGTTTCGAATTTCGTTCGCCCCAAAACCGCGATCGACCGCGAGGCTCTCGAACGGGCCACCAGCGTTTATCTGCCCGACCGCGTGCTGCCGATGTTGCCCGAGCTGATCTCGAACGGACTGGCAAGCCTTCAGCCCAGCAAAGTGCGCTATACCAAATCGGCCGTGATCGAGTTGACGCCCGAAGGCGTGCGAGTTTCCACCGAACTGCATTCGGCTGCCATCCGCAGCAGCAAACGGCTCACCTATGAACAGGTCGATGAATTTCTGGCCGACCGCGAGGCGTCGCAACGCAAACTCGGCAGCAAGGTTTGCGAACTGCTAGGGCTAATGCATACGCTGGCGATGACCATGCGAAAACGCCGTTTTGCCGCCGGCGCTCTCGAATTGACCATGCCCGAGGTCAAGGTGGAACTCGACAAACAAGGGCGTGTGTCGGGGGCCCATGTGTCCGTCAACACGGAAAGCCACCAGATGATCGAGGAGTTCATGCTGGCTGCCAACGAGGCCGTAGCCGAAACGTTGCGAGATCGTTCGCTGCACTTCTTGCGCCGCGTTCATCAGGCCCCCAGTACTCAAAAAATCCAAGCGCTCGAAGAATTCATGACCGAGCTAGGCTATCCGAACAAGGGTTTGCAAAGCCGCTTCGCATTGCAGAAATTATTGGATGACGCCGAAGGGCGTCCCGAGCAACATGCCGTGCATTTTGCAGTGCTGCGTTCTTTGCAACGGGCGATTTACAGCCCTCAAGACGAAGGCCACTATGCCTTGGCCAGCCAATGCTACTGCCACTTCACCTCGCCCATCCGGCGCTATCCCGACTTAACGGTGCATCGCTTGGTCGATGCCATCGTTACGAAAACCAAGCCCCGAAACGATTACGACGAATTAGTCGCCCTCGGGCGGCATTGCTCCGATCGTGAACAACGGGCCGAAGCCGCTGAACGCGATTTGACGAAGCTTAAACTGCTTGCCTACCTAAGCGACCGAATCGGCGAGGAAATGGATGCCGTCGTGACCGGCGTCGAGAGTTTCGGCATTTTCGTGCAAGGCATCGAACTGCCGGCCGAAGGCTTGGTCCGCGTCGAGGCCTTAAGCGACGACTATTACCGATTCGACCGCGCTACGCACACCTTGGCCGGACATCGCGAGGGCAACAGCTATCGGCTAGGCGATTTATTACGTGTGGCCGTGGCTCGGGTCGATCTCGAACGCCGCGAATTGGATTTCCGCGTAATCGAACGCAAGAAGAGTCGTTCACAAAAAACAGCTCCTGTTCCCAAGGCCGCGAAAAAAAGCGTGAAAACAAAGAAAAAGGGTACTTCTACAAAACGCGGCAAACGACGTTCTTAATTCAATCCAATCGGAACCAAAACACCGTCGCTTGGCTGCTATTTTCCGCCCAGATAAACCATCAACACGCTTAAATCGGCCGGGGTAATGCCGCTGATACGCGCGGCTTGAGCCAAATCGACCGGATTGACCTGTGAAAGCTTTTCTCGTGCCTCGGCCCGCAGATGGGGAACCGTTCCGTAGTTGATATCCGCGGGAATATGGCGGCCGGCAAGACGTTGCTGCCGGTCGATCTCAAGCTGCTGTCGAGCGACATAGCCGGCATACTTGGCATCGTAGGTCGCTTGAATGGCCGCATCCGCCGACACGGCGGCCAGTTCCGGCAAACGTGCGACAACATCATCCCACGAAATCTCGGGCCGACGCAGCATCTTGGCCAAGGAACCGGCGCTGGTGTGGGTTGTTTCCAACAGTCGCGTTACGTGGTCAATGGCCGTGACCTTCTCCTCGAACCGACGCCAACGCCGCGGATCAATAAGCCCTCGTTCCTGGGCCAAGGGCGTTAATCGACGGTCGGCATTGTCCGGCCGAAGCAGTAAGCGGTATTCCGCCCGGCTGGTAAACATCCGATACGGCTCATCGACGCCGCGTGTGATTAGATCGTCGATCATCACGCCGATGTAGGCTTGATCGCGGCGCAACACCAACGGATCTTCGCCGCGGAGCGCGAGGGCCGCATTGGCGCCGGCGATAAGCCCCTGCGCGGCAGCCTCTTCGTAGCCGGTGGTGCCGTTCACTTGCCCAGCACAATACAACCCCGCAACGCGCTTGGTTTCCAGCGAAAGCTTCAACTGCGAGGGCGGCAGATAGTCGTATTCGATCGCATAGCCGAATCGCAAGACTTCGGCCCGCTCCAAGCCCGGAATCAGCCGCAGCATCTCCAATTGCACGTCATGCGGCATGCTGGTCGCAAGCCCATTGACATAGACCTCATCGGTCCGGCGCCCCTCGGGCTCTAAAAATATCTGATGTTGCTGTTTATCGGCGAATCGGACGACTTTCGTCTCGACCGAAGGACAATAACGAGGGCCGGTCGATTGGATTTGCCCGCTGTACATCGGGGCTCGATGTAAATTGGCACGCAACAGGTCGTGAAGCGCCGGCGTGGTGTAGGTGATCCAGCAGGGAACTTGTTCGCAATCAATCCGATCCGTTAAAAACGAAAACGGCTCCGGCCGCTCATCGCCTGCCTGACGTTGTGTTTTTTCATAATCAATCGTGCGGCCATTGAGCCGGGCCGGCGTGCCTGTTTTGAATCGGCCAAGCTCGAAGCCCAGTCGCAAGAGCGCCTCGCTAGTGCCGGCGGAGGTCGGCTCTCCGGTCCGGCCGCCGGGCCGCGTGGATTCGCCTTCGTGAAGAAGACCCCGCAGAAAGGTGCCGGCGCAAAGCACGACCGCCTTGGCGCGGTAGGTGTTTCCCTCGGCAGTGCGAACGCCGGCAATCCGTGTGCTCGGCCCAAAATCACTCGCCCCTTGCTGCTGTTCAACGATCAAATCCTCAACGGTTTCCGCGCGCAGCGAAAGCCCCGGCTGGGATTCGAGAATCCGGCGGACTTCCTGCTTGTAAACGAGTTTATCGGCCTGGGCGCGAGGCCCATGCATCGCCGGCCCTTTGCTGCGGTTGAGCATCCGGAACTGAATGCCCGTGGCGTCGATCACTTGGCCCATAACACCGCCGAGAGCATCGATCTCGCGGACGATTTGCCCCTTGCCCACGCCGCCGATGGCCGGATTGCAACTCATCAAGGCGATGGTGTCGAGATTGGTGGTCAAAAGCGCGGTATTAGCGCCCAGCCGTGCCGCGGCCAATGCCGCTTCAACGCCGGCATGACCGCCGCCGATTACCAGGATGTCAAAATCATGGGAAACCACCATAACTTTCCATGATAAAGACCATGCGTTCCGACGGCTAGAGGGCAATGGAAAAGATGCCATTTCCGAAGAACCAAGAAACACTGTTAAGTCCTTGGTCACGGAGGAACCGTCATCCTGAGCGAAGCGAAGGATCTTGTTGGCGTGTTGGGACTTGCATAGGCTCACGGAGATTCTTCGCTTCACTCAGAATGACTGCTTTTAGCGACTTTGCAGTTCTCTTGCGAAGAACTGTAAAATCTTTACAACCCAAATAACGGCCGGTACAATACATCCTTACGCAACGGCTTCCTGACGATCAACCTATCCCCTCCCTTTGGATCCTGCCATGAAAAAACTCTTGCTCGTGGTTTTGGCGGCATTGTTATTGGTAAATACGCTTTTCGCGGCATCAGCTCCAGAGCCCTACGGGCCAACGCCCAGCCCTCGGCAGCTTGCGTGGCATGGCCTGGAGATGTACGCCTTCGTGCATTTCACCACGAACACCTTCACCGACAAGGAATGGGGCTATGGCGACGAGTCGGAAAAAGTGTTTAATCCCACCGTTTTCGACGCCGACCAGATCGTTCGCACCGTGAAAGAAGCCGGTTTGAAAGGCTTGATCCTAACCTGCAAACATCACGACGGCTTCTGCCTTTGGCCGAGCAAGTATACCGAGCATTCGGTGAAGAACAGCCCTTGGAAAAACGGCCAAGGCGACTTGGTTAAGGAAATTTCCGACGCTTGCCGCAAATACGATGTGAAATTCGGCACGTATCTTTCGCCTTGGGATCGCAACCACAAGGATTACGGACGTCCGGAATATCTCACCTACTATCGCAACCAACTGCGCGAATTGATGACCGGCTATGGCCCCATCTTCGAGATGTGGTTCGACGGCGCCAACGGCGGCGACGGCTACTATGGCGGTGAGCGAGCCACGCGGCGCATCGACAATCACACCTATTACGACTGGGATAACACCTGGAAGATCGTCCGCGAATTGCAGCCTGGCGCTTGTATGTTCAGCGATGGCGGACCGGATTGCCGCTGGGTCGGCAACGAGTCGGGTTTCGCCGGCGAAACCTGTTGGGCCACGATCAACCGCGCCGGCTTGCTGCCGGGTGTGGCCGATGCCGCTGTGTTGAATCGAGGGCAACGCCCTGGCACGCATTGGCTTCCCGCCGAGGTGGACGTCTCAATCCGGCCCGGCTGGTTTTACCATGCCAAAGAAGACAATCAGGTGAAAACGCCCGAGCAACTGCTGAAAATTTATTACGAGTCGGTCGGTCGCGGCGCGAATTTGATTTTGAATCTTCCGCCCGACCGTCGCGGCATCATTCATGAAAACGACGTAAAATCGCTGCAAGCTTGGCAAAAAACGCTCGCAGCCACCTTTGCCGTGGATTTGGCGAGAAAAGCCAACGCAACGGCCGACAATACGCGAGGCAACGATCCGAAATTCGCGCCGGCCAACGTTGTTGACGACAATCGCGATACCTACTGGACCACCGATGATTCGGTCAAAACGCCCGAGCTTGTTCTCGACCTAGGGCAACCCACCACATTCAACGTCGTGCGGGTGCGCGAGTATCTGCCGCTGGGACAACGAATCGACGCGGTTGCCGTGGATGCCTGGGACGGCGGCCATTGGGTCGAATTAGCCAAGGCCACGAGCATCGGCAACCAACGCTTGTTGCAGACCAAGACGACGACAACCTCGAAAGTCCGCCTTCGCATCACACAGGCGGCCGTGTGCCCGGCCATTTCCGAAGTCGGCCTGTTCCTTGCCCCGGGCAAGTAATAATCGCGCGAGAAACGATGCTGTCGCTACGCCGCCACTTTGATCGGGCCGGCGGGACACTTCAATTGGAACAATCCAAACAGTTCGTTCTGTGTCAGACCGAGCTTGCGGTGTGATTCGGCGCCGGAGAGAATGGTCTCGAACAACTCGCGTTTCTCTTGCAGGACACGGTCGATTCGCTCCTCGATCGTGTCGAGCGTTAAGAATCGCGTGACCGTGACCGGCCCGTCCACGCCGATTCGATGCGCCCGATTGATGGCTTGATCTTCGACGGCCGGGTTCCACCAGCGATCGAACAGAAACACATAGTTGACGAATTGGAGATTCAGCCCGACGCTTCCTGCTCCATAGCTCATCAACAGGACGTGCTTGCTCGAATCTTCGCGGAATTGCCGGATTACGGCGTCGCGGCGCGGATGCGGCACTTGGCCATGATATTCCATGGGGCCAAAACGTTGAATTTGTCGGGCGATTTGCTTGATGGCTCCAACCCATTGGCTAAACACGATGGCTTTGCGGCCGCTATCGGCGATTTCTTCCAGGTCGGCTTCGAGCCGCTCCATCTTCGCGCTCGCGCCGGTGGCCATATCAAAATTGCAGATCTGCTTGAGCCGCAATACCAACTCGAAAACATGGCGAATCGTAGCGCCATCGCCCAATTCCGTCAACCGAACGATGCCCTCGTCTTCCGCCAGACGATAGCTTTCTCGCTGTTCCGCAGTGAGGTCTAGCGGTTCATCGTGAATCAATTTAGGCGGTAAATCGTGCAGAACATGGTCTTTCGTGCGGCGCAGAATGTAATTGCTGATCGAGCGGCCCATGCTGCGCGGCTTCATCTCGGGCGAAAGGAATCCCGGCGCGAGGAACTCGAAGATGCCCAGCAAGTCTTCCGCGCTGTTTTCCACGGGAGTGCCCGTCAGCGCCCAACTGCGTTTTCGCGTAATGGAACGCACGATCTCGCTGGTAGTGCTGTTGCGATTCTTGATGCGTTGCGACTCATCGAGCACGACGAGATCGAACGACCGCGCGGCGAGCATTTCTCGGTCGCGTAACAGTAATTCGTAGTTGGCAATCCGTAAGGGCACGTCTTCCAACGACCATTGCCATTTGCGTTTGGCGTGATCGCCTTCGACCACCATCAGCGGCACCTCGGGCGCCCAGACTCCGAATTCCCGCTGCCAATTGGTCACCAGAGGCTTAGGACAAACCAACAGGACGTTGCGCACGTCTCCCCGGCGAAGCAACAAGCGAATGGCCGTGATCGACTGCATCGTTTTGCCGAGCCCCATCTCATCGGCCAATATGGCCGCCTGACGTGGATAGAGAAAGGCAATGCCCTCGAACTGGAAGGGGAAAGGACGGAAGGGGAAGGCCAACGAACCTTCCTCCAGCAACGACTCCAACGATGGTTGTAAAACATAATGCAGCCGGTCGGCCAACTTGATGACGTCGCCCGGCGGCTTGATCCGCGTGGCGGGAACAACCGCTTGTGGTTGTTGGGAAACGGCCCCGGCGGACGGTGAATCTTTTTTTGCCGGTCCCGGCACATCGAGCGGCTCGGCAAACGCAAAGCTCCTTACTCGAACCTTGGACTGAACAATCGGGATCGTGACAACACGCGGAGCAGTCGCTTTCAGAGAAAGCGGCTGCCGACAGGCAAGGTTATCCTTGATCCGATTGTCGGCCGAATCAGGGATGCATTGTGCCCGAAGTAATTCCTCGTTCCAGGGACTCGGCAGCGACACGACTTCGATCTGCAAATCGATTTTCGTGACGGCCGGCGGCATGGGAGCGTGCCAATGCATATTCATCGCACGGCCTGCTGGGCTTCCTCAATGGCATTGCGAATCCGCTCGAATGGTTCCGCCAAATCAAACGAGTCCGCCAAGTCGGTCAATCGTTCGGTTATCAGCCGGCGATCTTCCCCGGCGCGTTCCGGCAATCCCAGGCTGTTGCAACCGACTCGAAAGATCGCCAATTTTGGACCGTCGCGATGGGGTGCATCGAGGCGAAATATCCGTCCCGAAGATTCAGGTTGTTTTTCCTCCGCCGGCTCATTCCCGCGAGGCAAAACCAAAGCCAAAGGCATTTCCACATGCTCACGGGCCGCTAAAACGGGCTCGCGATCGGTGCATATCACCAGAGGGGGTATACTTGCCTGTTTTATCAGAGTTTGCCCAATTTGCTCGCCATAAAGAAACGATTCCAGCGTCGGACCATAGAGAATTTCTTGGGCTCTATTGGGTTTAATCGGGGCAGTACAATGGAACTCCAAGGGGCGTCCTGCCATATTCAAGAGCAAATACCCCCCAAACAGACCGTGCTGCGGATTCTCGACCACCGTCAGAAATCCCAATGCAGGCTTGGACTTAGCTTCAGTGTTACTCATGGTTGTCGTATATTGAAAGCCTGGTTTTTCTCAATTGCCGCAAGCCACTCAAGTTTCCCAGTGTGAAATACAAAGATGTCTTGCCTCCAGGGGTATCGGTGTGGAAGTTGGTCAACTTTAACGTTCATGTGTTGATGAAAAAGACGGAAAAGTGTGGTTATAAGCTGCGAAAGACTAGCGAAAAGATGTTTTCTGTCGGTAAAGTGCTCAAGAAATAATTGGCGGATATCTTGGATTTCGTGTCAGACGCTCGACAATTCGACGGCTTTCTGCTTATACTAAATGTTGAAAGGAATTGGATCCATGAGCCATGAACCACAGCGAACGCGTCCGCCGATGTTTAGCCAGATTGATGTTACGCCGGCCGCTTATCCGCCCGCATCGAGCGTGCGACAGGATGTCGAACAAACTCATCTGTTGCGCGAGCTATTGGCCGCTCAAGATCGGCAAAACGAATTGCTCGAAGAACTCGTGGGGCAACTGAGCGCGGGCCAAAAACAGCGGAATGCGGAACTGTGCCAGTGGAAACAAGCAAATCCGCATCTAGCGCGCGGGTGTCGGATGGCGGCCGAGGCCCTGGGCCGGGTTCAAGCGGAATTCCTCGAATCGCTTACGACCGAAGTCAACACCAACTATGAGAACTTGATGAGCGGCGATTTCATGCTCAACGAGTTTGTCGATCGTTTTGGGCCGCGCATGGCCCATCTGAACGGCTTGCTACAGGTTCTTTCCCAGCTAAGCGCAGTTCCTAATCCGACGAGTGCGCCTAACGCACAATAACGGCGCCCTCAGCTATCGGTAGTGCTATTTTGCGGCGTCGTTTGATGCTGTAGATATTGGGCAAGAGTTGTTCGCAACACCTTTTCCGTGATCGGCTTGGAGATATAGTCGGTGCAACCTGCTTGGATGCATTTATCACGGTCTTCGGACGTGTCGTAGGCCGTGACTGCGATAATCGGAATTTGCCAGCTTTTCTCCCGCAATCGCCGCGTGGCCTCGTAACCGCTGACGTGCGGCATGTGCATATCCATAAGAATCAACTCGTAGGGACGTCCAATCTCCCTCGAGATTTCGGCCTTTTTACAGGCGACTTCTCCATTCTCGGCAAAATCAACTTCCACATCCATTTTGCGCAGAATTCCGCGGAGGATTTTCTGCATGCAAAGAGCGTCTTCCACGATCAATAATCGCGGCCGCAAATGGGGTTCACGCTCTCGGTAGGCCGACACATCGTCCACGACAGCGGAATATTGTGACGACATCATGGATGCTTTTTCCAATAAGGCGATATTTATCGACACAACGAAAATATAGCTTTTTCTGGGGTTAGTGTCATCATTTTCCCCCTCCAGATAATTGGGATCTCGCGAGACAAGAAAGTGTCGCGAAAAAAAGGACATCCCTACGAGCAGCATCGCATGCCCCTGGCGACTTGTTTTTCTGAATACAACGAATACAACCAGGACTTATCAGACGCTCGATAGACAGACAACGTTCAACACACACGGTACGCTTCAAGGGTCGCCAATACTTGGGAGCAGTAATGGCCACAGCCCCCCCATCTAGGATATCCGAAACAATGTCGAATAAGGCCGAAACTCGTTGTAGCTTATGCTTAAAATTTCCATGAAACATGATCGTGTTTTCCATTCCGTGAAAGCGCTTCTTCCTGCTTTTCTCTCCCACGATATGGGCAACTTCGGTAATCCACGTCGCTTTTACGAAAAGTTTCGTTTTTTTAAAATATGATCGAATATTCCGCTTCAAAAGCAACTTTCTCGCCCGTATTAAGCTACGATTCATAACGAGGACCAACGATCAACACCCCTGACGACTAGTGATCAATTGAGCACTACATTGTCCATGCCTCCTTTCGCGGCCAAATAAGGTCGGCCTACTCGGCGGAAATCGCCATGTGTGCGGAGAAGGTTTGCTGACAATGTCTGCACCAATAACACCCGAACCCGATATCCATCTATTTGAGCATCCATAGACATGCAGTGGTTCACGGTTTAGAACCAGCATGACCAAATAATTGATTTCCGCACACCACTAAGGGGCCTACGTGTGCGTACTCCGGACAAACGAATGACGGCAGCCGATTACAAAGTATTGGTAGGCGATGACGATCCAGCCATGCTGCGCCTTCTTTCGCGCTGGCTGGAGAAGGCAGGCTACCCAACGCGCACCGCCTCCGACGGCCAAGAAGCCCTTGAAGCCATCGAACTGGAATGTCCCGATTTCATCATCACCGACTGGGAAATGCCCAGAATCAATGGCTTTGAACTGTGCAAACTTGTTCGGGAAATGGTATTGCCGCACTATGTGTATATCCTCTTCCTGACGGTAAAATCCGACCGCGCCGCCATTGTCGCCGGATTGGAAATCGGCGCCGACGACTTCCTGAGCAAGCCGGTCTCCGAGGCTGAACTTCTGGCGCGAATGCGATCAGGAACTCGGGTGCTGGAACTCGAACGGCGTCTCAACCTTATGGCCCGCACCGATTCGTTGACCAGCCTGATGACGCAACGGAATTTTTACGAGGTTTTGGTCAAGGAATGGCATCGCTCGCGACGACTCCATCTACCGCTCAGTTGCGCGATGATGGATCTCGATTTTTTCAAGCAAATCAACGACGTCCACGGCCATCCCGCCGGCGATTCGGTCCTCAAATTGGTGGCGGAATTGCTCATGGACAACTGCCGAGCCAGCGATTCCGTATGCCGTTACGGCGGCGAGGAATTTTGCATCATGCTGCCCGAAACGACCGAAGCCGATGCCGCTTTATGGGCCGAACGCGCTCGGGAACGTCTGGCAGCCTTGCATATTCCCAAATCCATTCGCGGTTTGCGCATCACCGGCAGTTTCGGTGTGGCCCAATGCGGGCCGGATATGAAAAACTCCGAGGAATTAGTCGATCGAGCCGATCAAGGGCTGCTTTGCGCCAAGCGTGCGGGACGCGATCGGGTTGTCTCTTATTCCACACTGGTCGATGCCGCGGAACCCAAAATCAATTCCATCGGGCGGAATGACGGAATTTTCCAGGGGATCCTGGCTCGCAATGTCATGAGCCCCTTGGTCGCTTGCGTACGCGATGAGGAAACCATCGATCAAGCCGCTCAGTTTTTCCTCCAATCCGGCACCCCCTCCTCGCCAGTCCTCGACGCCAAGGGCACCCTTGTCGGATTCCTCTCGGAAAAAGATCTGATGGCCGCCATGGCATCGCCCGATTGCTGGCACCATGAAGTGCATACCGTGATGCGCACGAATGTGATTTCTTACGAGGAAGACACGCCGATTCGTGTGATTTATGAATTCCTGTGCCGGGTTTCCATTCGCCGCGTCGTCATTACAAGCGGCGGACATCCGACCGGAACGATCAGCCGCAACTCCTTGCTCCAATGGTTCCGCAACTGGGTGATTCAGAAAGGCTTGATCCATCCTTCTTCCGCTGCCAACGCTTCGACCGAATGTAACATAAAAGACATGGCATCTGTACCAATCCTCCACATTCCGGACACCGAACCGGCATCCCAGTCGGTGGGATAATTCCAACCTCGCCCGCTTGGTGTTTCAGCACCACGACACGTTTTCCCTGGGCAATAGCATTGACGGTTCCCCGGCTCACGCCAATCGTTGAAGCGATTTTCCGTTGCGAGAGATGCCCTTCCCCTAGCATCCGCCGAATTTCTTCCACTACGGAAGATGCAATCATGACTATACACTCCCTTAGTTATGCCAAAATCTCGTCGTTGGCTTGCCAAACTGAATAAACTGCTATCAATGGCAACAAGCTAACATCTTTAGTACATATTTGCAACCATTGTTATGGTCGCTTTTTTGTTCTTTTCTGCACACTTCAATACTTACCTATTTTGCCTTTTTCCGTATTTATTGGTGGACACAGGCGTTTTTTTGGCTAAAATAATAGTCATGACTCTCCAAACCTACGATCCCAAACAGCTCGACCATTTTGCCCTAAGGCTCCTTGATTTAGCGGCGATTATGCGCCATATGGCCAACCGCAGTCGGGACAACGGCATTTCCGACCTAGCCTTGCACGACAAAAAAGCTTCGGAATGGTGCTCAAAACTTGAACAATGGGCTCACAAAACCCAGGCCGATTTGGAAGTAAAAATACTCCAAAACAAGGCCGAACAAAGAGCCCACAACGCATTGATCTAGCAAAATGGCGGGCCATCGCTTCGCTCGACCCGGCCCTACACTTTTCTCAACTTCAACAATTGATTGGCCCTGATGCTCTGGTGGGCCTACGGCAGCTTTGGCAATTGCAATGGCCGGTTGGCTTGTGCCGATAGAATCTGCCTCGCCCAAGATTTTTTAGATCATGGGTTTTGTCGGCCGATGAAAGTGCTGCGAACCGCACATCGAGACCGCTATGCCCATCGAACTCTTACATCCCCTGATTGGCGTGACCTTCCTGGGCGTTTGTCTTATGGTCACGGAAATTCTTATCCAATCGCGACGTAACGGATAAGCACCGCGTCCTCTTCTGGTAACAGAAGACGAACCACGCTGACACCCGTCATTCCCATCGAATTTCCGCACGTCACGGGCAGTCTTACCGGCTTGCGGAGTGTGTGAAAAGGACCAAAGAGCAATCAAAAGCCGGTTTCGGCAGGGTGCTTAATACACTGCGCGTTCTTCTTACGAAAAACACATTCTCATGAAGGGCATGACACTCAGATAAAAGCTCCCTAGAGCTTAAGCATGAATACCGAAGGACGGATCGCCATCCTCGGCATTCGCACGATTACCGCGAGATCTCGGTCAGGCTGCTTCGGCCGAGGTCTCAACGTCGGCTAGATTCCGTTTGTACTGCAAAGCATCCAGCAGTTCGGCAAGGCTCAAGCTGCGATTTTCGAATTCCAAGGGAATTTCAGTGCCCGGATCGCATACCAGGTCTACCGTGCCGTCTTCGCCAACCAGAGTATCAAATTCACGCAGAAGTCCATCCTGCACGGCTTGCCGTACCAAGTGCCCTCGAGTCGCGGAAACCTCATGGGAACGATCGCCCAAGCTATCGGCGGCACGTTTGGCCAAAGCCGGCAGATATTCGCTTGGGATTTCGATGACCTTGGGAACGTAGACTTTGATCTGCATAATTCCTCGACTCCTGATTGAACGGCAAACGCATGCCCCCCCCGTTATATGGCAGTCCGGCTGCGCTGCTGGTGCTCGGGCGCACGCATGTATCACCTATCGGCAACCAGGATACCGATTGCACGGTTTTTTCAGATTCGATCAGAAGATCATGTCGAGAATTGGCAGAAAACAATACCACAGAGGGATCTAGAACTGGACATCCACGGCATTAAATACCGGCCCTTCGACGCAAGTGCGGCGATAATCCCACCCGCCCGAGGCATCGCGGATCTTCGTGACGCAACTAAAGCAAATGCCGATGCCGCAGGCCATGGGGCTTTCCAACGAAACCTGGCAGGGCAGACCTAGCTCTTGGGCGATTTTAGCCACGGCTTCCATCATGACTTCCGGCCCGCAGCATACGATCCGACACGTGCCTGCCGAATCTTTTCCCTGTACGGCCGGCCGAATAAGATCGGTCACAAACCCACGATGGCCTACCGAACCGTCGTCGGTGCTTAGATGGACCGAAACACCTAAACTTTCAAAATCCTCGACGCAGGCCAGATGCTCTTTGCTCTTCGCACCATAGCAAAGCGTGACCTGCCGAGCCGGCAGCACTTGCCGGGGTGGATCGCCGAAGCATTTTTTGCCAAGATACTCTTGAGCCAGCGTTAGAAACGGCGTTTGCCCAATGCCGCCAGCCACCATCACGAGATGCTCCGTCGCTTCGGCCGAAAAACCGTTGCCCAACGGCCCCCAGGCTTCCAATTTCGAGCCCTCGACAAACTCGGGCAGCAGCCGGGTCATTTTACCGACCGTCAGATACACGACGTCCACGTAATACGGATTTCCAGCCGCATCCGGCAGCGTGTTATAAACCGCCAACGGCCGCCCCAGCAGCGGATCGTTGCAATTGGCCAACCGCAACATCACGAACTGCCCCGGCGCCATGCGCCTCGCAATCTCGGGGCAAACAAATCGCAACCGGTATGTATCTCGCGCAACCTGGACGTTTTCAACAACCGTTACCGGTCCGTGCCAGGCATGATCGGCGTATGTAGGAGTGGGCATTAGTGGATAGTGGATAGTGGATAGTGGATAGTGGATAGTGGATAGTGGATAGTGG
>CAYWGR010000138.1:0-15703 GCA_964458015.1 uncultured Planctomycetaceae bacterium
AAATGAAAGGACAAAACCGGGCAATCTGCTTTACCCTGGCCATACTGCTAGGGTGCCTACCAGGGGCAGATCGTCAACTCTGGCGGTGATGGAGTGCCGCGACACTGACTGGAGTTTTTTCGCAATGACAGCAGCAGATCTTAAGACTCGCACAGTTCGGGACTTAGCCTCGATGGCTCGTAAGAAAAAAGTGCCCGGCTGGCATTCGATGAAAAAAGATGAGCTCATCAAAGCCCTTTTACAGCGAGTCAGGGCGGAGGCAAGTCGTCGCGCCAACAATGAGCGTCAGGCGCCAAGCAAAAAACCTGCCCCCCACAAGCCCCCCCAACAGCTAGAGCAAATACAAAACAAGTTGTCCGAGGCCAAGGACTTGACGTTCCGTCCAATTACCGACGGCGAGGCAGGCATTAAGGATCGGCTGGTTGTCATGGTTCGCGATCCCTATTGGCTCCACGCCTATTGGGAATTGAGCCGCAAGAGCATCGAGCGCGCGAAAGTAGCTCTCGGGCAATATTGGCATGGCGCTCGTCCCGTGCTGCGTGTTTGTGAGGTCTTGCGCGACGGTACGACGACCTCGACCCGGCAACCAATCCGCGACGTAGAGATTCACGGCAATGTGAACAACTGGTACATCGATGTTTACTCGCCGCCCAAGAGTTTCCAGTTGGACATCGGATATTTAGCGTGCGGAGGCCGTTTCTTCTGTTTGGCGCGGAGCAATGTCGTCAGCACTCCCCCCACGGCGACCGGCGACACCTTCGATCGAAACTGGGCCGACGTCGCCAAGGATTTCGAGCGTATTTTCGCCCTCAGCGGCGGCTATAGCGAATCGGAAACAAGCGGCGAGTTGAAGGAAGTGTTCGAGGAACGATTACAGCGTCCGATGGGCGATCCGACCGTAACGCAATTCGGGCGCGGGGCTGCCGGTTTCTCGGAAGAAAACTCGAATTTCGAATTCCAAGTCGATACGGAACTCATCGTTCATGGAGTGACCGAACCGGACGCCCACGTTACCTTGCAGGGCGAACCCGTGAAAATCCGCAGCGACGGCACGTTTGCCGTGCGGTTTAATCTGCCCGACCGTCGCCACGTCCTTCCGATGGTGGCAAGCAGCCGTGACGGGGCCGAACGACGTACCATCGTTCTGGCAGTCGATCGGAACACCAAGGTTATGGAACCAATCAGCCGCGATCCGGTGGAATAGCGGTGGTTTTTGGGTTTCCCCCCCTCCCTAAACAAAACGTCCATACCGGCGTATAATAGCGGTCTGCGCATCTTCACCCGTGACCGCAATCATGGGGCGTTTGACGAACCACGAACCAAAGCTCCCCAAAACGCCGTGATTTTACTTCGCAACCTCAATGCCATCCCCGAATCGCTTCGCGGCGGCGCCATTGCCATCGGCAACTTCGACGGCGTTCATCTGGGGCATGCTCGGTTGATCGAGCGATTGCATGTGATGGCTGAGCGCGTGTCGGGGCCGGCCGTGGTATTTACCTTCGATCCGCCGCCTGCCAGGATTTTACATCCCGAGGCGGCTCCCGAGCCGTTGATTTGGATCGAGCGAAAGATCGAGATATTGACCGAGCTTGGCGCGGACGCGACGATCGTTTACCCGACGAACAAAGAATTTCTCGCCCTTGAAGCCCGCGCATTTTTCGACCATGTGGTTCACGAGCAACTCGAAGCGAAAGCGATGGTCGAGGGTCCGAATTTTTTCTTCGGCCACAATCGTTCGGGCAATGTCGAGGTTCTGCGTTCATTATGTGCCGAATCGAATATGCCGTTTGAAGTGGCAGAGCCGATTGAAGCAGCAGGGCAAATTGTATCCAGCTCCCGCATCCGTGCCTCGGTTGCCGCCGGACAAGTTGACGCCGCCCGCTTGATGCTCGGCCGTCCCTATCGGATTCGCGGATTCGTGATTCACGGAGCAGGCCGAGGCCGGCAAATCGGCTATCCCACGGCCAATGTGGGCCAGATCGACACCTTGATGCCCGGGGGTGGAATTTACGCCGCACGGGCGTGCGTCGAGAACGTCTGGCATCCGGCCGCGGTCAATATCGGTCCCAACCCCACCTTTGACGAAGGCGGGGTCAAGGTCGAAGCGTATCTGATCGGTTTCGAGGGGGATATCTACGATCAGCCGATCGAGATTGACTTTCTTGCTCGGTTAAGGGAAATTAAACGGTTTGCATCCGTCGCGGCATTGATCGATCAGATGGCCAAGGACGTTGTGCGAACGCTTGAGATCGTTGGTAACTAAACTATTATCGCCTTCCTATAGCTTTACCCGCCTATGATTCCTTGGTCCCGCTTTGTTGAAATTGTCGGACGCCATCAGCGGTTTGTGCTGACCACGCACATTCGCCCCGACGGCGACGCGCTGGGCTCCGAGCTTGCGATGGCGTTGATTCTCGAATCACTCGGCAAGGACGTGCTGGTTTGCAATGCGTTCGCCGTTCCGCCGAATTTGCGGTTTCTCGATCCGCAACACAAACTGAAGCAACTCGATGTCGATGTGCCGGCCGCGCGGCTCGAAGATCGCGAGGTCTTGATTATTCTCGATACCTCGGCCTGGGCGCAACTTGGTGCGATGGGGGCCGTCGTTAAATCCACCAAGGCCCTGAAGGTGGTGATCGACCATCACGTAAGCGGCGACGATCTTGGTGCGGAGTCGTTCAAGGATTCAGAGGCCGAAGCGACCGGCCGGTTGGTCGTTGAAGCAGCCGACCAGTTGGGCGTATCCTTGACTAAGCCCATTGCCCAAGCCGCGTTCGTCGCCCTGACGACCGACACGGGCTGGTTCCGTTTTTCCTCGACCACCGCCGGAACGTTGCGACTTGCGGCACGTTTGGTCGAAGCCGGGGTCGCCCCAGACCAGTTCTACAAGAATCTGTACGAAAACGACAGCCACGGCCGGTTGCAACTCATCGGCCGGGCTCTTTCCCATGCTCAAACCGAACTCGGCGGCCAATTGATCCACACTTGGCTGAGCCAAGCCGATTTCGCCGCCGCCGCCGCTTTGCCCTCGGATAGCGAAGACATCATCAACATGACGCTTTCGGTAGGCGGCACCCAGGCGGCCGTGATCCTGGTCGAACAGCCCGCGGGCGGGTATAAAGTAAGCTTCCGCAGCCGTTGCGATTTGGATTGCAGCAAACTTGCCGAACAGTTTGGCGGCGGCGGGCATAAAAAAGCCGCCGGCGCTTCGATTCAGGGGCCTTTTGAAGTCGTGCAAACTCGCATTCTCGACGCCGTCCGCGCCGCAATGCGGTCTACTATTCATTAATCTCTATCCACTAGCCACTAGCCACTAACCACTAACACCAGCCATGCCAGACACTCCAGCCAAATCGTGTTGTTGTTGCCAAGGGCCTGCCGGCGACGAAAATCGCCGCGGATTTTTGGGCCAAGCCGTGGCCGTGCTTTGCGGCGGCGCCACCCTTTTGGTTCCTGTTGCCGTGGGAGCCGTGACTTTCTTAAATCCGTTGCGGCAGAAGAGTCAGAGCGGCGAATTCATGCGATTGGCCTCGCTCGACGCCTTGCCCGACGACGGCACGCCGCGCAAAGTGCCGGTGATCGCCGACCGGCAAGACGCCTGGAACCGTTTTCCGGCCGAACCGATCGGCGCCGTGTTCCTTCGCCGCACCGGCAACGACGTGGCCGCTCTGCAAGTGATCTGTCCCCATGCCGGCTGCTCGATCAACTTCGAGGGCAGCGCGAAAGAAGGCAAGTTCTTCTGCCCGTGCCATGCCGCGAGTTTCGATTTGGCGGGCAAGCGAACCGATCAAACTTCGCCCAGCCCCCGCGACATGGACTCGTTGGAAGTCGAGATCCGCAACAAAAACGAGGTCTGGGTGAAGTTCCAAACATTCGGCCTTGGCACCGCCAACAAAGTTGCGCAAGCCTAACGACTTTGTTGCTCCTCGATGAGGAGAGAAGGGCAGGGGGGCATCGTTCAGGCAAATAAAGGTTGCCTTTTTCTCTTTTTCAAATGAGAAAGAGAGCCAAGTTCCCAAAATCGCTCGATCCAGCAATCTTCACAAAACATATTTACGAGGTTTCAACATGAAAGCTCTTTGGTCTTGGGTAAACGATCGCACGGGGATCGGTGACGCCTGCGGTTGGCTGGCCGATTCTCCGGTTCCCGGCCGCAGTTGCTGCTGCAAAACACTGCCTTGCGTCATCCTGTTCACCTTCTGCATCCAAGTCATCAGCGGCTGGTTTCTCTGGGTGTTTTATAGCCCCAGCGCACAAACAGCCTGGGAAAGCGTTTACTACATCCAGCATGAAGTGATGGGCGGTTGGCTTTTGCGGGCGGTCCATCACTATTCGGCCCATGTGCTGTTGGCCCTGTTGATGCTGGCCGTGGCGCAAAGCATTTTGACCAATGCCTATCGCGCGCCGCGCGAGTTGGTTTTCTGGGCGACCGTCGGGCTTGGGCTTTTTGCACTGGCCGCCATCTTGACCGGCGACTTGCTCTACTGGGACCAGAACGGATATGCCTCGACGAAAACGCGCACCGGCTTCCTCGCCTTTTTGCCCTTGGTAGGCGATAGCTTGTTGAAACTTGCCATCGGCGGCCCCGGGCCCGCGTTGGGACACCTTTCCGTCACGCGATTTTTCGCCTTGCACGTGGGCACCTTCGGCGGCGGCTTTGTCGCGCTCTTGGTCATTCGCGGCATTTTGGCCCGTCGTGCGGCCGCGGCGGATGCCGCCTCCGGCGTCAGCTCGTCGCACTATTGGCCCAAGCAAGCGATGCAAGGCACCGTAGCCTGTTTGGCGGTTGCCGTCATCATTTTGTTCCTGGCCTGCCAACACGGCACCGAGGCTCCCCATCGCGGTGTAACGTTGCTTTCGCCCGCGGATACCGATCCGGCCAACGGATACAATGCCGCCCGGCCCGAGTGGTTCCTGGTGGGCGTGTATGAGTTTTCGCATCTGTTCCCCGGCGAATTGGCCATCATCCCGATTTTCATTGTCCCGGGCCTTTTGGTCTTCATCGTGCTGTTGATGCCGTTTGTAGCCAAGGTTCCCCTGGGGCAGGCTTTTAACGTGTTGTTCACGATTGGACTGCTGATTGCTCTGACCGGCATGAGCTACTGGTCGCTGGCCAAGGACCGCGACAATCCAGAACATCAGAAAGCGATTGCCCAAGAATTGCAACAGGCGGATCGCGTCTGCGAATTGGCCCGGCATGAAGGCATTCCTCCGACCGGCGCTTTGACCTTGCTGCGTAATGATCCGAAAACCCAAGGTCCGCGTCTGTTCTCGCAAAATTGCTCAAGCTGCCACGACTATGCGGCAGGCAAGAATGAGGCCGAAGACATTAAGGCCGAGAAATCTTCTGCCCCCAACCTTGCCGGATTCGCCACCCGTGGTTGGATCGCGGGCTTGTTGGATCCCAAGCAGATTTCCGGCCCCCAGTATTTTGGCGGCTCGAAGCAGAAGACCGGCAAGATGGCCGGTTTCGTCAAGGAAACGTTTGCCGAATTGGATGACGACCAAAAGAAGGATCTGGCAAAGGCCGTCGCAGCCTTGTCGGCCGAGGCGCATCTGCCATCCCAAAAGGAGTTGGATGCCAAAGACGCCAAAATGATCGAGGAAGGTCGGAAGCAGATTGTCGAGTTCGGCTGCACCGATTGCCATAAGTTCCACGAGAAGGCAGGGGCTGGCGCGCCGGATCTGACCGGCTACGGCTCGCCCGAGTGGATCGCAGGCATCATCCGCAATCCTGCCGACAAGCGTTTCTACGGCTCGACCAACGACCGGATGCCTGCTTATGCCGGCTCGGCCGATCCAGCCCAAAATACACTCAATCCGCACCAGATCGAGATGTTGACCAACTGGCTCCGCGGCGAGTGGTACGAGGAGAAGTAGTTATTAGTGGCTAGTGGTTAGTGGCTAGTGCCTAGCGGCGGGAGGCTGCTGGCGGCTTCGCTGTTTTGTTGTGTCCATGCTATTTGCCTAGATTGCCAGCTAGAACGTCTTCGCTCGGTAAATTCTACGAAAACGGTACAGTTTACCAGCTTGGCAGCCGATTCTTAGAACACCATGTGGTGTAAAAGCTGCCAACAGGATGTTCCTGCGCAATCGGCCGGTGACAAGCAATCGCTTTGCTGTCCTCGGTGCGGTGGGGCTTTGCACATCGAGACGACTTCGTCGGCCCAGGCCGCCGCGCCAACAAGTGAAAACGAACCGCCGGTCTACGACAGTTGGGAGCTGGACGAAGAGCTGTTGCACATCGGGCGGGTATTGCAGGCGGACGAGTTGAAAAACGAACAGGCCGCGGCCGCCTATCAACGCGAAGCAGCGCGTTTTGATCTGCCGCACGTTGCTCCCACGGCATGGCATCTTCCTGAAGTCCAAGCGACGAGCAAATCGAAGTCGAACGACAAAGCCTCTCGTGGCGATTTTGCCGGCCTATGCACTTGGCTTTCGCTCTCGATGGGCACGGCGGGATTCGTCTGCGGCGGAATTCTGCTGGGGTGGTCCTTGGCCACGGGAAGGCAAGAGCTGTGGACCATCGGTCTGCCCGTGGCATTGGTCGGTCAGGTCGCCTTGCTCATCGGCTTGGTATTACAGCTTGAACGTCTCTGGCGTGATAATCGCACGGCGGTCGCCAAACTTGAAAACGTCGACGAACAACTGCACGAGCTAAAGACCACGACCACCTTGCTGGGCACCGCTCATGGGCCCACCTCGAATGCTTTTTACGCCCATTATACCGGCGGGGCGGGCCCGCAACTCCTGTTGACCGATCTGAAAGGCCAACTCGACTTGCTGGCGATGAAGATCGCTCGTAATGAGCAGTAGGACGCTCACATCTTCCGGCTATCGTAGGCCCAGTGCAAAAGGGCTTGACGCTGTTTACGACGGCAATCGAGATCGCCGGGCGTGCAATTTCTCTTGATCTGGGCAATATGCCGGGTCATGGCCTTCCACCGCTTGATTTGGCGCAGATCGTCGTCGCAACGCCGTCCCATGAAGTAGCGGCAATACCACTGGAACCAGCCGCGCGGATCCTCCGCGTAGATCCAACCTTTTTCCTGCCAGTATGAAAGCGGTTTGGAAGCGTTGATGCCGAAATAATTCAGCTCGGGATCGTGAAACGCATGGCAAAGCTTCGCCCGGCGGAACCAGGCTTTGGGGAACTCGTCGGTGCAGTCGGTCATGTATTTTCCACCGAAAACACCCAATTCGAGCATTTCCGCCGGCGTAAGTTCGGGCCTGAATTCCGGATCGAAGTTTTTGCCGACAGGCTCCGTCAAATAGTAGACGTAGCCTTGCTGCATCAGGTCATCGACGGTGACTTTTTTCTTCGGCATTTTGAGCGACTACTTATCCAGGGCCACGCGGAAACCCAAATTAACGCAGCGGCTTTGGGGCGTATTCCAGTTGCGGAACGAAGCGCGGGCCCAGAGGGGGAAACTGTTCCAACCGCCGCCGCGGCGCACGCGCCGATCGCCCGAGTCTGGCCCGGCCGGGTCATCCGTGGGCGAACGGGCGTAATAGTCTTCGCCATACCAATCGGAACACCACTCCCAGACGTTGCCGTGCATGTCGTAGAGCCCAAAGGCGTTCGGCGGAAAGCTGCCGACCGGCAATGTGAAGGGCGTTTGGTTGTCTTTCGAGAATTTTAGCTCTTGAACATGGGGAAAAGTTCTCCGATTTCCGGCATCCAGCACGCAGGCAATCTTGACCAGCGAGGCGGGATCGTCGCCGACATGATAACGCGTTGTCGTTCCGGCGCGGCAGGCATATTCCCACTGGGCCTCGGTAGGCAACCGATAGCGTTTCCCCTCTTTTTTCGAAAGCCATTGGCAGAACGCCACGGCATCGTTCCAGGTGACATCGACCACCGGCTGGTCGTCGGTTTGTTCGAAGCCTGGATTGCGCCAATTGAATTTTAGTTTTCGGCCGCAGCAACGGCCCAGTTCGGCGTCATAACCCCATCCGCCCGTGCCGTCGCGTTCGGCCTCGGTCTTGTACTTGGCTTCCTTGGCGAACATGGCGAACTGTCCGACAGTCACCTCGTACTTGCCAAGATAGAACGGCTTGGTGATGCGCACGCGGTGGCGGGGATATTCATCGCGGAAAAAGCCCGGCTTTCGGTTGTAGGCCGGATAGGCTTTGACCAACTGCTCGGCTGGTTCGATGCCGCCCATCAAAAACTCGCCGGCGGGAATCGGTGTGAAGGTCATGCCGATCGAATTCGTGATATCAATACGCCGCGGCGCATCGTCGGCCGACTCTTGTGCAAAGCCAACATGCGAAGAAACACCAACTACGCAAACCAGCAACCAACGGAAATTCAAGCTTCTCATTGCGGACTTTCTTTCTCCTCTTCCATAAATGCGCGGATATGCCAGGCATCATTCCCGGCAAGCTGCAAGGCCAAACGGAAGAATTTTTCCGCCCGGGGGGCTTGGCCATCGAAATGCAGATGCAAGCCGACAAGAAATAATAGGTTGGAATCGTTCGGTTTTTTTTCGGTTGCCGTGGCCAAGGCGTCGAGTCGGGCGTCTTTGGCTAATGCATCCTCGGCGTAAAGCTCTTTCAGATCAAAATCGGATCGGGGCCACTCGGGATTCAACTTCAGACCACGTTTGACGGCCGTCACGGCTGCATCGTAGCGTCCGAGAGCCGCCAAGGCGAAGGCTTGGCGGAATAACGGGTCGGCCAGCGACGGGGCAACCTCGGCCGCCTTGCGATAACGCATATTGGCGTCGCCAAAACTCTGCTCGGCAAATTGTGTATCGCCAAATGCAATAAATCGACGCGCCAGAGCGGTCGATTGGGCATTGGTCGCTCGTTCCACCGTTTTTTTCGGCTCCGGTTTATCGGCATCGTCGTCTCGACGCATTCGGGTTGCTGGGATATCCGTGCCTGTGTTGGTCGGAAACTGGTCGCCGATCCCCCAAAAACGCTGCACCGCCTGGGGACCGTAAAGCTCTTCAGCCGGCAGATAAAGCGGCGGATAGGCATACGGATAGACGTAGCCGTAATAATAGGGTTCGTAACCAATGATGTAACCGCCAGGAAGACACCGGGGGGAACCGTGCGAGCGGCCGGCGTCGCGATGGGCTGTGCCACCCTGGTTTTTGGTTGCCGAGGACTGCGGAGAATTCGAGCTAGGCTTGGTAGTTTTACCACCGGAAACGACAGGATGCGGATTGTTTCCGAGCGGTGGGCGCGGTTTTTGCGCGTCGGCGGTTTTATCGGCCGCCATTGCCGCACCGATCATAATTGTCGCCAGAACGGCGACCGTTCCCCCACGGAAAAGCGTATTCATGGCTTGCCCTCCCGGCATCCGAGCCTGACTGGCCATCGCATCCGTCATTATGCGACTCGGACCCCAAAATAGCAAGCCGCAATTCTGGTTAAAAAGAATTACTGCGTTCTTTACTACGGGCGTTCCAGGTAGCAGACCACTTGTTGGGTCAATGCATTGGCGTTGAGTTTTAGCGACGCATCGCCGTGTGCGGCAGCGGGGAAGTCGATCACACGGACGGCCTCGGTCCAGGCCGATTCGCCGGGCAATAGGTCGGTCAGCCGATTCAGTGAAGCTTGCAAAAACGCTTGGTTCCAATAATTGTCCTTCCGACCGGGGAACAGCGCCATGTAAAGCATGTCCATCTCGACCAGATCGTTGAAGAAATGGGTGCCCAACGATACGTCGGGAACCAAGTCGTCGCGCATCGCGACGATTTCGCACAGCACCGACGCCGTATCGATCTCGGCAAACGAAACCGGCACGCCCAGCGACGGCGTGGTGGTGCCCCAGCGACCGGGCCCAACCAGCATCACATGCCGCGGCGGATGCGACTCACTTAGATGCAGCAATCGCCCGATCAACCGGGCAATCGCATAGCGGTCGCGAATCGGAAGCTGACCGTAAACCGACGGAACGACGTAAACCAATCGATCAATGACATTCACGCGGCTTTGGCCAATCACGGCGCCGTGGGCTTCCAGAACGCAATCGTCGCGACTCACCGACTTCGGCGATTCAATCGCGACGCCGTTCGACACCACCTGTAACGGCCGACATTGCACGAGATTGATGCGATACTGGTTCGGCCCGAAGAAATTGGCCGTAAATTCCAGATCCACGGGGTAATCGTAGGCTTCTTCCAAGATGTGAAGCATCTGCCGCATATCCTCGACAAAGGCCGTCTGCGTTAAAAGATGCTCGAACGTAAGCACCGGCGGCGGACCGGCCTTGGTCTCTTCCTCGTAGGTGCGATCCGCCAGAGCAGTACCGGCCGAGGCGAAAATATCCACCGGCAACCGAGGACTCCGCTTGGCCACATCGGAAAATTCATAGGCCACAAGTTGGTTGGCATCGAGGTCGATCACATCGACCTTGCGCTGCGAAAATTGTCGAACTTCGTTGATGCTGCTTTCCGGCCGACGGTCGGGGGCGTTCAATGCAACAATGCGCGTGTAATCGTCGTCCGAACGATCGACGGCCCTGGTGCCTAGTCCAAACACCAGCCGCACAACGCCTGCCTTCGGGTCGATGCACTGATTCCAAACGTAAGGATTACGAGACAATCCGACGCCGGCCACTTGCGGATAGAAAAGCTCGCCGTAACGGACGCCGGAAACGCGCTGCACCAAGAGCGACATCTGTTCATCCTTGTCCAACAAGCCTCGCTGCGAGCGATAGCGCAGCGCTTTCTCGCTCATCGAACTGGCGTAAATCGTCTTGACGGCCGACAAAAAGTCTTGCAACCGTTTGTGGTGCGGCCCTTGATTGGCGCAAAACACGCTTTCGTATTTGCCGGCAAAAGCGTTCCCATAATTATCTTCCAACAAACTGCTTGATCGAACGATAATCGGCGATTGCCCGAAATAGTCGAGCATTTCCGAAAATTCCTTGACGAGATGCTCGGGAAAGTTGCCGACCAAGATCCGGCGGCGGGCCTCTTCCACATTGTCCAGGAAACTGCCGGGATCCCGCTGTTTTTGACGCAACCACCAGCAGCCGTTTTCGACCAAAAACGTGTAAAAGATGTCGGACCCGATGAAAAACGAATCATGGGCTTCCAGCAAATCATTCCATCGCGGATCGGCGCGGCGCAAGATGGCACGGGCCAAAAGCATGCCCACCGACTTGCCGCCGACTAGTCCGGTGCCGATCATGCGTTTGCGAATTCCCAACAGGTCGGGCAGCGTGAAATAACGCGTTGCCAGTTCCGCGACGCGATCATCGCGCGAGATGGCCATGCGCAGCAGTTCGGGTTTCAGCCGATCGGCGGCATCCACCGGTCGCTGGCCGCGACAGATGCCCTCCCAAGTGTCGTCCGCATATAAAAAAGTACGGTTCCATTTGCCCAGCCGGAGCCGGACCGACTCCAAGCCGGCCCAAGGACGCGCCGTTAAAATTTCGGCGATGGTGGAGCTTTCCGTAACGGGCAAGAACTGATCCCCGACCCATTGATGCAGCATGTACATCGTCGAAGAGTAGCGCTGCTGCACTTTGGTGGGATGCAGATAAAGATGTTCTTTATGCCGGTAAACGTCGATCAGAATTTGCGTCGTTTCCGCGATGGGCGTTGAGGCGTCGAAACTATGAAAATTTCTTAGCAGCGGAAAATAGGCCAACGACTGGCGGTCGTAGACATAAGGGCACGTAAGCATGAAGAAGTTGCCCAACATGCGGTCGCTGCACCATGCTTCGGCCAAGGTGGAAAGGCAATCAAAAACAAAACAGGCCCCTTGGCCCGCGGCTTGAATGACCTGATGGATCTGCGTGATGAATAGCTCGAATCCCTCGGTCGTGGAAAGCTGATGGATCGTAGCGCCGGATCCTTCGGGCACGAGCGGTTCGTGATCGGCAAAACGAAAGTAGATGAGTTTTCTGCCGCGGTCGAGCGCTGCTTTGCAATAAGGGGCCACGAACGGCGCAAAATCTTCGAGCGACTCGATCTGCCAAACCAAATTATCGCCCGGTATAAGCCCCTTGAAAACACGATCCAAGCCCGGCAATCCCGTACTTAGTTGAGGGTCCACCATGCGCATCACTCCTCTTCGATCGAGACGGGCTTCCAAATGGGCAAACGCGATTATCACCCTACTGCCGCCCCCGGAAGCGGTCAAGATGCACCAGCGGCACAATTAGCGTTGCTAATGTTACCTATAAGCATAATTCCGTCTTGTAAATATACAGATCCGGTTATAATTAAACTTTCCAAGTAACTGTGAAAGTAGGGAGCAATCAAAGCGACTGCTCCTGTACAGCGGTTGCCCTGGGCTACAAATTTAGGCGGCAAACCTCAGGACCGTGCCAAGGCCTCTGTGGGAAGAACGCAGCAAAGTTGACTGGCCCGGCGACTTGTTTTCTAACCCCTAAAAGGAGCGTGTGAGCATGTCTCAAGCTGCAAACGGCGGCGATTTCCAGAGCTCGTCGAGCATTTCCGCTCGCGTCAACGAGTTCATGAATCAGATTGTGGCGAAGAACCCCAACGAGCCGGAATTTCACCAAGCGGTTCGCGAGGTCGTCGAGTCGGTGATGCCCGTGGTCGAGGCCACGCCGGAGTATCGCAAGGCGAAGATTTTGGAACGCATTGTCGAGCCCGAGCGGGTCATCATGTTCCGCGTTCCGTGGGTGGACGACCGTGGCGAAGTCCAGGTGAACCGCGGTTTCCGCATCGAGATGAACAGCGCGATCGGCCCCTATAAGGGCGGCTTACGTTTCCATCCGACGGTATACATGGGCGTTTTGAAGTTCTTGGCCTTCGAGCAGGTCTTCAAGAACAGCCTCACGACCCTTTCGATGGGCGGCGGCAAGGGCGGGTCGGACTTCGATCCCAAGGGCAAGAGCGACAATGAAGTGATGCGTTTCTGCCATTCGTTCATGAGCGAATTGTTCCGCCACATCGGTCCCGACACCGACGTCCCGGCCGGCGACATCGGCGTGGGCGGCCGTGAAATCGGCTTCCTCTTCGGCCAGTACAAAAAGTTGGCCAATCGTTTCTGCGGCGTTTTGACCGGCAAAGGTATGTCCTACGGCGGATCGTTGATTCGGCCCGAGGCTACCGGTTACGGCTCCGTCTATTTCGCCCAAGAAATGCTCGCTTCGCGCGGCGACGGCCTTCAAGGCAAAGTGGCCGTCGTTTCCGGTTCCGGCAACGTCGCCCAATACACGGTCGAGAAGCTGAACCAGAACGGCGCCAAGGTTATCACCCTTTCCGACTCCGCCGGCACGATCGTCGACGAAGACGGCATCAACGCCGAGAAGCTTGCTTGGGTCATGGACCTCAAGAATAACCGTCGTGGCCGCATTCGCGAGTACGCCGAGCACTTCAAGAACGTCAAGTTCCTGCCGCACGTGACTCCCTGGGGCGTCAAATGCGATTTGGCATTCCCCAGCGCCACACAAAACGAAATCAACGTTGACGACGCCAAGAAATTGGTCGCCAACGGCTGCTGTTGCGTTTCGGAAGGCGCCAACATGCCCACCACGCCCGACGGCGTCGATGTCTTCCTCGAAGCGAAGATTCTGTACGGACCGGGCAAGGCCGCCAATGCGGGCGGCGTGGCGGTCTCGGGCCTCGAAATGACCCAAAACGCCGGCGTCATGCGTTGGCCGCGCGAAGAGGTCGATAGCCGCCTCCGCGAAATCATGAAGTCGATTCACGAAAATTGCGTGAAGTACGGCAAGAACAATGATTTCGTCAATTACGTCCGCGGCGCGAACATCGCCGGCTTCGTCAAAGTGGCCGATGCGATGGTCCAACAGGGCGTTGTCTGATCCCTATCGCTCGGGCGACCGGAAATCGGGGGGTGGGCGGATCGTTGCGGCTGCCGCCGCATACCCCCACCCCCTTTTTTCGTTTCGATGACAACATGCCAAAAATGGCGACGGTTGTCTATTGTTGTTGGTCGAAATACGGGCCGAGAAGACTCCCCCGACCGTAATTTTAGGCATTTCCTTGACGGAATTCGCCAGACGGCCGACAGACGTATAGTTCCGACCCAAGCACTCTGGCAAACGCCTCTGCAAAAGGGGTTGCCCTTCCGGCATACAGGCACTAGGCTTAATTATTGGGTTGGTTTTCGTTGTAGAAAGGGCGGCATGAGCAGTACTATCCTATCGAAAAAAGATTTAGCACCCAAAATCATCGAGTTGGTCGTCGAGGCTCCGCGCATCGCCGAAAAGGCCTTGCCCGGCCAATTCGTCGTCGTCATGGCCGATGAAAGCGGCGAGCGCATTCCGCTGACCATCGCGGATTTCGACCGCACGAAGGGCACGGTCACGCTGGTCGTCATGGTCGTCGGCGCCAGTTCGCTCAAAATTTCCCGGCTGGAAGCGGGCGAGTCGCTTTTCGCCATCATCGGCCCCTTGGGCAAAGCCTCGGAGATCGAAAAGCTGGACACCGTGGTCATGGTGGCCGGCGGCGTCGGCACGGCTCCTATCTATCCCATTGCCCGGGCTTTTCGCGAGGCCGGGATTCGGGTCATTACGATCCAGGGCGCCCGATCGAAAGAGTTGTTGTTCTGGACCGACATGTTGGCTTCGGTGAGTGACCAGCATATTATTACAACAGACGACGGCAGCGTGGGACGTAAAGGGCTTGTCACACAGCCGCTCGAAGAATTGCTGCAAGAAGATTCGCAAAAACGCATCGGTTGCGTTTATGCCATCGGACCGGCGATCATGATGAAGTTCTGCTGCCAGACGACGCAGCCTTTCGGGGTAAAAACGATCGTCAGCCTGAACTCGATCATGGTGGACGGCACCGGCATGTGCGGCGGATGCCGCGTCGAGATCGGCGGCGAAACCCGATTCACCTGTGTCGATGGCCCCGAATTCGACGGACATTTGGTTGATTGGGGGCTGCTCCTCTCGCGTCAAAAGGTTTACGTCAAGCACGAAGATTGCTCCTTGAAGAAAGTTACCCAGGATGTCTGAACGCGACACACGAAAAGCCATGCGGGTGCCCATGCCCGAACAGGCGCCGGAAGATCGTATTCATAATTTCGACGAAGTGCCGCTTGGCTACACAGGCGCCGAAGCGCAAGCCGAGGCATCGCGCTGCTTGGGTTGCAAAAAGCCCAAGTGCGTCGAGGGGTGTCCCGTGGCCGTCGATATCCCGGGCTTTGTGGGGCTGATCGCGGAGGGGAAATTCGTCGAGGCCGCCCAAAAGATCAAGAGCACGAATTGCCTCCCGGCCGTCTGCGGACGAGTTTGTCCCCAGGAGTCGCAGTGCGAAATCCAGTGCATACTCGGCAAAAAGGGCGAAGCCGTGGCCGTCGGCCGACTCGAACGTTTCGCCGCCGACTACGAGCGCGAGCACGGCAAGATCGATTTGCCGCAAAAAGCCGCGCCCAACGGTAAAAAAGTGGCCGTGGTCGGCGCAGGCCCGGCGGGGCTCACCGTGGCCGGCGATTTGATCTTGCTCGGGTACGACGTTACTATCTTCGAGGCGTTCCATCGTCCCGGCGGCGTGCTGATCTACGGTATTCCCGAGTTTCGGCTGCCCAAGTCGATCGTCGAGGCCGAAGTCGATTATCTGCGACGGCTCGGCGTTCACGTGGAATTGAACCAGGTGATCGGCAAGTCGATTTCGATCGACGAATTGTTCGACAAAGAAGGATTCAGCGCCGTCTTCGTGGGCGTCGGGGCCGGCTTGCCCTATGTGATGAACATCCCGGGTGAAAACCTCGGCGGCGTGTATCTGGCCAATGAATA
>CAYWGR010000139.1:0-10318 GCA_964458015.1 uncultured Planctomycetaceae bacterium
CGCGCCTACGCGCTAATCAACCTGGCGCTCCGCGCTACGGAACCTGAGTGCAAATAGGCTTTACGTCAATTTTCCAGCAGCGTGATGCGATCGTTAGCGAGCCCCACCAAAGCACTTACGTCGATCTCCCACATCCCCATATTCGACGTAACCCTAATTCGGCGTTTTTCCAAAAATTTACCCAGTAAATTCCCTTCAAGAAACCACACATAAGCCTAATCCCACCAACAGGTTACATCGCATCCAAGCAATTTATTTCGCTCGATTGCCTTTAGCCATTCTGCGCAATAAACAGCGTTGATTGTACCTGCCGAAAAGCCCTGTCTAAAGGCATTTTTTTGGCTACGCCCCCATTTTCCCCCCATAAAAGCGCAGGGCCTCGTATTGGTGCAAAAACCATCCTGTTAACCCCAGAGATCACGAAGTTTTAACAAAGTCTAGCGACCAACGGGAGCAATTCGAAGTCAACCAAGCGGTAGCTCGTATTGGATGGCGGCCCTGCCGCCCTGAGAATCAATGAACAGCTCGTGACGAAACGACAATAACGGCCAAGGCCAGGGCGGCGGTTTCGATGCGAAGGATGCGGGGGCCGAGATCGACGGTTTGCCAGCCGGCATCGACAGCCATCGTCACTTCGTCATCGGTGAATCCGCCTTCGGGACCGATGGCGGCTAGCACATGGTTGGATGTGGAAAACTTGGAGAAAACATCGCCCGACGCACTGCTGGACGAGCCGGCAGAGGCACTCGATGGATGGGCGATCAATCGGCAGGGAATGTCGGCCGAGGTTTGAATCAGTTCTGGCCAACTTTGGGGCTCAGTGATTTGCATCAGGCGATTCCGGCCGCATTGCTTCGACGCTTCAATCACCGAGCGACGCAGCCGCGCGAGCGCTTGTTCGACCGGCTGAGCGACGCCGCGCTGCGTTTTCAGCGGAATGATTTGCGTGATGCCGAGTTCGACCGCCTTCTCGACGAGCCATTTCTGCCGATCGCCCTTGGGCAGCGCCACGGCAAGCGTCAACTGGAACGGTAGCTCGCGGTCGATGTTCTCGCGGGCATCGGCGTACAGGATAGCCTCGCTGCGCCGGATTTCCTGAACCGTAGCAGGAAATTCGCCGCCACGACCGTCGAACAGCACGACGCGCAAACCGGGCGCTGCTCGCATCACGTGGATAAGGTGATGGGCCTCGGGGCCCGCTAGAACGACACGGCCCTGGGCGATTGGTTCATCAATGAAATAGCGGTCAGGCATTGCAGAGGTGGGGATTTGGGGATTTATTGATGTCTAGGTTGCCAATGATTCGTTGTGTATGCGTTTTTGCCTATTTTCCGGCCTTCCGTTGGTCGGCCTCGGCTCATTAGCTACCTAGAGATCATTAGGGATTGCGGACTATTCAAAAAGCTGCGGGAGGCCGTTCCGCTAATGCGGTCGTGGGGGGATTCTCCATTACTTTGTCGTAAAAGAACGGATTGCTGATCGCTGAAAGCTGATGGCCGACAGGTAAGTCGCTCAAGTTTCTTTTCCAATTGTACCGATAATAACGGATATACGGGAGATACTATAGACGTTTGTTGCGGTAATTGGCGAAGGCCGGCCGACGGGAGGCGGGAAGTCAGACTGCGGAAATTTGCAGTTTGGCGGATTGCCAAGGCAGGCATCGATATACCGGGCGCGAGGAGAAGTCATGTATCAGGCACATTGGGGTTTGCGGGAATCGCCGTTTCGGGGTTTGCCGGATGCAAGGCAATTTTACCAGAGCCCGACGCATGAAGAGGCCTTGGCCCGGCTTCAGTTTTTGGTCCATGAGCGGCGTCGGCTCGGTTTGCTCGTAGGGCCGTCGGGCAGCGGCAAGTCGATGTTGTTCGAGGTTTTTGCCGAACAGCTTCGCCGTGGCGGGGCATCGGTGGCGAAATGCAGTTTGTTGGGCGTCGAACCGGTCGAAATGCTTTGGCAACTGGCGGTTGGCTGGGGATTATCGCCCACCGCATCGCAAGGCTTGGCTTCGCTATGGCGCAGTCTGTCGGATCGGCTGGCGGAGTATCGCTATCAGCAGCTTCATGCAGTTGCGTTGTTGGACGATGCCGATCAGGCTACTGCTCACGTGTTGCAGCATGTGACGCGACTTGCCCGGCTTGACGTATCGCCGGAATTGCGGTTGACGCTTATTTTGGCAGGTCGGAACGAGGGGATGGCGAAGCTGGATAGTCGGCTGTTGGATTTGGCGGAGTTACGGATCGAGGTGGAAACTTGGGAGCAGGCCGATACGCAGGATTATTTGAACTCACGTCTGGCCCATGCTGGGCGTCAGTCGTCGGTGTTCACGGAGCCGGCGGTTGCCCGGTTGCATGAACTCGCCCACGGAGTGCCGCGCCGCACGGCACAGCTAGCCGATCTCGCTCTGTTGGCCGGTGCAGGGCAAGAACTTCAGCAGATCGATGCCGATGTGATCGACGACGTGTGTCGGGAATTGGCGACGTGAGTTGACTAGTGGCGAGTGGATAGCGGCCATTGAACATTGGCCATTGAACATTGGTCATTGGATTGGAATCGTTTTCTAACCACTAGCCACTATTTAATGGTCAGCAATTCCGCGTCGGGCATGGCGGCGATGTCGCGGGCTATTTGCTCGATGCGTTCCATTTCGCGGTTTTGCGCGATTTTCTTGTCGGCCTGAGGGTCGTCTTGCTTGGGAACAACGGGATTGAGCAGGTCGAGCAGTTTCTTGGTCGGCCGAACTTCGACCGATTTGCCGGTGCGAGGATTTTTGACTTTCAGCACGACGTCGTCACTTTTAACATAGTGGATCGTGCGTTTGCCGAGCGTGGCGCCCGTGCCGAGTTGTACGCCGTCGATGAAGCATGCTTGGGGCGGTTTGGCGAAGGGGCCTTCGCAGATGACGACGGTGTCGAAATGCCCTTTGGCATCGACGGCTTTTGCGCCGGCCATTCCCATTCGAGTGCCGGCGATGATCCAAGGTCCGAGATGACCGTGAAGCTGAACCACATAGGGCAGCCATTCGGGGTCGGAGGCTTTTTTATGATAGGTCGGTTGCGGCAGTTGGGGGGCGGATTGTTGCGCCCAGGCTGTTGCGGCGGCGAGCAGGATTATACAGAGGGTGAAGATTCGTAGCATGGTTTTCGTTCCTTTTTCTCTTATTCAGGTACTTGGGCGGTTTCGCCACCTGCGATGGTGGCAAGATTGGCGAACAATGTAGTGTTGATATTTACATGGATTGGCCGAACAGAACCATCGCACAGTGCGAAATTTAGGAGGCCGGAATGCAAGCTCCCCCATTGCCTTCGGCAAGGAATATCATCGCCGTTGCCACCTGCTTCCGTGCATCGGGCGTAATCCCCCCAAAGAGTTCTGGCTTGAGGCGTAGCGGCCGACATCGTGTAATAGGCATAGGAATAGGCCCAAAACGTGCGTCGGCCGGGTTCGGTTGTTGTCGTGGATTCACCGACTAAGAGTGTATTGGATGCGCCGTCACGGATACTGTCTAGACTTTCGGTCGTGAATTTCCAATTGCGAAAAACAAGGACCATGTGGATGGGGCCTCGCCACGTTCGATCGTAATTGTTCATCATTTCAGAATCGAGGTAGTCAATTCCATATTGATCGGTGCAACCGCTGACGGCACGATACGAGCCGGGTGCATACTTTGCCTCGGCAGAAACGGCCGGTCCGGCAGTCGGTAGTAGCGGCAGTTGTACGTCAAGATCCGAAGGGCACACGTAACTGCTCACCACGGTTTCACGCACTGCTTTATTCTCGTTCGAAGTGTTGTAAAAGGCAGGTTTATAGCAGTCATACAGCGATGATTGCTCTAAATAGGGCAAAATGGCAATCATCCAATTGCCGAAACGAGTCGAATAGGATGTGGCGGGCTCGGCCATTCCGGGGCAATTGCCTGCCGTACGGTTGATGTTGCCGATGGGGAAGGAGCCCAATGCGGTATGGTAACCATGAAGAGCCAAGCCGATTTGCTTGAGATTATTGGAACATTGCATGCGCCGTGCTGCTTCGCGGGCAGCTTGCACTGCTGGAAGCAGCAACGAAATCAAAATACCAATGATCGTAATGACGACCAAAAGCTCAACCAACGTAAACGCGATTCTTTGTGAGATTCGCATTATTCACCATTGCAAGAGGATTACCGCAGAGGATACAGAGAAAGTCGTCGAGAATCTTCCGATCCGGCTGTATCCTCCGCAGTTGTATTTGGTACTATTTCCATTTCCGGCAGGCATATGCTGCCATACCGATCAAACCGACAACTAATAGCAAGAACGAACTCGGCTCGGGCACAGTGAGCATACCTGCATCGGTCAGCCAGAGACGATATTCGCCGGTGTAACCGTCGACCTGCTTTAGATTTGCTGCGGTGGCTGCTGCACCGCCGTCGGTTTCTTCCTGGTCTAAGATTGCTGTAATGCTGAATGTGGAGGTTAGCTTTGCCAGGGTTTCAGTAGACATAAGATCAGAATCCAACCCAAGCTTCATATTGAATGTCCGATCCCCTTGATGCACGACTACCGTTCCATTTGTGGCCCACGTACTTGAGCTGTCAAGAGTAAGACCGTCGAGATGCACCAAGCTGGCTTGATAATGCTCGCAACCGGTTTTTCTGTTTTGATCAAAGATAAATCGGTTGTTGCTGTCTTTGAGATCGGCAAGCGTGATATTGGCGGCCGTAGGCGTTGTGTTGCCCAAGATTTCAATGTTATAGTCTCTTGCTGTATCAGCAACGGCGCCGCCGGCATGCATTCCTTCGTTGATATTAAACTTGCCGTTGTAGGTTTCGCCAGGATAGCCGGCAGTTACGCGGACTACATCACCGTACTTGAGTGCGCCATTGCTTGTGAGCCGATTGAGTTCTGTAGACCATTCAACTGTCGAAGAATTATAGTAATTTCCCCAATTTGCCATATACATGGCGGCTCCGCCGTAATCGCCGGAAGCTACTGTGTAACCGCCGTATGTTCCAGCGGGCAATGCCTGGACGTAGGTTTGCCACTGTTTTACCCCGTCCAGCATGTCCAGCGGGTTATTAATGATGACGCCGATCAGCGAGATCGAACCGCTGCCGCTGTAGTTACTTGTACCGTCGTCGTTGACGGCCTCCAAGGCTGCGAAGGTGGTGTACTCGTAGCTAGCGGCACTGGCCAGAGAGGGTGCAAGAAGGAAAGAGACCGCGAGGGCTGGGAGGAAAAAACGGGATCGCATGACGCTGCCTCCAAGGTGTGAGGGGGGTGAGGGACTGCGTGGCATCCGTTCCCCAAGGCCCACACGACCTAAGGAGGAATGGCAGATGCCAGATGAAATTAATACGTAATACTGATCGGTATTACGTAACAACAGGATTGTAGCGATTCGTTCCCTAATTGCAATAGTACAGGTGCGAGAATTCATGGAGTCGGGTGGCGATGCATGCGTAACTGCTTGCGGCTAATCGGGTTCGGGCTTGTCGGCATTTGGCGGAGCGGATAGACTTTCAGGCTATGAACACTACGCGTCGCATGGTGATTCTCACCGATGGATACGCTGAGCCGAACGTGGCTAAGACGGCGATTTGCTTGTTGCGCTATCGGGCGGAGGAAGTTGCGGCTGTGCTGGATCGGCCGTCGGCGGGCAAGAGTTGCCGGGAGGTTTTCGACACGGGCGGCGAGATTCCTTGCGTCGGCAGTTTGGCCGATGCAGCCGAGGCCAATACGTTGGTGATTGGCATAGCGCCGCCGGGCGGAAAAATTCCATCCCAATGGCGACCTGTCATTCTCGAAGCGATTGCAAGAAAGATGACGGTTGTCTCCGGCCTGCATGATTTTCTGAACGACGATCATGAGTTCCGGCAAGCGGCCGTCGAACATGGTGTGGAATTAGTTGACCTGCGCGATAACAAAGAACAAGAGGTGGCCAATCGGGAGGGGATTCGCGATGCTTGTTTGCGGATTCATACGATTGCCAACGATTGTTGCTGCGGCAAGATGGTGGCAGCCGTGGAGGTTGCCCAGGGGCTGAAACGCAAGGGTGTTGATGCCGCCTTTGTTGCAACGGGACAAACAGGCATGTTGGTGGCCGGCGATGGTTGCCCGATCGATCGGGTGATTTCGGATTTTGTGAGCGGGGCCGCTGAAACACTAGTGTTGGCCAACCCGCATCATGATGTGAGAGTGGTCGAAGGGCAGGGCAGTTTGTTTCATCCGCGCTATTCTTGCGTAACGCTCGGTTTGTTGCATGGCGTGATGCCGGACGGTTTGATTCTTTGTTACACGATGGGCCGGCGAAATGTGTTCGGTATGGAAAAGGTACCACTCGTTCCGCTAGAGCGAGTCGTTGCGTTCTACGAGTCGGCGGCGGGGATCATGCATCCGTGCCGTGTGATTGGCGTGGCCGTTAACGGGCGAGAGTATTCAGACGAGGCCGTGGCTGCTGAATGCGACGAGGTGAGCGGCCGCCTGGGGCTTCCGGCTTGCGATGTCTTGCGACATGGTCCTGAACGGTTGGTTGGGGCCGTCGAGCGATTGCGGGCAGAGTTGGGGAAAGGGTAGCGGCCCATTGTTATGCCTCATGTGGGTGGTGTTCTTGCCATCCGACGGTTGCCATTTTCTTCTTATTGCCCTCTTTTTCGCTCAGTGGTCCTCTAGTATAATCCGATATTATGAACACTATGAGCAAAACGAATGCTAGTGGGACTATTCTACAGACGGCACTTTGGAACGTTCAGCAGACCGCACAGCGTCTGGATCTGGACGAGAACATGACCCGGCAGATCACCGAGCCGGCGGAACGGATTCAATCGCGGGTGCATCCGCTGATGCCTGATGGGCGTATGTTGCACGCACAGGTGTTTGTGGTGCGGCACAACGATGTTCTTGGCCCGGCTAAGGGTGGCATCCGGATGACGGCGGGCGTTGATTTGGATGAAGTCACCGGCTTGGCGATGGAAATGACCTGGAAGACGTCGCTAATTGGCGTGCCATTTGGCGGCGGCAAGGCGGGCATACGGATTGATCCGGCGCATTTGCAACCGGTGGAGAAAGAGATACTTGTTCGAGCGTTCACGCGGGGTGTGCGGCGGCATCTTGGTCCGGAGATTTACGTGCCTGCTCCCGACATGGGTACGAACGAGCGTGACATGGGCCATATTCGCGACTGTATTTCCTACAGCAGCGGAACGTCGATACCCGTGGGCTGTTTCGTGACTGGCAAACCGGTCGTGCTTGGCGGCGTGGTGGGACGGCGCGAGGCGACCGGTCGTGGCGTGGTTTCGACCATTGTGGCTGCGTGCGAAAGGCTAAATCTTCAGATGGCCGGGTTGCGCGTGGCGGTGCAGGGCTTCGGCAATGTAGGTTCGGTAGCGGCCCAGGCCATTGCCGAGCGTGGCGCCAGCGTGGTGGCTGTGTCCGATGTGAACGGCGCGACTTATTGCAAAGACGGGCTGGATGTGCGGCGGTTGGCCGAGCATGTGCAGGCTACGGGCGGCGTGAAGGGGTTTGCGGGCGGAGAGGATATTGCGCGGGAGTCCGTGTTGGAAGTTGAATGCGATGTGTTGATTCCAGCCGCGGGCGGTTCGGCGATTACCGAGGAAAACGCGGGACGGATTCGCGCGAAGGTGATTGCCGAGGGGGCGAATGCTCCGTTGACCCCGCCGGCCGATGAGATTCTCAACGGCAAGGATACGTTTATCATTCCCGACATTCTCTGCAATGCCGGCGGCGTTTTCGTATCGTATTTGGAGTACACTCAGGAGACGCAGCGCGATCAGATGACGCGCGACGAGGTCGAGCGGCGTCTGTCGGAACGGATGCAGGCGACGTTTGAACTGGTGTACGATCGAGCCCAACGGACACGCGAAACGATGCGTCACGCGGCGATGGATATTGCCGTGAGCCGGGTGGCGGACGGAGTCATCGCGAGGGGGCTATTGCCGTAAATGGACGGTCGAGTCATCGTGGCCGATATCTACCTGGGGCGGGGCGAATCAGGATGTTGTAGCCCTCTTGCTCGAAATGATGGTCATTGGTTAGCACGTCTTTGATCTCTTCGGCGTCCATGACATTCATGGAAGAGCAGTCGGTCAGGCTATAGTCTTTGTCGGGTCTATTCGAGAAACGTGCCAGTGCTTGCAGGAAAGAATCTCGTGATTGTGCGACAACCTCGGCGTTTGGACTATTGAGGATTGCCTGAACCGTTTGGACGGCCTTCATTCGAAGGGTCGGACCGCCGTTGGCAAAAGCCGTGACGAACTCATCGAGAACCTCGTCTGTTGTGACGAGGATGCATGGTCCCATGTTTTGACGTGCTTCCTTGGCTGCGGCCTCATAGGGATCGCCTTGTTTGACAATTGCGACCCAGTAAACCGTGTCGGCGAATACTTTTCGCATTACTGCGGCGTTCCGTAGACGTGATGGTCGAGGTTATCCGTTAAGTCGGCCGGCAGACGATTCCATTCCGTTTGGGGGACATCCGACCAAATGGCGGCAACCTCTTGTTCCAAGGTTGTCTCTGTTTGACAAACGGTCGAAGGCGGTATGATTTGGACATACACCTCGGAGCCTTCGGGTAAGGCGGCCGAATGTTCCAATCGGATCAAACCGTTTTCCACGTGGCCTCGATAGACCATAACCATTGCCTCCCAAGAAAGGCGGACGGATAGTGCTCTCGACTATTCTACCACGTTACAGGTGATTCGGATAGGCTCGTTCGAGGAGGGGGGCTTTGTTGTGTTGGGATCAGATAGGATTGTCCCGCTCACGAGCAGCCGCAGCTGCAACCTTTGCCCATGTCCAGAATTTTCATGAGGACGTGGACCATGATCATGTGAAGGTCCTCGACGATCTGCATGTCGTTCACTTGAACATGGAAGCAGTGGTCGGCGATTTCCTTGAGTTTGCCGCCGCCGAATCCGACGACGCCGATGGTGATGCAGCCGCGCTGCTTGGCGTATTCGAAAGCGCGGAGGACGTTGGGCGAATTGCCGCTGCCGGAGATACCGATCACGACGTCGCCGGGCTCGGCATATGCTTTAAGCTGCTCGACGAAGATGGAATCGAATCCGACGTCATTGCCTAGCGCGAGGATCATGGGCAGGGAGTCGGCCAGGGAGATGAAGCGGAATTTTTTCTCCGCATGGAAGCATGCGCCCTTGTTCATGTCGCAAACCATGTGCGAAGCCGTAGCGCCGCTACCTCCGTTGCCCATCGTGATTATGTTTTTCTTCTGGTCGTAGGCTTTACGCAGAATTTCGGCGATAACGGCGATTTCATTGACATCGGTTTTCGCCAGGGTGTCTTGTAGTTGGGCGAAATAATTGCGGACGCCGGCGGCGTAGGTTTCCAAGCTCATGGTGATTCTTTCCGTAAAGGTTATGGGATAAATAAGTTGTTGGTGTTTCCGTTTTCCGATAACGATCGCGCTAAAGCCAAGGCGCCAAAGACAACGACTTCCTCGCCTAACTCGGCGGGGGCGATCTTGTAGGTGTTGCGCAACGGCGGGAAAACGTATCGCTCGATTTCACGACGAAGCGGTGCGAAGAACAGTGTTTCGCCGGCCAGGGGCACGCCACCGCCGATGACGACGGTTTCGGGGGAAAGCAGCGTAATCATTTGGGCGATGGCCCAGCCGTAGTATTGCGTGGCACGGCGGAAGATGCCGAGCGCCAAGGGGTTGCCGGCCAAGGCGGCCTCGGCGACCATTTTGCCGTTGAGGCGGTCGGCGGTGCAATTGTATTTATTTTGCAGTTCGGCCGAGAGCGAAGCATCGCCCCGAGCGGCAGTTGCGATGGCCCAACCGCTAGAGGCCAGCTCGACAATGTCTTGGGGCGTTTCGGCTTGGGGGCCGGGGCGGATGTGGCCGAGTTCGGAGGCAATGCCGGCGCCGCCGACGTAGACGCGGCCCTGGATGACCAAGGCGCCGCCGATGCCACTGCCGACGTTAGTGTAGAAGACGACTTTTGCGGCGCGGCCGGCGCCAAAGCGGGCTTCGCCGAGGCCCGCCATGTCGGAATCGTTCGCCACGGCGGCGGGCAGTTGAAAAGTATCTCGGCACCAGCCGGCCAACGGGAAATTATCCCAACCGGCGACATGATGGCTCTTCACAACGCGGCCTTCGTGGATATCGACTGGTCCGCCGAAGCCGAAACCGATGGCCTGGATGCCGTATTGGGCGATCAAGGGGGTTGCGATTTGTTGGATTTGGCGACGGATGCCCTCGGCGCCATCGGCCGGGCAAACGTCGGCACGCTGAAGCGTTGCGAGCTTGTTATTGATGGCGTCGCCAATGCCGAGTTGCAGCTTTGTGCCGCCGATTTCGATAC
>CAYWGR010000139.1:10328-15398 GCA_964458015.1 uncultured Planctomycetaceae bacterium
CATAGAGGATGCAAGTCGAAGGTCAAATTAGGGGAAAACGCAGGGCAGCAGGGCCGCCAGCCACTACGAGCTATCGCTCGATTGGTTGCTAGATTATGTAAAAAAGTTTCACGATTTATGGAGTTGGCAATACAGTTTACAATGCGAGGGAGTGGCCCGCAACGGGGGGATTAAACTGTCGATTCGTCCATTTGGGCGGCAGGAAGCTATATTTGTCGGAGGTATTTGCAGGAATGGATCTTACGTCGAATACGACTGGTTATGCCCGACTTCGGCCATGGCAAGCGCGGATTGTGCTGGCCGTTGTTGCGTTGACGTTGTGCACAGGGGTGGTGGTAACGTTTTTGCCGTTGGCCAGCAACAATTATTTGCAGGATCGGAAGACGAGCGATGTTGATTTGTACCGGGCGGAGGTAGATCGGATCCACCAAGGGGAAGGCTATTACGCGGCGGCGTCGGCTGAGTTGACCTCGCGAGGGTATCCAACCCGCAGCGTGTTCAATTGGCGGACTCCGTTGCCGATATGGCTGTTGGGTAAGCTTCCGGTGTTCGAGATAGGCAAGGCGATTATCGGATTGCTGGCCGTTGCGGTGGTTCTGATGGCATTCGAGGCATTGGCGCGAGAGCAGAAATCGTTGAGGCAGCCTGTGGCGTGTGCATTACTGCTTACGGGGCCATTGCTGCCGGTGGTGCTTGGCGATTTGTGTGTGATGCCGGTGCTGTGGTCGGGGACGTTCATTGCGCTCTCGATTTGCGGGTACGGCGTGAATCGACCTTGGCTGGGTGTGGCATTTGGCTTGGCGGCCGTCTTCTTTCGTGAATTGGCGTTGCCTTATTGTTTGCTGTGCGCGTTTTTAGCGTGGCGTCAGAGACAGAATAGGGAACTGACGGGCTGGATCATCGGGCTATTGGCATGGCTGGGCTTTTTCGGCCTGCATTGGTGGACGGTGAGCCAGTGGATTGCTCCGGATGCACGGGCCCACGAGCATAGTTGGTTTTGTTTCGGCGGGGCTGGATTCGTTATTTCGATTGCCCAGATGAATGCGTATTTGCTGTTGCTGCCGCAATGGGTGACAGCGATTTATTTGGTGGCGGCGCTCGTGGGCATGGCCGGTTGGGATACCGCATTAGGTGTGCGGGTTGGTCTAACGACAAGCCTTTTCTTAATGGCATTCGCCGTAGTAGGGCAAAGTTTCAATCAATATTGGGGCTGCATGATTGCACCGTTGCTGTGTTTCGGCGTGGTGCGATTTCCAGCGTCGATGGGAGATTTGTGGCGGTCGGCAGAGATCGTGCAAACCAATAGGGCTACTTGACGGCGACCCTTGGGGGCAGGGATAATCATGGGGAATGGTCTCCCGCCATTTTCTATCCCCAAGAGGTTCCTGCCGTGAAGAAGACGATTGTTGTTCTTGCCGTGTGTCTGTTTTCAACCGTTGGTTTGGCTGCCGAGCCAGGTAAGTTCGACGTTGCCAGGCTCAAGCCGTTTTGGCATTCCACGACGATGGACGGCGAGAGCGTGCTGTTCATCAAGGAGAATGCGGAATCAGAGCCGAAGGCGTTGGTTCTATTTGTGCCGACCAAGATCCTGACGGTTTGCAGTTCGTCGGGCGAAACGGTTTATGTCGAGGGAAAGGATTATATTTGGAAGCCGGGCACGCGAGAAATTGTGTTGCCCGCCGGCTCGAAGATTCCTTTCAAGACGCCGCAAAATCTTTGCCGGCCGCCGAAGTCGCAGATGTTTCAATTGACGCGGCGGGATGGCAAGGGCGAGATATTGTTCGGCGCGGGGCATGAATACCATGACATGCAGACGTTGATCACGTATACGCACAAGCGCGGCGATTGGAAAGGGCCCGTGCCGATGTTTGCGGGCAAGCAACTGCCGCGGACGATGAAGAAATTGAAGGAGAAGCAACCGCTGACTTTGGCGATGATCGGCGACAGCATTTCGACAGGCTGCAATGCATCGGGCTGGGCAAAAACGGCGCCATTTCAGCCGGCTTGGCAGGATTTGTTCGTCATGAATCTGGAGGCAACCTACGGCGCCAAGATTACGTTGAAGAATTATGCCGTCGGCGGAACGGGTTCGGAATGGGGACTGGCCACTATTGGGAAAGTGGTTGAGGCGAAACCGGATCTTGTTCTTTTGGCGTTCGGCATGAACGATTCAGCCGGCGTGCCGACGGCGAAGTATCAGGCGAATATCCAGGGCATGATCGATGCCGTTCGGAAGACGCAGCCGAATGCCGAATTCATTCTTGTAGCCACGATGTTGGGCAACAAGGATTGGACTGCGCTCAATCAGGATCTTTTCGTGCAGTACCGTGAGGCGCTGCATCAGTTATGCGGTCATGGCGTGGCATTGGCCGACATGACCTCGATGTGGGCCGAGCTGTTCAAGTATAAGCTGGATCGCGACATGACGGGTAACGGAGTCAATCATCCCAACGATTTTGGCCACCGGATTTACGCTCAGGTTTTAGCGACGTTGCTGATTCCCGGCGGGTTGAAGGAATAGCGGAGAGTCGTGCCTTAATCGGTGCAGGCCAAGGTGGATTCCCAATTGTCTTGCGGAAGGACAGGCGCACGGCCAGATTGGGCATCGGCGAGCGATCCTTCGTTGAGCAAATGCCGGGCTTCTTTCAGCAGTTCGTCATAGGTCTCATCGCCCTGCATTTCGCAGGGGCGACGGTTCGGCATGAAATTGACCGTGCGATCGACGATGAACTGGGGTCTGCCTCGCACTTGATCATAGATGCGGATCACGTATTCGCCGAGGATGCTGATTCCAAGTGCGTTGAGGGCGCCGAAGAAACTGCCGGTGAGGATGTAGGATGTCCAGCCTGGTATTGCCAAGCTGGTGAAGAGCTTGCAAAAGATCGAGAAGGCGCTTAGCCCGAGGAAGACGACCGCAGCCAGTCCGCCGATCACATGGAAGATTGTCAGGGGGAATGAAGAGAACGAGAACATGGCGGTTTTCGCGAGGCGGAACAGGCCGGTCAGAGAGACTCGCGGCTGGTCGTCGTACCGGGCGTTCCGTTCGACGACGATGCCTGTTTGTCGCATGCCGACCCAAGAACGCAGGCCGGGGAAATAGCGGTCGCTTTCGCCGAGGGCGATGATTTGTTGTGCGACGCGGCGGTCGATCAGGCCGAAAATTCCGGCGTCGGTGGGAATGGGCACCGAGGCGACCGCGGACATGAGTCGATGAAAGCCTGCAAACAGGAGTCGCTTAACGGCGTTTTCCTTGCGTTGCGTGCGGATGGCGTAGACCACGTCGAATCCGGCTTGCCATTCGGCAAGGAAGCGGGGAATGGCCTCGGGCGCGTCTTGCATGTCGGAATCCATCAGGACGATAGCGTCTCCGCGTGCATGGACGAGTCCCGCGTGTACGGCCGCCTGATGGCCAAAGTTGCGCGACAGATGCACAATGCGGAGACGGTCGCTGGCCGCGGCCAATTGGTCGAGTATTTGCGGGCTCTCATCGCGCGAGCCGTCATTGACCAGGATGATTTCGTACTCCATCGGGCACGAATTCATGACGGCGGCGATGCGGGCCGTTAAAATCGGCAGCACTTTTGCTTCATTATAGACAGGAAGCACAATGCTGACGAGTTTTTGTTTCTTCATGTTGTCCTGGGTTTCGGCGGGGTAAGAAGGCAGCGGGGAGAGGTTCATAATTTGACTTCCTTGAAGGATGTTGTTGATTTTTGCTGTATTGTGCAACCGAAATAACAAAGGCCCAACATGCCGAGCCCGAAGCATGAGCTTAACAGGCCGCGATGCAGACTTTCGGGTTGGAAGCTTAATTCGACGCGGTGCTTGCCAGAGCTCACGGCACAGCCCATGAAATCGCCGTTGATGCGATAAACTGGCTGCGGGCATCCGTCAATCCGTGCATGCCAGCCCGGGTGATAACTTTCGGAAACGGTCAAGAGTTGAGGGGCGGGACAATCCACTTCGATTTCAAGCCGGCCGGGTTGATCGGAAGTGAGCATGGCCTTGCCCGGTTTTGAAGGAGGCAAAGCCAAAGGCACTTCGCAAAGGGCGGTAGTATCGGGGCAAATAGCCGCGATATCGGCGGCAGGATCGCGGCTTTGACGCACTTGGGTGAGCAGCCGCACTCGAGGCAACGGCATGGGCGTTTTAAGCCAATAGGCGTTACTGTGTTTTTGGGCGGTCGGCGTCGTCGAGGGTCGTTGGTTAGCTGCTGGATCGACGGCAAAATCATTCGACGGCAATGCGGGATGCAATAGACCGGCGATCATCGAGGTGGAGGGATCTTGTTTGACCCAATGCACGCCGGCAACGCGTAGCGAAGGCAGGAGGCGATAATCGAGTTGTTTGCGCGGTTCGAGGCCGGCATATCCGTCGGCGCGGCGCCAACCGGTCAAAGTCATGGCATCGCCGGTGCGGAGTCCAGGTTCATCGACGCGATAGAGCGAGGCAACGACGCGGCCGTCGGGGGTGCCGGGCGGCGTGCAGACGGCGGCTTCGTAGGCGTCGAGTGTTGCGCTTCGGGAACATGCGGCATAGGATAGGCCGTAGAAACCCAAGTCGAACGAAGCGAGCAGGATTAGGCACACCAACGCGACGTGTCGGCCTTGCGAGGCTAAGACGATCAGCACGGCTGCGGCAGCGAATAAAAGCGGACCGGCAAGAATGCCTGGGATCGATGCGATGTATTCTTCGTGGCGAAGCTTGATGCCGGCCACGGCGACGGCGGCGGAAAAACCGACGACACACCATAGCGGCTCGAAATCACGCCAAAGAGCCAACCAGCGATGTTTTTCTTGGTATCGCAACTTTTGCGAGTGCAGTTTTTGGAGTTCGCGGTTTTGACGAATCAGAAATAGGAATCCCACGGCGGCCAACACGGCCGTGGCGAGTTGGAAAAGCACCAGATAGCGGCAAGGAAAGCGGAAATTTCCGACGACGGGTATCCAGGTGGTGATCTGATATAAGAAACCGTAGCGCCCGAGGCTGAGAAGCAACATGACAGCGGCAAAGCCAAGGGTTGCCCAAATGAACGACGCCAATGTACCCCAGTTGCGTTTTCGGGATAGG
>CAYWGR010000140.1:0-15312 GCA_964458015.1 uncultured Planctomycetaceae bacterium
TACTGATGCGATTGGTTATATCAATGTTACTACCGGCAATTGGGACGGAACTACACTGACCGTACATGACACCCTCGATTTAGCGACGGACGCCCTTTCCTGGACGGAACTTACCGGCACGTTGGATGTCAAACATGGCAGCGGCGTCAACATGACGAACACCATCAAAGTGGTTATCTCGTCCAATAACCCCGCTCTCTTCGATGATATCTCGCTGAAGACATCGGCAATACCTGAACCTAGTACGATGGTAATGACAATGATAGGGCTGATTGGCCTAGCGGCTTATGCGTGGCGCAAGCTGAAATAGGATTGATGTGGGATGTTGGATTGCGGATGGCGGATGTAATGAAAAAACGTTCGCCATCTCGCGTCCCCGTTGAAGGATCGACTTTTACATAGCTAATGAACCGAGGCCGACCAACGGAAGGCCGAAAACTGGGCCAAACAAGTTGATTGGCCGGTTCGTTTTTCAAGCAAACAATAATAAGTTTTGATGATTCATTTGATGATTTCCCGGACTTTGAAGCTTCCAGCAAAAGTCGATGCCATGATAACACTTCCGCCAAGCACAATCCGCCCTCCAAAATCCGCATTTACTTTAGTGGAGCTTTTGGTCGTGATCACGATCATCGGCATCTTGATTTCTCTCCTGTTGCCGGCAGTGCAATCGGCGCGCGAGGCGGCCCGAAGATTGCAATGCAGCAACAATCTGAAGCAGCTCGGCCTGGCTGCCCTCAACCACGAGCAGGCAATGGGATTCTTCCCAGGCGGCGGTTGGGGCGACCAATGGGCCGGCGATCCCGATCGTGGGTTTGGCGGCAAGCAGCCCGGTGCGTGGGTCTACGTTTCATTGCCGTTTATGGAACAGCAGGCCTTGTTCGATATGGGCAAAAACGGCGACGAGGCAGGCCGAAGCAAAAAGGCGACGGTTCCGCTTTCCTGTTTGCATTGTCCAAGCCGACGGGCGGCCATTGCCTATCCGTTCACCATTCAGAGTTACTATGCGTATTTCAACATCACGCCGGGTTCGACCATCGCGAGATGCGATTATGCAGGCAATGCGGGCGACGTTTACAGCGGATCGATTTCGGGGCCCGGCAGTCTTGAGACGGGCGATTCTTGGAGTCCAAGTACCTGGGCCTCGCAGCCGGGCGGCGACAGTGCATCGACCGGCATCGTCCATATCCATAGCCAGGTGACGATGGCTTCGATTCGCGACGGCACTAGCAACACTTATTATGCGGGCGAACGCTATGTCAACCCTGAGCATTACTACGACGGCCTATCCTACGACGACGATCAAGGATGGGACGTGGGGCTCGATCCCGATAATGCCCGATGGACCGTCAACAGCGAAAGCTATCAGCCGATGCAAGATCGGCCGGGCGCGACCATGGGCGGCAGCTTCGGCAGCGCCCACAGTGCAGGTTTCAACATGATCTTTTGCGACGGTTCGGTCCACTCGATCAGCTACTCGATCGACTTGGCCATCCACAGTTATCTCGGCAACCGCAAAGACGGCCAAACGATCGACGGCGCCAAATTCTAGTCTCTTGGGACGATAAACTTCGGAACGCAAAAGACCGTCCGCAAATCCTTGATAACACAGACAATTTGTGTTACGCTTGATTTCCTGCGTTTGATTAGCCCTCCCTTTGACGTTCTAGTTTCGGGTGATGCCCTGCCAACTCGGCTTGTGCAACATTATCCGCCATCTAGAACCGTGCCAAGATTTCAGGATCAAAAACATGCAGACGTCTTTTTGCAGAATCTACAGCCTGTTACTCGGTGTGCTTACCGGCATCATCGTGTGCGAATGTCAACCTTCTCTCGCGGCCGATCCCCCGGCAACACGTCAACTCCACTTCAACTATTGGGACTGTTCTCGCGAGCAAAAACACGTGACTTCCATGCTGGCCCCCAAGCCGGAAGACACGGAGGCGGCCGATTACTGGCGCAAGCGAGGCGTCCAGTTGCTTGGTTGGAAAGGCGGCATCGCCATTGCAAAAGACTGGAAAACCCCAGAAAAATACGCTCAGGAGTGGCAAAAGATCGTTCAGCCGCAGTCGGGCATTATGATCGATGAGTTCGGCGGCGGAGACCCGGCCGACCAAATGATGGGCCAAGCGTTGATGATGGTCCGCAAACAGTCGCCCCGCCTGTTTCTTGCCCCCTACTGCATCGGCGTCAAGGGCGATGGCATGGTCGAGGGATTCCGCGCCGCCGACCTCGTGCTGGTCGAATGCTACCTCAGCGACTGGCGAAGCTACCCGGCGTTTGGCGAGCGTTTTGGCGCAACACGCAAATTTGGGCTTTCCAACAAGTCGTTGGCCGTGCTCGGCATTGGCCCGATATGGGCTTCCACCGAAAAAGAAATCCGCCAACAGTTCGCCTACCTGCGTCAAAACTATCCCGAGATGCCCGGCGTCGCTTTCTTTCCTCGCGTTCCAGACCGGTTGATTGCCGCAGTGGATCGAGCGATTGAAGATTATTTCCTGAAACCGACGCCTCCGCCGCGTTATATCAGCCCTTTGGAACTGCCGCCGCCGAACGAACAAGCCCAAAATGCAGCCGCGACGTTCCGAAAACAATTCGCCCAGGGCGATGTTGTGAAGCCGCTCGCCTCATCGCCGAAGCTGAACGTTGTCCTTGGCAAGTCAGATAAACCGGATGAAAAAAGGGGACCGGAAAGTGCGACAATTGCGATCCCTTCCAATGAAGGCCGATCAATCAGCTTAAGCTTTGATGTAGAACTCGATCGAGTCTATTTCTATGGACGCGTAGGCATTAAACTCGTCGGCGAGAACTGTTCTCTTGGATTCGACTGGTGCCATCATGAGCCGGATACCGATGTCCAGGCAAATGTCCCGCGTGCTGTTTTCTCGTGGACAGGAGGCGACAAAGACGGTATCCGCGAAACCATTCCTCCTGCAATGGGACCAGGCAAGAAGTTCCATTTCTTTGCCGCTTATAATGCCGATTCAAAGACTATTCGTGGTATGCTCTTGCGCGAGGATGGAACGTTGATGTGGGACTCGGGCGATATCCCCACCAATGCAGCATTCCGGTGCGATAAGCTCAAGGTGGAGGTCACCTCGTTCGAGGGCAGCGATATTCGTCTTCAACCAGAAAAAGCACGTCTGTTTCTGCGCGGCGTCAGCGGCGGGCCACTGCCATCTCCCTACGTCTTGGAGAGCTGGATCTCGAATCTCGAACTGCGCGTGGCCAAATAGATTGGTATCCGCCTTCTGCCGTAACCTTCTGTCGCACGAAGCAGGGAAAATGGCGGCAGTGTGTCTGTTTAGCCGGCGAGCTTGCTCGTTGCGAATCAACGGGCATGATCGCGATGGCAGCGACAAAACAGCTTCGCTGGCCAAAGGGCGGCGAGAAATGCAATCTAGTGCGCGCTGGGACCGGATAGCCCCTCGAACAGCGGCGTGGAAAGGTAACGCTCGCCGAAACTGCATGCAATGGTGACGATTGTTTTACCGCGATTTTCTGGACGTGCAGCCAAACGGGCGGCTGCCGCGGCATTGGCGCCGGAGCTGATGCCGGCCAGGATGCCTTCCTCGCGAGCCAAACGGCGAGCCCAGGTGAAGGCATCATCGTTCGTAACGGTTTCGACGCCGGTTAGCAGGCTGGTGTCGAGGTTTTTCGGAATAAAGCCGGCGCCGATGCCTTGGATTGTGTGTGAACCGGGTTTGCCGCCCGAGATGACGGGCGAATCGGTGGGTTCGACTGCATAAGATTGGAGAGCCGGATTTTTGGCACGGAGTGCGCGCGTGATGCCGGTGATGGTTCCGCCGGTGCCGACGCCGGCTACGAGAATATCGACTTTTCCTTGGGTGTCTTCCCAAATTTCGGGACCGGTGGTTTTCTCGTGAATGGCGGGATTGGCCGGGTTCTCGAACTGCTGGGGGATCCAACTGTTGGGCGTCGTGGCGGCAAGTTCTTCGGCCCTGGCAATAGCGCCGCGCATGCCTTCTTTGGCCGACGTAAGTTCCAAGTGGACGCCGAAGGCTCGCAGCAGGGCGCGACGTTCGAGGCTGAACGACTCGGGCATTACGATGGTTAAGCGGTAGCCTCGGGCGGCTGCGACGAAAGCCAACGCAATGCCGGTATTGCCGCTGGTCGGTTCGATGATGTGAGATTCCGGGGTCAGAGTGCCGTTGGCCTCGGCGGTCTCGATCATGGCGCGTCCAATGCGGTCTTTGACGCTGGAGCAGGGATTGAAGAATTCCAGCTTCATTAAGACTGTTGCCCCACCCGAGGGGATAACCTTATTGAGACGCACTAAAGGCGTATTGTAAGTCGTTTCAACGATGTCGGCATAAGTTTTTTGGTGGGACATAATCTAGCTCTCCCGTGAATGTTGATAGAGGGTATCGGCAACTTCAGGGCAGATACTTTACAATGTAAAGAAACATTATGACTGATTGTAGGTATGGATGTGTCAAAAGTCAATCCCCAGGCCGTTTCGGTCGGGAGAAGAGTCTCAAAAAACAGTCATTCTGAGCATAGGGAAGAATCTATGTGAGCCTATCCAAGTCTCGATGCGCCAACGAGATCCTTCGCTTCGCTCAGGATGACGGTTCTCCCGCAGCCAAGGACTTTTCAGTTTTGCTGCCGTTTCGGTGGATGGGTCGGTAACCGCGCTTTATAGCTCGGAACTGTAACGAGTTGCGATAGGATCGCAGCCGGGAAGAGAGAATTCGAACGACCTTTGCCGCCGTCTTTTTTTGGTGATTCGGGCAAAGTGAGCATCAAGGCAGACGGGCGTTTGAGAAGTGTCTTTTGAACACAAAAAGGACCGGCCATGGGGCAATCCAGGCAACTCGGGAATAAGAATCCAGGATTATCGCGAAATGTGTTTGGGTGACAGGCTTTGGGAGTCCTGGACAATGTGTGAAACCAAGGTGTGGCATCCTTGACAACGTGGGGGGGCTGGAGCATACTGAGAAGGATACGGGTTTACATAACCTGAGCGGGAATGTGATTACGTTTTTTAGGGTGGACCGGGAGCTGGTTTCCTTTTAAGGAAACGGGTTGTATGCCTTACGCCGTTTAGGATGCCGCCTTTCTGCATAGGGCTGCATTTCAAATCGCGTGGGGTCTTCGTGCGACACGGCGCGGGTGTCGCGGAAGCCTCGGTGTGCCGGATTTACAACAAGGAACCGCGTCACAGAGAAAAGGTCAAAGCTGTTATGAACATGGAGTCAAGTGTCGTTCGACGAAAGACGTGGTTTTTGTTGGGACTAATGCTCTGCGGAGCATTGACGGTCGCCTTGATACCGCGTGGTTCCGCGGCTCAAGACGCCGCAGCGCCCGCCGCTGCTCCTGCCGCGGCCCCTGCCGCTGGCGCTCCGGCCCCCGGTGCTCCGGCTCCCGCTCAGGAAAAGGAAATGAAGAGCTTCCTGATGTGGGTTATCGAATGCTCGGGTTTCATTGGATTCGTGATTTTGCTGTTGTCGATCTATTTCGTTTCAACCGTCGGCCGGTTGTTCTGGGAAATGCGGATTGAAAACGCCGCGCCGCCGGAGATGGTGCTTCAGTGCGAGAATCTCTTGGAACAGCGCGACTTCAAGGGCATCTTCAACCTGGTGAAGGAAGATGATTCGATGTTCAGCCGTTTGTTGTCGACGGGCATCACCGAGTTGCCGAACGGTTTGGCGGAAGCACGCGAGGCCATGGATCGCACGGGCGAAGCCATCGCGGCCGAGATGGAGAAGAAGATCAGCATGTTGGCCGTGTTGGGCACGTTGGGGCCCATGATTGGTTTGTTGGGAACGCTCAAGGGCATGATCGCGAGCTTCAGCGTTATTGCACGTAGCGATACGCAGTTGAAGGCGAGCGAAGTGGCCGGCGGTATTTCCGAAGCGTTGCTGCTGACGTTCGAGGGCGTGGCCTTGTCGGTGCCCGCCATTTACTTTTATGCCTTGTTCCGCAACCGCGTGGTCTTTATCGCCACATCGGTGATGTTGACGGGCGACCAGTTCTTGCGTCATTTCTCCCATGCGGGACGAGCGAAGGCATCGACCGCCGCACCCGCCAAGACTCCGGCGAAGTAAGGAGAACGAACGAGCATGTCTGGTAGTTTATCCACGGAAGTCAAAGCCGAACCGAACCTCACGCCCATTTTGGACATGGTGTTCCAGTTGATCACCTTCTTCATGTTGGTGATCAACTTCAAGTCGGCCGAGATGGATTTAAGCTTGAAATTGCCGGTGGTCGGGTCTGCGCGCCCGGTCGAGACGCACGGCCAGCGAGGGTTGCTGGTTTTGAATATCGACAACGCCGGCAATTTGAAGATTTACGGCCGTCCCATCAATGAAGTCGAGAAGTATGTCGCTAGGGAAGCGAATGCCGTTCGCATGTCGGAACGCATCGAGGCGGGCAGCGAGGCAAGTCAAGATTTGCCGACGACAATTGTCGTTCGCGCCGATCGTGCCACGCCATTTAAGATGATCAACCGCGTGATCAAGGCGTGTCAGGACAATGGCTTCCGCAAGTTTGCACTGAAGGCCATGAACAAGGAGGCGACATAACATGGGCAGAAGAAGGAAGAGGCATCCACAGGGCGATGTGGAACTGAACCTGGCCGCCATGCTCGACATGGCGTTCCAGTTGCTCACGTTCTTCATCCTCACCTTCCGGCCGGCCCCGGTCGAAGGGCAAATTTCCTTGCGGCTTCCGCCGCCCCAGGCGGTGATCAACAGCAAGAATGCCAAGCCGGCGGGTGAAGACACCAACAGCAAAGATCCCGTTCAGGGCGTGAATACGCTGACGATCAGCATATTCGCCAATACCACGGGTTCGATCGAGCAATTGGGCGTCGGCGAAACGATGGTAACCGGCATTCCCGCTTTGAACGGCAAGCTGAAGGAAGTCTTTTCCGACGAAGGCAATCCCTTTGATCAGGTGATTATCCAGATCAGCGATACTTGCCGCTACGACGAATTGATGAAAGTCGTGGAGGTTTGCACAAAGCAGGAAATCTTCGTCGACGGAAAGAAGCAGAAGTTGTCGAAACTGAGTTTCGTGGAATTGCCCAGCGGCTAATACAGGGAGCAATCCTATGCGCCGCTTTTGGCGAGAACCGCAGCCCCGCAGCATGTTTCGCGGTGGAGAACTGCCGCGCATTATGGGCGGTATTCTCATGCTGCTCATTCTCTATATGTTGTACGGCTGGATGCGCGACGTGAACACGTGGCGTTGTTTGGCCAAAAGTGATGAAGAAACCGCTGCCGCGAACCCTTCCGGCGCGGAACCTTCGGAGCCGACGACTCCGCTGCCCGAAGCAACGGGGCCGACCGACGAGGATCAGGATCAGGTGGAGGAGGCCGGCAATGAGTTTCAAGTGCTCGTGGACGGCGGACTCGGCCTGCAACGCGAGGAGATGGAACCGTATGACCGAGTGGTCGAATGGGTGAAAAACCAATCCTTCGACCGACTCTATCGGCGGGCCAAAAAGGACCTCTGGTACTCGGATCTGTGCAGCACGCCGGATCGATACCGAGGGGCAATCTTGGCTCTTGACTTGGAAGTCCGCCGTGCGAAGTCGATCGACGAAAATCGGTACGGCGTCAAGCTTCACGAGGCTTGGGCGCTGACCGACGAGTCGCGAGGACGATTGTACGATGTTGTGGTGTTGGATTATCCCAAGGAGATGCCGGTCGGATATAAGGTTTATGCGAAGGCGAAATTCGCGGGATATTTTCTGAAACTGCAAGGATACGAATCAGGCGGCGCGAAACCCGGTCAGGCCCCCGACAAGGCCCCGTTGTTGATCGGCCGGCTGAAATGGGAACCAATGGCGGTGGCGGCGCCGCCCATGGATACGAAACAGGAGTGGATGTGGGGGTTGGCCCTACTGGCGATCATCGGCGGCGCTTTTGGAGTGCGGTACGTCTATTACAAGTGGATTCGCAAGAAGCCGGAATCTCGGCCTGAAATTGCCTCGGCGACGCCGGGAGAAGTGATTCCGATCGATGCTTGGCTCGAACGTTCGGCATTCAACGCGGACGTTTCGGGGAATGACGACGACGAAGACGACGATTACGATGATGGGGACCGACGACCCGGCGGACACAACGGACACGGCCCTCTGCGGTTCTCACCCCGGCTTGACGGGGAGGGAAAGGAAGACCGATCATGAGCGACGGAACGTTAAAAGTGTTATAATTACTCTGTAATAAGTAATGATTTGTTCGTAGGGAGCTGAGCGGAAGATGGCAGAGCAAGAAGCAGAAAAAAAAGTCGAGAAAAAAGCCGAGAAAAAAGCGGCTGAAAAAAAGCCGAAACATGCCGAGCTGCCCATGGAGTTCGAGCACGAAGGCATCGGCGAGCGAATGAAGCACTGGGTTCAGGAAGAGGGACCCTGGTGGCTTTGCAGTTTCGTTTTCCACATGGTCTTGGTTTGTTCGTTGGCTTTGATCAGCACGAAGGTCGTCGAAAAGATCCAAGACGACGCCCCTTCGTTTGACGAAGCGACGATGGACAAGCCGGCTGAAGTGCCGAAGGAGATCGAGCGTTTCGAGGTTGGTGAGACTCCTGAAGACCCGACCGAACTCTCGACCGATACGCTGGCATTGGAAAAGCCTGCCCAGGCCGCCGTGGAAGAGAAGTATTACGACGATAGCCCGACGTTCACCGAGAAGGGCGGCGGAGTATCGGTTGCCAGCAACCAGCCGAACTTGGGCGGTCTTGGCGGGTTCGATATCAAGGGCATCGGTTCCGGTCCCGCGGTGAAGGGCAAGGGCGGCGTGGGTGTCGGCGTCGGCACGGGCACGCATCCCGGCAGCGGCGGCGACGGCTGGGGATTCGGCGGCCGCGGCACCGGCCATCGCAAGGCCATGCTTGGCAGCGGCGGCGGAACACGTCAATCAGAACGTGCCGTGGCGGCTGCTTTGAACTGGATTGCTCGGCACCACTCGCCCGACGGAAGTTGGGGATTGACGGCCATCAAGTCGCGATGCAAAGACGCCAGTTGCACGAACGAAGCGGCGGGCGAGCGTCCCGCGGGCGGCACGGCTTTAGCGCTCTTGCCGTTCTTCGCCGCCGGCCAAACCCACGAATCGCGTGGTCGGTATAAGCAAACGATCTATGCCGGCATTTCCTATCTGGTGAAGAATCAGAAGAAAGACGGCGATTTGCGCATCGGCACCGGGGCCCAAATGTATGACCACGGCTTGGCGGCAATCGCCTTGTGCGAATGCTACGGCATGACCGGCGACAAGCTTGTCGGCCGCGCGGCACAATCGGCGTTGAAATTCATCGAACAGGCTCAAGACCCGGCGGGCGGCGGTTGGCGTTATGAACCGCGTCAGGCGGGCGATACATCGGTCGTCGGCTGGCAGCTTATGGCGCTCAAGAGCGGTATGATGGCTTATTTGACCGTCAATCCAGCCGTGTTTGAGAAAGCCAAGATGTTCCTCAAGTCGGTATCCTCGGGTTCCACGGGCAGCATGGGCTTCGGCGGCACATTTGGTTACGACAAGCCGGGCGCTACGCCCACGTTGACGGCAGTGGGTTTGTTATGCTGCCAGTACATGGGATTGCCGCGCACCGATCCGGCGATGATCGAAGGCACGGCCATGATCATGGCCAACCAGCCGAGCAATCCGGTGAACAACATTTATTATGGTTATTACGCGACCCAGGTGATGCACAACCAACCGGGGCCCGACTGGGACACCTGGAACCGGAAGATGCGCAATGCCTTGATCAATTCGCAATGCAAGGAAAATAGTTGTGCGTCTGGAAGCTGGGATCCGAAAAACGACGCCTGGGGTAAATCCGGCGGCCGGTTGATGGTGACCAGTTTGTCGGCGCTGACGCTTGAGGTATACTACCGCTACTTGCCGTTGTACAAGCTCGACAAGGAAGGCGGCGCCGGTGCCGCGGAGAAACCGGCCGAGAAACCGGCGGCACAACCAGCGGCCAAGCCGGCCGATGCCAAGCCAGCGGCGCAACCGCCCGCAGCCAAGCCGGCCGATGCCAAACCGGCGGCGCAACCGCCGGCGCCACCCGCGGCCAAACCCGCGGACAAGCCGGCCGAGGCGAAACCCGCGAAATAGTATTGGTTAATTATGCGGAATAAGCTTGTGGAGGGTGGCGCGGGCGAGTGAAACTTGCCTGGGCCACTCTGCTTTTCCGCAAGGAATGCTAAGGAACAGAATCTCGAACAACACACCCTCCGCCCCTCGACGATGACATGGGGCGGGAGGGTGAATCGTCTTAATGCAAGGTGGAACCTGTATCATGAAATGCGTTCATTTTCGCGCAGTTCTCTTTTCACTGCTTTTTGCCTTCCTTGTTTCGGGAGTGGCCGGCGCTCAGGAACAGCCGCTTCAATTCATTCATGCCTTGCAGGAAAAAGGCTACGGCGACATTGCGGTCGATTATCTCAAGATACTCACCAAGCGAGAAGACCTGCCCAAAGAGGTGCGCGACGTTTTAGATCTTGAAATGTCGAAAAGTTTGAAGTCGGCCGCCAGTTCGGCTTTCGATGCCAAGGAATACGATGCCCTGATGAAGGAATCGCAGGAATACCTGGCGAAGTTCATCAAGGAAAAGCCAAACCATCCCGATGCCATGATCGCTATGGCCTCCTGGGGAGATTTCTTGCTGAAGCAAGCGCTCGAGACGCTTCGGCAGGCAAAAGCGATGGCCAACAAACCCAAGGAGAAGGAGCAATACGAGAAGACGTTGACCGAAGCTCGGACCGGCATTGCCGACGCCAAGAGCAAGTTTGAGCAAGCCCGCAAGAAATTCAAAGAGCGGCTCGACACGATGCCTCCGGCTCCCAAACAAACGACGCGGCGCGGTGCCGCTGCCCGCAATCCGGCTGCTGAAGCTCGCGCCCAGATGGTTTCCTATCTGAACGAAGCAGACTTCCAACTCGCCTTGATTGAATACTATCTGGCCCAAACATACTCGGATCCGAAGAATGCCGATCGAGTGGCTGGTTTGAAGAAGGCCGCCAAGATGTTCGACGACATTTATCAGTTGAATCGCGGCTCGATCACGGGTCTTTACGCCCACATGTGGCATGGCAAGACTTCGGAAGAGCTTGGCGACGATCAGACGGCCCTGGACATCTACGATGAGGTGTTGGCCAACGCTCCCGCGCCGGAGGAACGCGGGGCGGAGACCGGGTTAGAGCCGCTTTTCACGCAAGTCGAACATTTCCGCTTCATTATCATCGGGAAAGACAAAAAGAAGCAGAAAGAATACCTCGGCGAAGCGTCCAACTGGTTGAAAGACTACAAGCGATGGAAGCAGACCGAGGGCTACCAAGGCATCGCATTGGACGTCGCCAAGGCCACGCTTGCCTATTGCGAGAAATTGGAACCTTCGCAGTCAAAAAAACTGCTAAGCGAAGTTTACAAGGCCGTGAATGATTGTTCCAAGGTTCGAAGCCCTTATCAAGCGGAATTCCTGGCGTTGAAAAGGGAATTGCTCCAGAAACGCGGCGAGAGCAGCGATGAGGCAAACACATTCGAAGATTGCGTCGCTGCCGGCGATGAATATGTCAAGGAATCGAATTGGGCGAAGGCCTTGGAGTGTTATGAAAAGGGAATCGGGATCGCCGATAAGAAAAAGACCACGAAGAAAGCGGAGGTCGATGCGGTGCGCGAGGCCATGGGCCGCGTCCAATTCATGATCGCCCGCGATTTGTTCAATAAGGGGAAACTGACCGAGTGCATCGACATGGTCAAGAAGATCGTCGTCGATAGCGATGGCAAAGTGAAGAAAGACAGCGCAGCGGCTGCGTCGGCATCGGCGTTGGGAGTAACCGCGGCGTTGAACATTTACGTGGGGTTGGCGGATCCCAAGGCGAATTCGCCCGCCGAGAAAATCAAGGCGGCCCTGGACGTATTGACCGGCGTCGCCGAGTTCACGATCAAGAATTGGCCCGACCGTCCCGAGGCGGATGACGCCCGCATTGCGTTGGCGCAGGCGAAAATCGTCGTGGAAGAGACTCGTGATGCGGTTAAAATTCTCGTGCGCGTCAATCCGAAATCCGAGCGTTACTCGTCGGCAATGTATCTGGCGGGGTTGAACTCGTGGCGGCTTTGCATTATCGAGCGGGCCAAGCAGAAGGGCGAGCCGGACAAGAAGCAAATGGCTGAGGATCGCGCCAGGGCGGTGGAATGTCTTGGTGCGGCCTTGGAGATTTTCAAGAAGCAATTCGAGGCCGGCAAGCCGTTGCCGAAGTACATGCTTGAAACGCAACTTCTTTTGGCCGAAATCCGCCAGGACGGCGGCGAGTCGAAAGAAGCGGTTGAATTGTATCAGCCGCTGGTGGATATGGCGAAGGCCGATAAGAAGCCTACGTTTGATGCGAATACGATGCGGATCTTTCTCGGCGCGGTTCGGGCGTATTCGTCATTGGATAAGTTGGATAAGGCCGGCGAAGTCGGCTCGCTGTTGATCGAGCTTGGGCCCGATACGCCGGAAATTAATGATTCGCTGATGCGTTTTGCCAGATTGTTGAACGTGGAACGCCAAAAGGCCGACGCTGCCGTGACGAATGCCGAAGCCGGCAACGAGCCGGGAGCGTTGGATGCCGCCAAAACCAAACTGGGGGCGGTCCAGGAGTTGCTCGGTAAAATTCTCGTCAAACTGGCCGTGCGCAAGGAACTTGGCCTCGGCAGCATGATGTTCATTGGCGAAACGTTGAACACGATCGGCATGACGAACGAGGCCAGTGAACAGTTTCAGCGAATCATCAAACGCACCGAGGAAGATCCCCAGTTCGCCAAGGAGGCAGCCAAGGCCATGAGCCGCATCCGTGCCGAACTGCTCAAAGTGCTGCGCGATCAAGGCAAGTACGAAGACGCGATCAAACAGGTTAATAAACTGATCGAAACGAACCCCAACGCCCTGGCGCTGCTCATGGAAAAGGGCCGCATTTTGGAAGCGTGGGCCGAAAAGAATCCGGCGAAGTTCGAGGATGCCGTCAAGCATTGGGCCGATCTGCGCAATCGCTTGCAGCCCATGAAGAAAAAACCGCCCGAGTATTTCGAGGTCATGTATAACGTGGCCAAGTGCCTGATGCGCGAAGCCGAAAAGAGCAAGGACAAAACGGTCATTATGGACCGCGCTAATACGGCGGAAAAAGTACTCAAGTCGCCATTGATCACCCTCCGGAAGTCGATGGGGCCCGATATGGTCGCCAAGTACACTGCCTTGCTCAACAAGGCGATCATCATGCAGGGGCGAAAACCCACCGATACGACTACCGAGAAGAAGAAGTGAGAATCCTTGCTGCAAGCCGTGTGTTGCTTTTGGCTGCGATTTGTCTGCCTTTGAGCAATGCTATTGCCGCGGAGCCGGCGACGCCTGAACTCTCACCGGAAAAACAGCTTCAACAGGACTTAGGTTTCTCGATCGCTCCCAAAGAAGGGGGCAAGGCTCGGACTTCGTTGTTCGGGTTGGTAGGCGAAGGCTACAAGTTCGTCTATGTCTTCGACCGTTCGGGCAGCATGGGCGGTTCGGGGCGCGATTCGCTCGCCGCGGTTAAGACCGAACTGATGCGGAGTCTCAAAAATCTCGATACGGTCCATCAGTTCCAAATCATTTTTTACAATGAGACGCCGGTCCTCTTCAATCCGACCGGCACACCCGGCCGTCTGACGTTCGCCACCGAGCAGAACAAAGACCGTGTGGCCCGATTTTTGGAGACGATCAAGGCCGACGGCGGCACCGCCCACGAAGATGCCCTGCGATTGGCCATTCGCCTTCACCCTGACGTGATTTGGTTTTTGACCGACGCTGATGATCCCAAATTAGAGCCTTCTCAGTTGGAACGCATCCGGAACTTAGCGGCCGGCATTATTATCAATACGGTCGAGTTCGGGCCGGGGCCCAAGTCGGCCGGCGTGAGTTTTTTGGCCGATTTGGCCCATCAAAACGGCGGCGGATACGTTTATATCAACATTGCCGAATACGGAAAAAAACAGAATTGATGGCAAGGATTAGTCAGGATCAATAAGATAGACAGGATATGAGGCAAAACTGCTGGTAAATCCGTTTCTGTTGAAAATATCTTTCATGGACCAGCATGTTTTACAGGGGGGATACCCTTTCTAGGGTGAATTACCGATTCCCATTCGGCTTGGCACCTTTTCGCGGATGTGCCATAATTGCAGACTATGATGAATCTGCCCACCGGTGAATCGTCGCCCATGGACTCGTCGAGCGGAACGCGGCCCCTGCATTTGACGCCTGAGCAGTTGGAAAATGCAGTGCGCGAGGCCGATCCGGCGGCGTTTCTCGTATTGCCGCGTATCTTGCGGCGTGTGATTAAGCACGATCGCCTGCTCACCGGCTTCGGCATCCGCGTGCCGCATCGAAAAAGCTATGTGATTGCCCGGGATTCGCTGCTTGAGATCGTCGATCGGGCGGAACTGGGGTTGGCCGACGATGCGCCGTTGCCCGAAAAGGTGATTTTGATTGCCCGGCCAAGTTTGCGGAAATTGGCGGCGACATCGGCGGCTTCGGTGCTGATTCGCTCGTGGCGGCTGCTATTTCATGCTCGCATTCATGCGGCGTTGGATCAAAAGGCGGCCGAAGGCGGTTTATCGCCCAGCGTAATCCGTGAGCGGATTCATCAGATCGGCACGGCCGAGTTCGATGAAATTCGGATGGTGCTTACCCAAGAGGACATGCTCTTACCGCCGGCCAGCGATGAGTCGGTCTATGTGGAATTCGTTGCGGAATTTTTGGAATTGCGATACTTTGCCCGCAGCTTTTTATCGCGTTACTTTCCAGGATTGAAAAGCATCGAATCGGCCGCGGTCCTGATACGTCAGGATGTGGACGGCGAGGGACTTTTTCATGCAACCCGGCCGCAAGGAGCACCGAAACCCAAAGATCCTTACGTATCGGTTGAAGCGGTGGAGTTGTCGATGGAAGACGATGCTCCGCCGGCCGAGCCGTTGCCCCCGATCGAGCAGCCTTCCGAGACGAAGTATCGCGACCTGATGCGCAAGTCGCGGCATCCGGCCGAGTTGGGCAATGTGGTACGGGCGGCGATTTATCATGCCAGAGCCGAACGCTATGCCCCGGCCGAATGCATGGGGCGCATCCAAACGGCGATCAAGTCGGACGTTTATCGGTTGGTCCAGCGGTTGCAAGCCGCCTTGGAACTCGACGAAGCGTCTCCGCAGGAGTGGCAAGAATCGCTGTTCGCCTTGGTCCATCAAACGCCGCGCGGCATCTGGACGCACGAGGCCCGCTTGTTGTACGACCTGCAAAAAGTGTGCGTCGATCACGAGCGTGAGATTTACACAGTCGATCTCG